>DASZQM010000292.1:0-29046 GCA_035549645.1 Solirubrobacterales bacterium | reverse complement strand
GCTGAGGTAGGCGGCGGAGACCGCGTAGCGGGGCCAGTAGGCACGCAGGCTGCCGGTCGGGCTGGCGACGGTGCACGAGGTGCCGAACTGCAGCCCGATCGAGCGGGCGAAGGCGAGGGGCATGTTGACCGTCGCGCCGCGCAGCAGGCCCGGCGTGATCCTCACCTTCATCGCCCATCCCGCCTCGAGGCGGAAGCAGTTGTGGGTCAGCGCCAGGGGCTTCGGCGGCGATACGAGCGGAGCGACCCGCCGCGAGATCGTGCCGGCCGGGTCGACCTCGAACTGGGGCGCGCGAGCCCGGTGCAGCACCGAGCCCTCGGCGACGCCGAAGCGCTCCGCCATCTCGCCGACCAGGTCGTCGAGCGGCATCGCCCCGCCGTTGCGCTCGATCTCCCCGGTCATCTCCTCGGCAAGCGTCGAGTAGGGGTTCCCGCCCCACTCGCTGAGGCCGTAGCGGCGCACCCCGCGCCGGACGAAGCGCTCGTCGTGCTGGATGTGGGAGCGAAAGGACTCAAAGCTCGCCGGCGACTCGGTGCGCTTGAAGAGCTCGTGCAGGTCGAGCGGCTCCAGCGCCTCGCGCAGGATCGCGATCGCGACGTCGGCGACCTGCGACTCGCGGACCACCTGCCCGCCGACGAGGAGGAAGCCCGGGCGGCTCGCGAGCCAGGGGCGCCTCAGGCTCTCCTCGACGCCCAGCCGCTCCAGCTCGCGGCAGCAGCGCTCGAGCTCGACCGGGCCGTCCTCGGTGAGAGTCTCGAGCAGGCTTGCGGTCCGCCGATCGAGGCCGACGCTCTGCACCCACTCGCCGCACACCTCGTGCCCGGTGAGGTAGAGGAGCAGCGCCCGCCGGTGGACGCTCGAGGCAGGCGCATCCGCCTGCGAGGCGAGCGCCGCCATCACCTCCTCCAGCTCCCGCAGGCGGGCAAGCGAGCCGAAGCGGCTGCGCAGCTCGGTGACGGCGGTCCACACCGGGGAGCCCTCGATCTGCAGCTGGTCGGCGATCGCCTCGCGCGCTCGCTTCTCGCGCTGGCGAACCCGCTCCGCCGAGACCCCGAGCTCCTCGCCGAGCTGGCGCAGGGTCGGGCGCCGGTCGGCGAGCACCCGGCGGCAGAGGAGATCGAGGTCGGGAACCTCCGCCTCGAGGATCGCCAGCGCACGGAAGAGGTCGCCGCCGACGGCGTCGCGCTGGACGAGGCGGGCCAGGCGACTCTCGCCACCCAGGGCGAAGAGAAGACGCAACGCGGCGGGGTCGGATTGGGAGCCGGCGAGCCTCATCGTGGCCTACGGATAGACCGACCGCAGTCGCGCCGCCTCGGCCACGCGGGCGAGCGCGACCGCCTGGCCCGCCTCGCGCCAGCGCACCCCGAAGCGCTCGGCCGCCTCGGCGATCCGGTCCATCGCGCTCTCCAGGTGACTGCGCAAGCGCTCGGCGATCTCCTCCGCCTGCCACGAGTAGCGCTGCTGGTCCTGCGCCCACTCGAAGTAGCTGACGGTGACGCCGCCCGCGTTGGCCAGCAGGTCGGGGACGATCGGAATCCCGCGCTCGGCGAGGATCGCGTCGGCCTCGGGGGTCGTCGGGCCGTTGGCCGCCTCGACGATCAGCTCGCAGTCGAGCCGGGCGGCGTTCTCGGCCGTGATCTGGCACTCGAGCGCGGCCGGGACGAGGATCTCGCAGGGCGTCTCCAGCATGCCGGCGCGGGTCGCCTCGACGCCCCCGGGGAAGCCGCGCAGGAAGCGGGACTCGGCGACCCAGCCGAGCGCCGCGTCGACGTCGATGCCGTCCGGGTTGACGATGCCCCCGGTGACGTCGCAGAGCGCGACCACGCTCGCCCCCCGCTCCTGCATCTCCTTGGCGATCACGCTGCCGACGTTGCCGAAGCCCTGGATCGCGACGCGGGCGCCCGAGAGCTGCCGGCCAAGGCGCGCCATCATCGCCTCGGCGCAGATCGTCGCCCCCAGGCCCGTCGCGGCTTTGCGGCCCTCGGTGCCACCGAGGACGATCGGCTTGCCGGTGACGATGCCGGGGGTGGCGTGGCCGACGTGCTGGGAGTAGGTGTCCATGAACCAGGACATCTCGCGCTCGCCCGTCGCCATGTCCGGCGCGGGGATGTCCTGGTCGGGGCCGATCACCGGCACGAGCTCGCTGGCGAAGCGGCGGGTCACCCGCTCCATCTCCGCCGCCGAGAGGCGGTTGGGATCGCAGCGCACGCCGCCCTTGGCACCGCCGAACGGCAGGCCCAGCAGGGCGCACTTGAGGCTCATCCAAAGCGCCAGCGCCGCGCACTCGCCGAGCGAGACGCCGGGCGCGTAGCGGACGCCGCCCTTGGTCGGGCCGAGGGCGAAGGTGTGCTGGACGCGGTAGCCGGTGAGGCTCTCGATCTCACCGCTGTCGCGGCGGACCGGGAAGTTGGCGACCACGGCGCGGCGCGGCTCGAGCAGGCGGGCCCGCGCGTCGAGGTCGAGCCCGAGCAGGTCGGCCGCCTGGTTGAACTGGGTGACCGCGACCCGCCAGAGCTCCGAGCGCCACTCGTTGCCCGGCGAGACGCGATAGGCCTCGGTCTCCAGGACGCTGTCCCAGCCGCCGCTGCCACGGCGCTCGATCAGCTGCGGCGGGCTCGCCGCCTCGCTAGCCACGGGCCGCGATCGCCTCCTCGAGGTGGTCGAGCAGGGCGTCGACGATGCGGGGGTCGAAGTGGGTGCCGCGACCCGCCTCCATCACTTCGACCGCGTCCTCGACCGAGAGCGCCGAGCGGTAGCAGCGGTCGCTGACCAGTGCGTCGAAGACGTCGGCCACGGCGGTGATCCGGCCCTCGAGCGGGATCTCCTCGCCGGCCAGGCCTTGCGGGTAACCGGTGCCGTCCCAGCGCTCGTGGTGGGTGAGCGCGATCGTCGCGGCGAGGCGCAGCAGCTCGCTCTCGGAGTCGGCGAGGATCTGGTAGCCGACCGTGGTGTGGCGCTGCATCTCCTCGCGCTCGGCCTCGTCGAGCGGCCCTTCCTTGCGCAGGATCCCGTCCGGGGTGGCGACCTTGCCGACGTCGTGCATCGGCGCGGCGGCGCGCAGCAGCAGCACCCGGTCGCGGTCGAGCCCGAGCTGATGAGCGAGAAAGGCGGCCACCGCGGCCATCCGGTTGACGTGGCGGCCGGTGTCGGCATCGTGCATCTCGAGCGCTTTGGAGAGCCGCTCGACCGTCTCCTGGCGCGAGGCGCGCAGCTCCTCGATCGCCTGCTCCTGCGAGTGAGCGAGCTCTTCGCGCAGTCGCTCCGCCTGCTTTTTCCCGGTGATGTCGGTCGAGATCCCGGAGATGCCGGCGATCTCTCCGGTCTCATCGACGAAGGGGAACTTGACGCTGAAGTAGGTCCGCTCCTCGTCGCCCACGGTGAGCGTCTCCTCGGCCTGATGAGTACAGCCCTCGGCGAGGATCCGCCGGTCAGACTCGGCCACGATCCGCTCCGCCTCGGGCGACATGATGTCCTCATCGCGGCGGCCCACCAGCTCGTTCGGCGTCAGGCCGGCGATTTCGTGGGCGACCCGGTTGGCGAGCAGGTAACGCCGCTCGCGGTCCTTGATGTAGATCGGCACCGGGGCGCGGTCCATCAGCATCTGCAGGCGGTCCTCCAGTGCCTGGCTGTGCGCCCGCTCGGCAATTTCGAGGTCGCGCCGGCGCAGCGCGTTCATCGCCGTGATCAGCAGCTGTCCCGGCCAGAACGGCTTGACCAGGTAGCCGTGGACGCCGAAGCCGAAGGCCTCTTTGGCGATCTCGGGATCGTCCTCGCCGGTGACCAGCACGACGGCGGTCTGGGGGTATTGCCTGACAATCTCGTCGGCGAGCGTGAGGCCCGACTCCTCCGGCATCTGGATGTCGCAGAGGGCGAGGTCGAACTCGGCCTCCCTCAGCTTCCCACGCGCCTCCCTCACTCCCCCCGCGAACTCGCAGTCGAAGCGCTCTTTCAGGGTGCGCTCGATCAGACGCAGCACCTCGGGCCGATCGTCGGTGGCGAGGATGGTCGGCTTCTGGTCAATGGTCGCGACGGCCGAGTCCGGCGTCGCGGAAATGTCGAGACTGCGGCTCAAGGCCTACTCCGGCCCGGGGGCCTTCTCCTTGGCGAGCAGGGCATTGATGGTCCTCAGTAGCTCACCCGCGTTGAACGGCTTCTCGATGAAGGCGCTGCCGTCCTGCCCGGCAAGCTTGTCCGCCGCCAGCACCTCGTGGCTGTAGCCGGACATGAAGACCACTGGAACATTGGGGCACAGTTCGGCCACCTGCGCGACCAGCTCGGTGCCGAGCATGCCGGGCATGACGACGTCGGTCAGCAGCAGGTCGATCTCCTGCTCGGGGCGGGCGCAGATCTGGATCGCGCGAGCGCCCTCGTCGGTGCCGATCACGGCGTAGCCGTTTTTGGTCAGGATGCGTTCGGCCATGCGGCGGACGTCGGGCTCGTCCTCGACGACGAGGATCACCTCGCCTTTGCCGGCCGGCCTCTCTTCGACCCGCTCCTCCCCGCCACTTGGGGCGCTGCGGCAGGCGGGAAAATGAACCTTGATCGTGGTGCCCACGCCGGGCTCCGAGTAGACGTCGATGCGCCCGCCCGCCCCGGTGACGATCCCGTACACGGTCGCCAGGCCGAGGCCGGTCCCGTCGTCCTTGGTCGTGAAGAAGGGCTCGAAGACGCGCTCGGCGGTTTCGGCGTCCATCCCGACCCCGGTGTCGCTCACCTTCAGCCTGACGTAGGAGCCCGGGTTCGTGTCCGGGTGCATGTAGGCGTACTCCTCGTCGAGCTCCGTCGCTTCGACCTCGAGCACCAGCCGCCCCCCCTGCGGCATCGCGTCGCGGGCGTTGACCGCCAGGTTGACCAGCACCTGCTCGAGCTGACCGGGGTCCATCTCGATCGCCAGCCGCTCCTCGCCAAACTTGGTCGTAAGCTCGATGCGCTCGCCCAGGGCACGCTGCAAGAGGTTCTCGAGGTCGGCGATCACGTCGCGCAGGAAGAGCACCTCGGGCTTGGCGACCTCGCGCCGGCTGAAGATCAGCAGCTGGCGGGTGAGGGCAGCGGCGCGCTCGGCCGCGCGGCGGATTTCCTCGACGTCTTCGCGCGAGCTCGACTCGGGCCCGAGGTCTTCGGCGACGAACTCGGTGTAGTTGAGGATGACGCCGAGGATGTTGTTGAAGTCGTGCGCGATGCCACCGGCGAGCTGGCCGACGCTCTCCAGCCGCCGGGCTCGATCGAGCTGCTGCTGCAGCGCCTTCTCGCGCTCGCTCTCGGCGCGGTCGCTGATGTCGCGCACGGCAGCGGTGACGAGGGTTCCGTCTTCGGTCTCGATGCTGGAGAGGCTGATCTCGGCGGGGAACTCGGTGCCGTTCCGGCGCAAGCCGGCGAGCTCCAGACCCGCCCCCATCGGGCGCGTGCGCGGTTCCGCGAAATAGGCCCCCCGATGCCCAGGATGAACCGCGCGGAAGCGCTCGGGCACCAGCATCTCGATCGCCTCGCCGAGCAGGTCGTCGCGCGGGTAGCCGAACAAGCGCTCGGTCTGGCTGTTGGCGAAGACCATCCGCCCTGTGGCGTCGACGCCGATCATTGCGTCGGGCGCCGCCTCCAGCAGCTGCTCAAATGTCGAACCCGTGCCTATGCCGGCCGGTCCGCCCGCAACGCTCAACCGCCGCCCTCCTCCTCTTTGCCAGGGTTGCCGAGTTGCGTCGTCAGCTAGGGCGACTGTAACACCAATTTGAGCATTCCTAAAGGTGACTTTTAGGCAATAAAGAAAAATCGAGTGTTTACCTACGCACAGTTAGGCATAAACCACTTTCCTGTCATGTTGGGTAAGCGTGGAAATCACCCGAGAAGCACTTACTGTCACCCCAGCGGCGAGTAGGCAATCGACCACCCACGCTTCCGGGCACCCAACCTGTTCGTCGACCACGCAGCGAGCCTGGCGGGCAGCCATCTCGCTCGCCAGCCAGCGCACCATCGGTGGATGGAGATGGCGCCGGTCGAGGCCGAGAGAGGCGAGCAGGGCAAATGGCTGGAGCAAGACGGCGTTGTCATGGCGCTGCACTGCGCCCACCGACGCACGCACCAGCCACTCCACTGCCTTCGTGGGCAGCAGCCGCCCGGTTTCGATCTCCCTTCTTGCCTGCTCTGGAGCCAGTTTTCCGCGAGGCGTCGGGAGTGCCGAGGCGGTGACGTAGAGGAAGTCAGCGAGGGCGACAGAGGGCGGCGCGTCGAGCGCACCGCTGGCGTCGAGGAGCTCGGCCTCGAGCGCGCACTGCACCTCGACGGAAGAGTCATAGGCAGCCGCTTGACAGGCCCTGACAAACTCGCGCACCCAATCACTGGAGTGACGTACGCGCTCAGTCAGGCAGATAGTGGTCAGTCTTCGTGCCTCGGACTGCTCCACACGACGGCGGAGGTTACGCGGGTCGCGATTGAACCCAGCGTCTACGTGCCAGTCCTCGTCGAATCTGGTTTGGTGTGTCATGCCGTTCGCTTCGGTTTTGCACGTTGAGGCCGAATCTTCCGTGGTTCAAGATTCGCTCTATCGTCTGATCGTCAGCGTTCGCACTGATGACAGCAATTAACACAACCAAGCAGGCGTTCAAGGTGCTGATCGTCGAGGACGACGAGCAGATGGCCGAGTCGACGCGAACGCTGCTCGAGAGGGAGGCGTTCGAGGTCGCCGTCTGCCGCGACGCCGAGAGCGGCCTCGAGCGAGCCCGCTCCTTTGGAGCGGACCTCGTCCTCCTCGATCTTTCCCTTCCCGGCATGGACGGGGTCGAGGCCTGCCGCCGCCTCCGCGTCTTCAGCGACGCCTACGTGATCATGCTGACCGGGCTCGACTCGGAGGCGGACCGCCTCGTCGGCCTCGCCGTCGGCGCCGACGACTACATCGGCAAGCCCTTCTCGCCGCGCGAGCTGGTGGCGCGGATCCGCGCGATGCAGCGCCGCCCGCGCGCGGCGGCGGAGCCCGAGGTGCGCCGGTTCGGGGCGCTGGAGGTGGATGCCGGCGCCCGCAGGGTGGCCGTCGACGGGGCGTCCGTCGAGCTGAGCCGCACCGAGTTCGACATCCTCGACGCGCTCTCGGCGAACTCGCGGGTCTCGCTCAGCCGGCGCCAGCTGCTGGAATCGATCTGGGGATCGTCGTGGTTCGGCGACGACCATGTGATCGACGTCCACATCTCGAACCTGCGGCGCAAGCTCGGCGAGGGCGCCTACATCGAGACCGTACGCGGGTTCGGCTACCGGATGGCGAGGCCGGAGGAGTGATTCGCGAGGAACGGCGTCAGGTAGCGGGCGACGAGCTTGTCCTCCGCCCCACCCTCCCACGGGGCCTCCTCGCTGGCGCTGGAGGTTTCTCCGTGACCGCCGGCGAGATAGCCGGATAGGTAGAGGGGCTTCGCGCCGGTCCAGAGCACGCCGCGGAGAACCGGGTCGAGGGGCTTGGCCTCGACCTCACAGCCGAGCTCGGCGGCGATCGCTTCGGCGGCGGCGTCCGCCTGCTGGGCGGCGATGCCGCCCTGCTTGACGGGAAAGGCGGTCGCGTCGCCGGCAGCGAAGGCGTGCTGCATCCCGCGCACCCGGCCGTGGTCGTCGACCGGCACGAAGCCGGCGAGGTCGTGGGGAACGCCGGCAATCCTGCGGCCTTCGATCCGGGGCATGCTGAGCACCGCATCGGCCTCGATCGCGGCCCGCGGCGAGACTGCCAGCTCCCCGTCCTCGAAGTGGATCGGCGTCGCACCGGTGACGATCTCGATGCCGCGCTCGGCCAGCAGCGCTGCGATCCGCTCGCTGACGGCGCGGCCGAAGAGATTCAGCGGCGCCTCCTCGGGCGTGACGACGACGAGGCTCGCGTCGCCAATTCCGCGCTTGGCGAGCTCGCTCTGGGCGAGCAGGGCCAGCTCGTACATCGGCAACGCCCAAGTGGCTCCGCCCGGCATCGTGAAGGCCACGCGGCGCAGCCTCTTCTCGCCGACGTCGCGGACGAAGTCCTGGACCTGCCTGTCGTCGGGAACGCCCCAGAAGATCGTCGCCCCCGCGACGCTGGCCAGGAGGCGCGATCCGCAGGCGACGATCAGGTAGTCGTAGGCGATCTCCTCGCCGTCATGAGTGTGCGCCCGCCGCCTCTCGCCATCGACCGCGTCGATGCTGGCGCAGCGGTAGGTGGCGCCGCAGCGCCCGGCCAGCTCCGCCAGGTCGTAGCGCATCGCGCGTGAGGCCCCGTAGGGCTCGGCCACGGCAAAGGGGCGGTAGATGAAGTCCTCGCGCGGGGAGCAGAGCGTCACCTCGGTCCGCTGCCCGGCTATCTCGTGCAGGGCGATCGCCGCCTCCAGCGCGGCGACACCTCCGCCCGCAATCAACACCTGCGCTTTTTGGCCCTGCTCATTCGTCGTCATGGCCAGAGTCTTGTCGGCGAGGGCCGCGCGGCCATCCGCATAACCCCCTTTCCGCCTATGCGGTCTTTCCCCGATGGCGCCCGCTCTCCTACGGCCTTTGCTTGAGGGCATGCCGACGCTCGCCCAACTCGCCCTGGCGGTCGGGGTCGTCTTCGCAGTCAACCTGCTGCCCGCCTTCGGCCCGCCGACCTGGGCGGTGCTGGTCTTCTTCAGCCTCGACTTCGACCTGCCCGCGGTTCCGCTCGTGCTCGGCGGCGCGGTGGCGGCGGCGCTGGGGCGCTTCGTCCTCGCCAACGGCGCCCGGCGCCTGCGGCCGCGCCTCTCGGCAGCGCGGGTCGAGCACCTCGACCGCGCCGAGGCGACCCTCCGCGCCGACCGCTGGCGCACGCTCGGCGGCCTCGCGCTCTTCACCGTCTCCCCCCTCCCCTCCGGCCAGCTATTCGTCGCCGCCGGCCTGATGACGGTGCCGCTGCTACCACTCACCGCCGCCTTCTTCGCCGGGCGCCTGGTCTCCTACTCGATCTACGTCGGCGCGGCGACGATCGCCGAGCGCAACTTCGGCGACCTGCTGCTCGACGCCCTCACCTCGCCGCTGGGGATGGTCGTGCAGGTCGCGATGCTGATCGGGCTGGCGCTGCTGGCGGGAGGATTCAGGCCGAGCGGGCCCGCATCGTCGGCTCGCCCGCCAGCTCCAGGGCCCGCAGTACCTGATTGACGTCGGTGATCGAGACGATCCCGAGCCGGCCGCCGGCGCCGGTGACGACCGCCCGGCCGACCCGCTGGAAGGCGGGGCGCTCGAGCAGCTCGGCGGCGTCGGTCGACTCCTCGACGATCAGTCCCGCCTCTTCGATGCAGGCCTCGCCGACGCTGGTCACCCCCCGGCGCGCAGGGAGAACCCGCGCCACGGCGCCACGATCGATCAGACCGATGACGCGCTCGCCCTCCACCACCGGGAAGGCGGCGACGCGGCGGGGCAGGAAGTAGTCGCGGATCGCGTCCTCGACGCTGATCCGGGCGGGCACGCAGACGGCCGGGAAGGTCGCCAACTGCCCCACCTCGCGACCGCGAAAGGCGAGCCGTACCCGCAGGCCCTCCGCCTCGGCCCGCGCGGCGATGACCACGAAGAAGCCGATCAGCGCCAGCCAGAGCCCGCCGAACCCTCCCGCCAGGGCGAGGAAGACGCCGAGCCCGATCATCCCGTAGCCGAGACCGCGCCCGAGCGAAGCGGCGAGCGTCGTCGCTCGCATCAGGTCGCCGCTGCGCCACCAGATCAGCGACCGCGCGACGCGGCCGCCGTCGAGCGGGAAGGCCGGCAGCAGGTTGAAGACGAGGATCGCCGCGTTGACGAAGAGCTGGTAGGCGACCACAGCCTCCAGCGCCCGTGGAGAGGATGCGGGCAGAGCCAGGGCGATCACGCCGAAGAGGGCGGCGATCGCCAGGGTCACCGCCGGCCCGGCGAGGGCGAAGCGGAGCTCGTCAATCGCAGTCTTCGGATAGCTGCTCATCCGCGCCACGCCGCCGAGCAGCCAGAGGTCGATCTCCTCGATCTCGACCCCGCGACGGCGGGCGACGACGGCGTGCCCGAGCTCGTGCAGGAGGATGCTGGCGAAGAGCAGCAGGGCGCTCAGCAGTCCGAGCCCGTAGGCCGCCACCGGAGCGATGCCCGCAACCTGGTCGGGGTAGTAGCCGGCGCCGAGCGAGACTGTGATCAAGGCGACGATCACCAGCCAGAGCGGCTGGATGCCGATCGGAATCCCGCTCAGGTGCCCGACGCGAACGCTGCGCAGGTTCATCGCCGGCCTCAGGTCACCCCGAGCAGGTCGCGCGCCTCCTCGACCTCGAGATCGCCGGCGGAGACCTTGAAGCCGACCGTGTCGGTGTAGTCGCCACTGCCGACGTCGGTCTTCATCCGCGCCTCGGCGGCGCTCATGCCGGTGTCGGCGAGGTCGCGGGCGGAGCCGGGGTCGAAGCAGCGGGCGTTCAGCCACTCCTCGACCTCGTGCGCCTCGAAGCCGGCTTCGACCCAGGCTTCGGCGGTGTCGTCGGGATTGCCGCCGTGGGCAAAGTGGCCGTGTCGCTCGATCACATCGCGGACCGTCATCGTGGGAAGCCTCCATCCGAGTTGCATTTCGGCGATCGTCCACCGATACCCCGCCTCCCGCATCGGGGACTCGCCGCCTCTTCCCTGCGGCATTTCCCGGATGGCGCACCCAGGGGCCGAGCCTAGATTCGAAGACGAGGCCAATCCCAGACCAAGGAGGCTCTAGATGGCAACCCAGATGACCGTGTGGCGACCCCTTGCCGAGTTCGGCGAGCTGCGCCAGCGGGTCGAGGAGATGTTCCACGAGGCGGGCATCGGCGGCGACGGCGCCTGGACCCCGTCGGTGGACGTGCTGCGCAAGAACGGCAACGTGATCTTGCGCGCCGACCTGCCGGGGATCAAGCCGGAGGAGGTCAAGATCACCATCGAGGACGACGTCCTCACCCTCTCCGGCGAACACACCGAGGTGAGCGAGGAGGAGGGTGACGACTACATGCGCCGCGAGCGGCGCTGCGGATCCTTCTCGCGCTCGATGACTCTGCCCGCCGGGGTCAAGGCGGAGGACATCCAGTCGACCACCGCCGATGGCGTGCTCGAAGTGACGATCCCCCTGCCGAAGGCGGAGGAGAACAAACCGGTCGAGATCTCGACGACGGCGAAGGAGAGCTAGACCGTGCGCCTGCTCGTCGGCTACGACGGCAGCGACGGCGGGCGCGACGCGCTCGAGCTGGCCCGGGTCCTGGCCTCTGAGCCCGCGGGGAGCATCGTGGTCGCGACGGTGCTCTTCGGTGGGCCGCTGCCGGCTGAGATGGCACAGCTCGAAGCGGACGAAGCCAAGGAGGCGGAGTCGCTGCTGGCCGAGGCGCGCGAGGCCCTGGCCGGCATCGAGCTCGAGACGCGAGCCTACGGCGGCGGTTCCCCGGCGGCGATCCTGACCCGGCTCGCCGAAGACAAGGAGGAGGGCTTCGACGCGATCGTGGTCGGCTCTCCCCACCGGGGACCGGTCGGGCGGGTGCTGCTCGGCAGCGTCGCCCGCAACCTGCTCAACGGTGGCCCGCGCGCCGTTGTCGTCGCGCCCAAGGGCTATGCCGAGGCCGAGCACGAGCCGCCGCGCCGGATCGCCGTCGGCTTCGACGGCAGCCCGGAAGCGCGGCGGGCGCTGGAGGAGGCCGAAACGCTGGCCCGCCACTCGAACGCAACCCTGCGCCTGATCACCGCCGTCACCACGCCGACGATGGTGCCGGGAGCGGTCGGCTACACACCGGTGCCGGTCCCGCCCGACGCCGACAAGATCCTGGTCGAGGCGATCGACTCGGTCGATCCGAAGCTGGCGGTCGAGCAACGCCGCGGCGACGGCGCACCGGGGGCCGTGCTGGTGCGCGAGTGCGAGGACGACGTCGACCTGCTGGTGCTCGGCTCGCGCGGCTACGGGCCGCTGACGCGGGTGCTGCTCGGTTCCGTTTCCCGCCGCGTCGCCCAGGAGGCGCCCTGCCCGGTGATGGTGGTGCCGCGGCCATGAGAGCGGCGATTCGCAGCTTCGAGCAACTCGGACGGGCTGACGTCGAGTTCGCCGGCGGAAAGGGCGCCAACCTCGGTGAGCTGACCGCTGCCGGCCTGCCCGTCCCTCCCGGTTTCGTGATCGGCGCGCCCGCTTACGCCGCCTTCTGCGACGCCGGTGACCTGCGGGCGCGGATTGCCGCCCGCCTCGCCGCGGTCGAGGTCGAGGACACCGCCGGCCTCGACCGGGCCGCGGCGGAGGTGCGGGCGATGATCGAGGCCGAGCCGCTGCCCGTGTGGCTCGAAGACTCGATCTGCGCCGCCTACGAGAAGCTCGGCGGCAGCGAGGAGCACCCGGCCGTCGCCGTGCGCTCCTCGGCAACCGCCGAGGACACGGCGGCCGCCTCCTTTGCCGGCATGAACGAGACCCTGCTCAACGTGCGCGGGACGATCTCCCTGCTTGACGCGGTGCGCCGGTGCTGGTCCTCTCTCTTCGGCGCCCGCACGATCTACTACCGCGCCCGCCGGGGATTCGCCCAGGCCGAGATGGACATCGCCGTCGTCGTCCAGCGCCAGGTCGAGGCGACCCGGGCCGGGGTGATGTTCACGATCGACCCGGCCAGCGGCGACCGCGACACCCTGGTGATCGAGGGCGCCTTCGGGCTCGGCGAGTCGGTCGTCTCGGGCTCGGTCTCGCCCGACCGCTACGTCGTCGCCAAGGACGGGCTGGCGATCGAGCGCCGGGAAACCCACCACAAGGAGCTCGCCGTCGTCGCCGCCGCCAACGCCGGCACGCTGACCCGTCAACTCTCCCCGGAGGAGGCGGAGCGAGCGGTGCTGAGCGACGACGAGGTGGCGCGGATCGCCGCGCTCGGCGTCGCGATCGAGACTCACTACGGCGCCCCCCAGGACACCGAGTGGGCGATCGACGCGGACGGCGAGGTCTGGATGCTGCAGTCGCGCCCGGTGACCAGCACCGGCGGCGAGCAGCAGGCGAGCGCGGGCCCCAGCGGCGAGGATCTGGTGCGCGGGCTCGGCGCCGCTCCGGGCATCGCCTCGGGACGAGTGCGCGTGGTCGGCTCACGCGAGGACGCGGCGAAGCTGGCCGAGGGCGAGGTCCTCGTCACCCACATGACCGCGCCCGATTGGGTGCCGCTGATGCGCAGGGCGGCGGCGATCGTCACCGACTCCGGCGGCATGACCTGCCACGCCGCGATCGTCTCGCGCGAGCTCGGCATCCCCTGCGTGGTCGGCACCACCGACGCGACCTCGACCCTGCGCGACGGCGCCACCGTCACGGTCGACGCCGGCAGCGGCGTCGTCAGCGCCGGCGCCACCGAGACCGCCGGGCCCAGCGCGGCGGCGGAGAGCGCGCCGCCGGCGCCCGCCGGCGCTCCCGTGGCGCCGCTTCGGACCAAGCTGCTGGTCAACCTCTCCGAGCCCTCGCAGCTGGAGCGGGTCAAGGGCCTGGAGGTCGACGGCGTCGGGCTGCTGCGGGCCGAGCTGATGGTGGTCGAGGCACTCGACGGCGAGCACCCGCGGGCGCTGCTCGAGCGCGGCGAGGGCGAGCGCTTCGTCGCCCGCATGGTGGACTCGCTGCGGCAGTTCGCAGTGGCCTTCGAGCCGCGACCGATCACCTACCGGACGATCGACTTCCGCAGCAACGAGTTCCGCGGCCTGCGCGGCGGCGAGCGCTTCGAGCCCGAGGAGGCGAACCCGATGATCGGCTACCGCGGCGCCCTGCGCTACATGCACGAGCCCGACCTCTTCGAGCTGGAGCTGCGGGCGCTGGAGCGGGTCTGGGACGAGGGCCACGCCAACGTCCACCTGATGCTCCCCTTCGTCAGGACCCCGCGCGAAGCGGCCTTCTGCCGCGAGCAGATCGGCCGGGTCGGCCTGCTCGGCCGCCCGGGCTTCGAGCTCTGGGTGATGGCCGAGGTCCCCTCGGTTCTCTTCCACCTGCCCCGCTACGCCGAGCTCGGCGTCGCCGGCATCTCGATCGGCTCCAACGACCTGACCCAGCTCGTGCTCGGCGCCGACCGCGACTCGGAGCTGGTCGCCGAGGTCTTCGACGAGCGCGACGCCGCCGTCACCGAGTACATCGAGCAGCTGCTGCAGCGCGCCCGCGAGCTCGGCCTGGCGACCTCGATCTGCGGCCAGGCGCCCTCGGTCCACCCCGAGTACGCCGAGCTGCTGGTCGGCTGCGGCATCGACGCGATCTCGGTCAACGTCGACGCGGTCGAGCGGGCGCGCGGGCTGATCGGCGCCGCCGAGGCGCGGCTGACCATCGAGCAAGCCCGACCCGAAGGAGGAGAGAGATGAAGGCCTACCAGTTGACCGCCTGGCAACACCCGGCCGAGCTGCGCGAGGTCGAGGTGCCCGAACCGGGGCCCGGCCAGGTGCTGATCAAGGTCGGCGGCGCCGGCGCCTGCCACTCGGACCTGCACCTGATGGAGTGGCCGGAGGGGACGATGGACTTCGACCTCCCCTTCACCCTCGGCCACGAGAACGCCGGCTGGGTCGAGCAGCTCGGCGCCGGAGTCGAGGGGCTCGAGGTCGGCGAAGCGGTCGCCGTCTACGGCCCCTGGGGCTGCGGCCGCTGCCGTGCCTGCCGCCTCTCGGCCGAGAACTACTGCGAGCACCAAGCCGAGATCGGCGCCTTCGGCGGCGGGCTCGGGCTCGACGGCGGCATGGCCGAGTACATGCTTGTCCCCCACCCGCGGCTGCTGCTGCCGCTGGGCGAGCTCGACCCGCGCGAGGCGGCGCCGCTCTCCGATGCCGCCCTCACCCCCTACCACGCGATCAAGCGCTCGCTGCACCTGCTGACGCCGGGCGCGACCGCGGTCGTGATCGGGATCGGCGGCCTCGGCCACATGGCGGTGCAGATCCTGCGCGCGCTCAGCCCGGCGCGGGTGATCGCGGTCGACACCTCGGCCGAGAAGCTCGCCGTGGCGCGCGAGCTCGGCGCCGACGAGGCGCTCGAACCGGGGCCCGAGGCGGCGGCGCAGATCCGCGAGCTGACCGGCGGGCGCGGCGCCGAGCTGGTCCTCGACGACGTCGGCGCCGACGAGACGATGGCGCTCGGCGGCGAGGTCAGCCGCTTCGAGGGACACCTCACCGTGGTCGGCCTGGCGGGCGGCAAGCTCGAGTTCGCCTTCGGGGCGCTGCCCTTCGAGTCGCAGCTGACGATCCCCTACTGGGGGACCGCGGTCGAGCTGGGCGAGGTGCTCGAGCTCGCCCGAGCGGGCAAGATCCGCGCCCACGTCGAGCGCTTCGGGCTCGAGCAGGCGCCCGACGCCTACGCCCGCATGCGCGAGGGTAGTCTCGACGGGCGTGCGGTGATCTGCCCCAACGGTTGACCATTCGATGCTCTACCTCAGCCACCCCGCCAGCCTCGAACACGACCCGCGGGCTCTGATGCCGGCGCACCCCGACACGCCCGAGCGGCTGATCGTGCTCGAGCGGGCGCTGGGCGAGCGCGATTGGCTCGGCTGGGAGCGGCGCGAGGCTCCCGCCGCGGAGGAGAGCGAGCTGGAGCTCATCCACAGCGCCCGCCACGTCGAATCGATTCGCGAGCTCTGCCTCTCCGGCGGCGGCGCGATCGACCCCGACACCTACGTCGGCGAGGCCTCCTACCGCGCCGCCCTGCACGCCGCCGGCGGCGCCTGCGCGATGACCCGGGCCCTGCTCGGCGGTTCCGAGCGGGTCGGCCTCAGCGCCCTGCGCCCCTCCGGCCACCACGCCGAACCGGGACGGGCGATGGGCTTCTGCCTCTTCAACAACGTCGCGATCGCGGCCGAGCTGGCGATCCGCGAGCTCGGCGCCGAGCGCGTCTTCGTCTTCGACTGGGACGTCCACCACGGCAACGGCACCGCCGAGGCCTTCCGCCACCGCGCCGACGTCCTCTTCCTCAGCATCCACGAGGCCGGGATATTTCCCGGCAGCGGCTCGGCCAGCGACTTCGGCTCGGGCGAGGGCGAGGGCTTCACGGTCAACCTGCCGGTGCCGGGCGGCTCGGGCGAGGAACTCTGGCTCTCCCTGGTCGAGCACCTCGTGGTGCCGATCGCGACCGAGTTCGCTCCCGACCTGGTGCTCGTCTCGGCCGGCTTCGACGCCCACCGCCTCGACCCGCTCGCCAACTGCCAGCTCGAGACCGAGTCCTTCGGCGCGATGGCTCGCCACGTGCGCCAGCTGGCCGCGGACCTGGGCGTGCCGCTCGGGCTCGTGCTCGAGGGCGGCTACGAACCGTTGTCCCTGTCCGACTCCGTCCTCGCCACCATGGCTGCGCTCGGCGGCGAGGGGGAGGCGGAGAGCGCCGCCCCCGAGGCGATGCTGACCTCGCGCGCCGCCGCCGGCGTCGCTCGATACTGGGCGCTGTGAGGGACGGGGATGGCGCGACCTGAGTTCGTCCAGATCGCGCCCTTCCGGATCGACCGCTTCCGCGAGCTGCTCGGCGAGGGCTACGGCCGGGTCGAGGAGGCGGCGGCACGGGCGCGCGAGCTCTTCACCGGGCGGGCGTTCTGGAACGTCAGCTCGACGATCTCCGGCGGCGGCGTCGCCGAGATGCTGCGCACGCTGCTCCCCTACGTGCGCGGCACCGGCGTCGACGCGCGCTGGGTCGTCGTCCGCGAGGACGGGCCGTTCTTCGAGCTGACCAAGCGCCTGCACAACAACCTCCACGGCGACCCCGGCGACGGCGGGCCGCTCGGGCCCGAAGAGCGCGAGCTCTACACGGCGACGCTCGCCGCCAGCGGGCGCCGCCTCGCCCGCCTGGTGCAACCGAGAGACGTCGTCTTCCTCCACGACCCACAGACCGCCGGCCTGGTCGAGGCGGTGAAGGCAACCGGGGCAACGGTGATCTGGCGTTGCCACATCGGCGCCGACCATCCCGACGAGCTGGTGCGGCGCGCCTGGGACTTCCTGCGGCCGGACGTCGAGGCCGCCGACGCCTTCATCTTCTCCCGCGCCGCCTACGCCTGGGACGGGCTGGATCCCGAACGGACGCGGGTGATGCCCCCCTCGATCGACCCGCTCTCACCCAAGAACCAGGACCTGCCCGCCGAGGCGGTCGAGGAGATCATCTGCATGATCGGCCTCGGCGACCGCGACGCCGGGTTCGCGCCCGTCTTCGCCCGCGCCGACGGCAGCCCGGCCAGGGTCGAGCGCCGCGCCGCGGTCGTCCAGGACGCCCCGCTGCCCGAGGGCGCCCGGGTGGTCCTCCAGGTCTCCCGCTGGGACCGGCTCAAGGACCACCCCGGGCTGCTCACCTGCTTCGCGCGGCACTTCGGCGAGAGCGACCTGCACCTCGTGCTCGCCGGACCGGCGACGGCGGCGGTGTCCGACGACCCCGAGGGCATCCACGTCTGGCACGAGGTGAAAGCGGCCTGGGAGGCGCTGCCGGCGGCGGTGCGGCGCCGGGCGCACGTGGTCAACCTGCCGATGGAGGACGCCGACGAAAACGCGGTGATGGTCAACGCGCTGCAGCGGCGGGCCGAGATCGTCGTGCAGAAGAGCCTCGCCGAGGGCTTCGGCCTGACGGTCGCCGAGGCGATGTGGAAGCGGCGGCCGGTGATCGGCACCCGGGTCGGCGGCATCCAGGACCAGATCGTCGACGGCGAGAGCGGGCTGCTGGTCGACGACCCGCACGACCTCGATGCGCTGGCGCGGGCGATCGCCTCCCTCGCCGACGATCCGGAGGGCGCGCGGCAGATCGGCGAGCAGGCGCGCGAGCGGGTCTTCGAGCACTTCCTGATGCCGACCCGCCTGGCCGAATACGCCGAGCTGCTCGCCGAGATCGGGGCCGAGCGGTGAGCCGGGGCTACCCGGCGGAGCGGGAGGCCGACGCGGTGCTGCGCGACGGCTCGACCGTGCACCTGCGCCCGGTGCGGCCCGCGGACGAGGGGGCGCTGCGCGACTTCTTCGCCGGGCTCGACCCGACCTCGCAGGCGTTCCGCTTCTTCTCCGGCGCGATCGACTTCGAGGGGGTGGCGCGAATGATGGCGAGCGTCGACTACAGCTCCCACTACGGCCTGATCGCCGAGCGCGGCGCCGAGCGCCACCCGGTCGGCCACGGCGTCTACATCGAGATGAGCGAGGGCAGGGCCGAAGTCGCCTTCGCCGTCTCCGGCTCGCTACAGGGCCAGGGCCTGGGCACGATCCTGCTCGCCCACCTCGCCGAGGCGGCCGGCGACAGCGGCATCGAGACCTTCCACGCCGAGGTGCTGCCGCAGAACCACCGGATGATCGAGATGTTCCGCCAGAGCGGCTTCCCGGTCGAGATCGCCGCCGCCGCGGACTGCCTGCGGGTGGAGTTCCCGACCTCGCTCTCGCCGCCGGCGCTGGCCCGCTTCGAGGACCGCGACCGGATCGCCGCCCGCGCCTCGGTCTCGCGCTTCCTCGAACCGAGCTCGATCGCGGTGGTCGGCGCCTCGCGGCGCGAGGGTGCGGTCGGCGGCGCCGTCCTGCGCAACCTCCGCCAGTCGGGCTTCCCCGGCGCCGTCTACCCGGTCAACCCGCAGGCCGACAGCGTCCAGGGCCTGCCCGCCTTCGCCAGCGTGGCGGCGATCCCGGGCGAGCTCGACCTCGCCGTGCTCGCGGTCAAGGCCGAGGCGGTCGCCGCGGTCGCGCGCGAATGCGCGGCCAAGGGGGCGCACTCGCTCGTCGTCCTCTCCGCCGGCTTCAGCGAGTCCGGGCCGCAGGGAAGCGAGCGTGAGCGCGAGCTGCTCGCCGTCTGCCGCGAGACCGGCATGCGCCTGATCGGCCCCAACTGCCTCGGCATCCTCGACACCCGGCCCGGGGGCGGGCTCAACGTCACCTTCGCCCCCAACGCGCCGCCCGCCGGCAACGTCGCCTTCGCCACCCAGAGCGGCGCCCTCGGCCTCGCCCTGATCGACTTCGCCGCCAGCCGCTCGCTCGGCGTCTCCTCCTTCGCCTCGCTCGGCAACCGCGCCGACGTCACCGCCAACGACCTGCTCGAGTTCTGGGAGGAGGACGAGAGCACCCGCCTCGCCCTCGCCTACATCGAGTCCTTCACCGACCCGCGCCGCTTCGCCCGCGTGGCGCGGCGGGTCGGGCGGCGCAAGCCGCTGGTCGTGGTCAAGAGCGGCCGCTCCGCCTCGGGGGCGCGCGCCGCCAGCTCCCACACCGGGGCGCTGCTCGCCGCCTCGGACCGCACGACCGAGGCGCTCTTCGAGCAATCGGGCGTGATCCGGGCCGAGACGCTCTCGGAGCTGCTCGACGTCGCCTCGCTGCTCTCCAGCCAGCCGCTCGTGGCCGGACCGCGGGTCGGCATCGTCACCAACGCGGGCGGCCCGGCGATCATGTGCGCCGACGCCTGCGAGGCGGCCGGGCTCGAGGTGCCGGAGCTGCCGGCGGAGCTGCGCGAGGAGCTCGCCTCCTTCCTCGCGGCGGAGGCCTCGACCGCAAATCCGGTCGACATGATCGCGACGGCGAGCGCCGAGCAGTACCGGCGGGCGATCGGTGCGCTCGGCGCCTGGGAGGGGATCGACGCGCTGATCGCGATCTTCATCCGGCCGTTGCAGACGGCGAGCGAGGACATCGCCGCGGCGGTCGAGCAGGCCGCCGCCGAGCTGGAGCGCGAGATCCCGCTGCAGGCGGTCTTCATGACCCCGGCCGAGAGCGCCGCGATCGCGGCCAGCTCGCGGCTGCCTACCTACCTCTTCCCCGAGGACGCGGCGCGGGCGCTGGCGAAGACGGTCCGCCACGCGCGCTGGCGCGAGCGCCCGCAGCCGGCGGCGGCGAGCTTCGAGGACGTGCGCGAGGCCGAGGCGGCGGCGATCCTGGCCGAAGCGCTCGGCGCCGGGAGCGAGTGGCTCGGCGCCGATGAGTGCGCGCGGCTGCTCGACTGCTACGGGATCGCGATGCCGAAGGCGGTCGTCGTCTCCAGCGCCGAGGCGGCCGGCGAGGCCGCCGGCGAGCTCGGCGGCGCGGTGGCGCTGAAGGCGCACGGGCCGGCGATCCTGCACAAGAGCGAGCTGGGCGCGGTGCGCGCCGGCCTGCGCGGGGTCGAGGAGGTCACAGCGGCGGCGCGGGAGATGGACGCAGCGCTCGCTGAGGCCGAGCTCGAGCGCTCCTCCTTCCTCGTCCAGCGCATGGTCGAGCAGGGGGTCGAGCTGCTGGTCGGGGTGGCGAGCGACCCGGTCTTCGGGCCGGTCGTCGCCTGCGGCGCCGGCGGCACCGCGGTCGAGCTGCTCGGCGACGTCGCCGTCCGCGTCTGCCCGCTCAGCGCCGCCGACGGCGAGGCGATGGTCCGCTCGCTGGCGATCTTCCCGATGCTGACCGGCTTCCGCGGCCAACCTGCCGCCGACCTCGACTCCCTGGCCGAGCTCGTCCTCCGCGTCGGCGCCCTCGCCGATTCCCACCGCGCGATTGCCGAGCTCGACCTCAACCCCGTGATCGCCACCCCCGGCGGCGCCCTCGCCGTCGACGCTCGCGTCCGCGTCACACCACCGCGGCCGGGCCGCCGCCCCTGGCCGGGTACCTGGTCCTGAGCCGCGGATAAGCTCGGCGGCAGTGGACCTGACCGAGAGCTATCTCCGCGTCCTGCCGGACGAGATCCTGACCCGGTACGAAATATGCGAGACCCGGGACGCCGCCGCAGTCGTCCAGAACACGAACCCGGAGGAGTTCGCCGAGATCGTGAAGATACTCAGTGAGTTTCACCTCACCAGAGAGGACATCGTCACGCCGGGGGGCTCGAAGGGGAAGGTCGCGACGAGGCTCGACAACGAATTCCGCGAGCTCGGCTGGCGCGAGGGCCGCTACGACCGTGAAATCACCTCGAAGCTGCGCCTGATGCCGTATCGCGCCAAGGGCGAGAAGAAGGCCGTCGAGAAAGAGACGACTGTCCTCAGCGAGGGCTACAAGGTGGACAACGTCAAGGGCAAGATCGCCCTCGACATCGAGTGGCACGCCAAGGACGGCAACCTGGACCGCGACGTCGGCGCCTATCGCGCCCTCTATGACGTCGGCATCATCGCCGCGGGTGTGGTGGTCACACGCTCCTACCAGGAGATCCGGGACCTCGCGCTGAGGCTGGGCCGCGATGCCTTCGGCACGACCACCACCACGACCCTCGACAAGCTCGAACCGCGGATGACGCGGGGAGACGCGGGCGGCTGCCCGATCCTGGCCTTCGGGATAACCAGCCGCTGTATGGCTGAATAGCCGAGCTAGGCCGGCAGCGCCGAGGACCGCACGCCGTATGCGGGCGACGAGAACGCCGGCTCGTACGACCCCAGTTCGTCGCCCCACTGATGCCAGCCCTCGCGCTCGTTGCGGGCGAAGAGCTCGACCCATGGACCGGGCGAGCATTCCTCGATGATCTCGTAGAGCTGGTCCGGCTTGCGCGAGTGCTCTCGCTTGCGCTCGGCGATGAGGTTCACCTGTTTCCTGCCCGGCGAAAGCGTGCGGTTGCTCTTGCCGCGGATGCCGAACAAGACCATCTCGGTCACGTTGCGGAAGTAGAAGCCGACCCCACGCCCGTCCGGCCCGCCGTCTTTGCGGGTCTTGAGCCAGACGATGTTCGTCTTGTATTCGAAGCCCCAGGCCTCCATCACCGCCAGCCCCTCCGCCAGCAGCGCATTCGGTACCCAGAGGTAGAGATGGGCCTTGTCGGCGCACAGCGCATCGACCGGGAGGGCTTCTATTTCGTGCAGCCGCATCGTCTCGTAGCGGGCGAGGCGAAGGTGCTCGGGGGCCATCTTCCCCGTACGATTCTGAAAGCGCCAGGGAGGGTCGGCCAGGATGGTCCGGCAGGCTGGAAGCTTGCGCGCCGCATCCAGCAGGTCCCGATTGGTCAGTTCGCTCACTGAGACTGCTCCCTTGGTCGGTGAGGCGGAATCATCGCCCATGGCGCGGCGGCAGACGGGGGTGGCGCCGCCGGCCCGTGGCCGAAGCGAACGTCGGGGAGGACGCGGTCGAGCCAGCCCGGCAGCCACCAGGCGGCGCGGCCGCTGAGGCGGAGGAAGACGGGCAGCAGCAGCAGGCGGACGAGGAAGGCGTCGAGCAGGACGGCGATGCCGAGGATCGTCCCCATCTCCTTCGGCGGCAGCGGGCCGGAGAGAGCGAAGGTGAAGAAGACGGCGACCATCACCGCGCCGGCGGCGAGGATGACGCGGCCCGAGTGGGCGAGGCCACCGACCATCGCCTGCTTGGGGTCGCCCGACTCCTCCCAGTGCTCGCGCGCCGAGGAGAGCAGGAAGACCGTGTAGTCCATCGCGATCGCGAAGATCATCGCGAAGAAGAAGATCGGCCCCCAGGCGTCGAGGAAGCCCTGCGATTCGAAGCCGAGCAGGCCGCTGAGGTGGCCGTGCTGGAAGATCAGCGTGGCGACGCCGAAGGCGGCACCGGTCGAGAGCAGGTTGGCGAGGACGCCGATCGCCGCCGCCAGCGGCGCCTGGAAGGCGACCAGCAGGAGCAGGAAGCCGAGCACCAGGACGACCCCGATCGCCAGCGGCGTCTTCGCCGCCAGCGCCGCTTCGAGGTCGTGGTTTTCGGCCGAGGGCCCGCCGAGGAGTGCCGGCGGCGGCAGCGTCCCGCGCAGCCGGTCGATGGTGGCGCCGGCGGCGTCGGTCGAGGGGCCGGCGGTGGGCACCGCCTGGACCAGGACCAGGCCTTCGCGGCCGGGTATCGGCCGCCCGACCGCGGCGATGCCCCGGTCGCTGCGCAGGGTCGCCACCGCTTCGGCTTCCTGCGCCCGCGGCGCGACCACCTGCAGCGTGCCCGGCATGCCGGGGCCGAAGGCGGAGCTGAGCTGGGCGTAGCCGACCCGGGAGGGGTCGCTCTTGGGCACGACCTTGATCGAGGGCATGCCGGTCTTCATCCCCAGCACCGGGACGGTGAGGCCGAGCAGGACGACGAGGGCGAGGCCGCCCAGCAGGTAGGGCCGGCGCCAGAGCAGCTCGCCCCAGCGGGCGAAGCGGGGCGAGCGGTGCTCGCCCGAGTGCGCCCAGGGCAGCGCCAGCCTGTCGACCCGGGGGCCGAGCTTGGCCAGCACCGCGGGCAGCAGGGTCAGCGTCGCGGCGAGGACGAAGAGGACCGAGACCATGATCCCGAGCGAGACCGAGCGGAAGGCGGGGCTGGGGACCAGCATCACGGCGGAGAGCGATGCGATGACGGTGATGCCGGAGAAGAGGATGGCCTTGCCCGCCGTGTCCATCGTCTCGGCGACGGCGGCGAGCGGATCGTGGTGCTGGCCGAAGAGCGCGTTGCGGAAGCGCATGACGACGAAGAGCGCGTAGTCGATGCCGAGCGCCAGGGCGAACATCAGGGCGAAGTTCATCGCCCAGATCGAGATCGGCGAGATCAGCGTGCCGAGGTAGAGCACGCCGGCGGAGGCGAGAAGGCCGGCGATCGTCAGCAGCAGCGGCAGGCCGGCCGCCACGAGCGAGCCGAAGGCGAGGACGAGGATCGCCAGCGTCACCGGCCAGGAGAAGAGCTCGGACTTCATCATCGCTTCGCGGTTGGCTTCGTTGAAGTCAGACCACATGCCGGCGGCGCCGGTCAGGTTGGCTTCGACCCCCGGCACGGCGACGGCGGCGACTTCGCCCTTGAGGTCGTTGGCGGCGGCGACCATTTCGTTCGGGTCGACGGCGGCGGTGCCGACGACGATCGCGGTGTGGCCGTCGCGTGAGATCGTCGCTCCCGGGCGCGGCGGCACCACCGCGCGCACGGCGGAGTCGCCGCGCAGGGTGCGCTCGACGCGAGCAACGGTGCGGCGGAAGGCGGGGTCGCTCGCGACCAGGCGCTGCGAGTGGACGGCGACCTGGATCGCGTAGGCGCCGGCGCCGCCGAAGGCGCGTTCGGTGCTTTCGCGGGCCTTGACCGACTCCGAGCCGTTGGCCTGCCAGCCCGCACCCGAGAGCGCGGTCTCGACCCGCGGCGCGAGGAAGCCGAGAGCGACGGCGAGGACCGCCCAGGTGACGAAGACGCCGCGCCGGTGCAGGGCGGCGTAGCGGCCGAGGCGCCCGATCGGCCCGAGGGCGTCGCTCATCGGGGCATCCCCCGCTCGAAGCCGGCGTAGCGCTGCAGGAGCCAGGAGCTCGGGCAGTTGCCGAAGGCGACGAAGGCGAGCTGGTTGAGCCCGACGAAGGCGGTCAGCAGCAGGAACCAGGGGCTGATGACGGCGGCGAGCAGGGCGCTGAGCAGCGTCATCGTCCCCGCCATCAGGAAGAGCACGCGCTCCAGCGGCCAGTGCCGTCTTGCCTTTGCCGGACGATCGATCGTGGCCGCTGTTCCCATCGCGCTATCCTTTCGCTAGGTACATATCTACAACTTTACAGTTGTGAAACGAAACGTTAGCACACCGATGAAAGGACCGCTCAGCCCCGAGGGGGCGGAGCTGATCGCGCGTCGCTTCCTCGCCCTCTCGGACCCGACGCGGCTGCGCATCGTCAGCATGCTCTACACCGAGGGCGAGGCCTCGGTGCGCGAGCTGACCGAGGCCCTCGGCACCTCGCAGCAGAACGTCTCCAAGCACCTCTCGATGCTGCGCGACGAGGGCTTCGTCGCCCGCCGCAAGCAGGGGACGAGCTCGATCTACGCGATCTCCGATCCCTCCGTGCTCGATCTCTGCGAACGGGTCTGCGGCGGGATCGAAGCCCAGCTCGCCGCACTCGGCAAGGCGCTCGCCGGCTGAGCCGAAACGGGGGCGTGGCTCAGCCCCAATAGTCGGTGTGGGAATTGCCCGATGGCGCTCCCGCCCGCCGGTGGTGAGATCGGTTCCGACGATCCCCCACCCCTGGAGGCGAAGCGATGAAGGCAGCGGTCGTACACGACTTCGAGCACCCACTCAGCATCGACGAGGTGCCGATCCCCCGGCCCGGCCCCGAGCAGGTGCTGGTCGAGATCGAGACCTGCGGCCTCTGCCACACCGACATCCACGCCGCCCGCGGCGAGTGGCCGGTCAAGCCCTCCCCTCCCTTCGTCCCCGGCCACGAGGGGGTCGGCCGCGTCGTCGCCCTCGGGCCCGGCAACAGCCACGGGATCGAGGTCGGGATGCGGGTCGCGCTGCCCTGGCTTGGCTACGCCTGCGGCGACTGCCGCTACTGCAACGAAGGCTGGGAGACGCTCTGCGAAAGCCAGCTCAACATGGGCTACTCGATCGACGGCGGCTTCGCCGAGTTCGCCGTCGGCTACGCCCGCCACGTCGTCCGCGTGCCGGATGAGATCGACCCGCTCGACGCCGCGCCGCTGACCTGCGCCGGCGTCACCACCTTCAAGGCCGTCAAGGTCTCCGGCGCCGGCCCCTCCTCCCTCATCGCCGTCTTTGGCGCCGGGGGCCTCGGCCACCTGGCGATCCAGTACGCGGCGACGGCCGGCGCCGGGGTCGTCGCGGTCGACGTCAACGAGCAGCGGCTCGAGGCCGCCCGCGGCCTCGGTGCCGAGCACGTCGTCAACGCCGCCGAGGAAGACCCGGCGGCGGCGATCAAGAAGCTCGGTGGCGCCGACGCGGCGATCTCGACCGCGGTCACTCCCTCCGCCTTCGAGCAGGCGCTGGGGTCGCTTGCCCGGGGCGGGACCCTCGTCTGCGTCGGCCTGCCGGCCGAGAACGAGATGAAGCTGCCGATCTTCGAGACCGTGCTCGAGGGCCTCACCGTGCACGGCTCGATCGTCGGCACCCACCACGACCTCGAGCAGGTCTTCGACCTGCACCGCCGCGGCCGCACCCAGGTGGAGCGGTGCGAGCGGCCGCTCGACGACGTCAACGAGGCGATCGAGCAGGTGCTCGACGGCAGCGCCCCGGCGGCGCGCACCGTCTTCGACCTGCGCTCCCCGGCCCCGGCAGCGCCGAGCGACACCCGCGAGGCAGTGCAAGCCCGATAGCGACGACCCAACCAGCGCGAGCCAACAGCAAGCCAGCAAGAGCGAAGCGAGGAGAAGCGAGATGAGCACGATCGAGAAGACCGAGACGATCGCCGCTCCGGGGGAGGCCGATAGCCCGGTCTCCCTGAAGGAGCGCTACGACAACTTCATCGGCGGCGAGTGGGTGGCGCCAACGGGTGGCGGCTACCGCGAGAACCTGACCCCCGCCACCGGCGAGCCCTTCAGCACCGTCGCCGACTCGACCCCGGAGGACATCGAGCTCGCCCTCGACGCCGCCCACGCCGCCAAGGACGCCTGGGGCGCGACCTCCCCGGCCGAACGCGCCGCCGTGCTCGAGGCGATGGCCGACGCGGTCGAGGAGAACCTGCGGATGCTCGCCGTCGCCGAGAGCTGGGACAACGGCAAGCCGCTGCGCGAGACGCTCGCCGCCGACATTCCCCTGGTGATCGACCACCTGCGCTACTTCGCCGGCGCTGCGCGCGCCGAGGAGGGGCGGGTCTCGGAGATCGACAAGGACACCTACGCCTACCACTTCCACGAGCCGCTCGGCGTGGTCGGCCAGATCATCCCCTTCAACTTCCCGCTGCTGATGGCGGCCTGGAAGATCGCGCCGGCGCTGGCCGCGGGCAACTGCACCGTGGTCAAGCCCGCCAGCCCGACCCCCTGGTCGATCCTGAAGCTGATGGAGGTGCTGGGCGAGGCCGTGCCGGCCGGCGTGATCAACGTCGTCAACGGCCCCGGCGCCGAGATCGGCCGGGCGCTGGCCTCGAACAAGCGAATCGCCAAGATCGCCTTCACCGGCGAGACCGTGACCGGGCGCCTGATCATGCAGTACGCGGCGCAGAACATCATCCCCTCGACCACCGAGCTGGGCGGCAAGTCGCCGAACATCTTCTTCGCCGACGTGATGGCGGCCGACGACGACTTCCTCGACAAGGCGGTCGAGGGCTTCGTCCTCTACGCCTTCAACAAGGGCGAGGTCTGCACCTGTCCCTCGCGGGCGCTGATCGAGGACTCGATCTACGACGAGTTCATCGAAAGGGTGCTGGCGCGGGTCGAGGCGATCCGCCAGGGCCACCCGCTCGACCCGGCGACGATGATGGGGCCGCAGGTCTCCGAAGCGCAGCTGCGGAAGATCGAGGACTACGTCGAGATCGGCCTCGGCGAGGGTGCGGAGCTGCTCGCCGGTGGCCACCGGCCCGAGCTCGACCCCGAGATCGCCGGCGGCTACTACTTCGAGCCGACCGTGCTCGAGGGCAGCAACGAGATGCGCGTCTTCCAGGAGGAGATCTTCGGCCCGGTGGTCTCGGTGACGAAGTTCAAGGACGAGGAGGAGGCGCTGCGGATCGCCAACGACACCCTCTACGGGCTGGGCGCCGGCGTCTGGACCCGCGACGGCTCGCGCGCCTTCCGCATGGGCCGCGGCATCGAAGCCGGCCGGGTGTGGACCAACTGCTACCACCAGTACCCCGCCCACGCGGCCTTCGGCGGCTACAAGATCTCCGGCGTCGGCCGCGAGAACCACCGGATGATGCTCGACCACTACTCGCAGACCAAGTGCCTGCTGGTCAGCTACGACCCGAAGGCGATGGGGTTCTTCTAAGACATGGCCGGCCCTCCTCCTGTCAGGTCCGGTCTTGCCCCGGGTTAGTGCCACCCCCGAGGCAGCGAAGGCGATCGAGTCGCTGCGAGCGCGGCACGGCTCGATCGTCTTCCACCAATCCGGCGGCTGCTGCTCCGGCAGCTGCCCGATGTGCCTGCGCGCCGACGAGCTCCCGCCCGGCCCGGGCGACGTCGAGCTGGGCGAGGTCGCCGGCGTCCCCGTCCTGATCGACCGCGACCTCTACGAGCGCTGGGGCAGCCCCGAGTTCCGCATCGACGTCGCGGAGGGCGCCGGCGACAACTTCTCGCTCGAGGGCGCGGACGGGCTGCACTTCGTCAACGTGGCCGCCTGATCGGTAAGACTGCGGCGCGATGAAGCGATGGGGAGCCCTGGCGGTGCTGGGAGCGGCGCAGTTCCTGATGGTCCTCGACCAGGCGGTGATGAACGTCGCGATCTCGCAGCTGGTCGAAGACTTCGACACGACGGTGACGACGATCCAGGCGGTGATCGCGCTCTACGCGCTGGTCATGGCCGGGCTGATGCTGACCGGCGGCAAGCTCGGCGACATCTGGGGACGCCGGCGCGCCTTCTCGATCGGCCTCTGCATCTACGGGGTCGGCTCGGCGCTGACCGCGGCCTCTTGGAGCGTGCCCTCGCTGATGCTGGGCTGGTCGATCCTCGAGGGGATCGGCGCCGCCCTCGTCCTCCCCGCCCTCGTCGCCCTCGTCGCCGGCACCTACAGCGGTCGTGAGCGGGCGATCGCCTACGGCGTGCTCGGCGGCGTCGCCGGGGCCGGCATCGCGGTCGGGCCGATCCTCGGCGGCTGGGCGACGACCGAGCTGACCTGGCGCGTCGTCTTCGTCGGCGAGGTCGTGGTCGCGATCGGCATCCTCGCCGGGGTGCGGCTGCTGCGCGAGCCCGCGGCGCCGAGCCGGCGCCCCACCCTCGACGGCGTCGGCGCCGCCCTCTCCGCCGCCGGCCTCGCCCTCTTCGTCTTCGCCGTGCTGCAGGCGAGCAACTGGGGCTGGCTGGCGCCGCGCAGCTCGCCGATCACCCCCTTCGGCTTCTCGCTCACCCCGTTCGTGATCCTCGCCGGCTGCCTGCTGCTCGCGGCCTTCGTCGCCTGGGAGCGGCGGCGCGAGGCGGGCGGCCTCGAACCGCTCGTCCACCTGCGCCTGCTGAGCGTGCCGACGCTGCGCGGCGGCGTCGCGATGCTGCTCGCCCAGAACCTCGTGCTGATGGGCATCTTCTTCACGATCCCGCTCTTCCTGCAGATCGTCCACGGCCTCGACGCGCTGGAAACCGGGGTGCGAATGCTGCCGGCCTCGGCCGGGCTCTTCCTCAGCGCGATCGCCGGCTCGGCGCTCTCCTCGCGCTTCCCGCCGCGGCGGCTGGTGCGGATCGGGCTCGGCATCGTCCTGCTCTCCACCGTGCTGCTGCTCGACACGATCGAGCCGAGCCTCGACAACGGCTCCTTCCTCGTCGCGATGGGCGTGCTCGGCGTCGGCATGGGCCTGGTCGTCTCCCAGCTCGGCAACGTCGTCCAGTCGGCGGTCGGCGACAGCGACCGCAGCGAGGCCGGCGGCCTGCAGTACACCGCCCAGCAGCTCGGCTCCTCGCTCGGCACGGCGCTGCTCGGCGCGATCGTGATCACCGGCCTGATCGCCTCCTTC
>DASZQM010000291.1:0-6165 GCA_035549645.1 Solirubrobacterales bacterium | reverse complement strand
GACAAAGGTCAAGAGCGGTCAGCGAGGGGCGCCTTGGCGGGCCTGGCGCACGGCGATCAGGGGACAGGGGCTGCGGCCCGACGCCGACCTCCGTTCCCAGAGCACGTAGGGCTGGGAGATGCGGAGGCGACGGAGGTGCGGGAACGGCGGCTCTCCACCGCTCCCTTCGGTGACGACGAAGCGAACGCCGGGAGGTGGACTGCCGCCTGCTTCTTCCGGGGTCTCGATGCAGACTCGGCCGCCGCGCAGCTCCCAGGCGATGTAGGGGGCGCCGTGTTCGTCGGCGAGCAGCTCGGGCGAGGCGAGGACCACGGTCGGGCCTTCGCCGACGTCGTCGCGCAGGCCGGTCAGCGCGGGCGAGTAGGAGGTCGGACCGACCGGGGCATTGGCGAGCGCCAGCAGCGAGCAACCGGCCGCAGCGACGAGATACAGCCAGGCGACGGGGCGGCGCAGCAGCGGCAGCAGGATGACGAGGACGGTGAGCGGCGCTCCGACCTCGATCGCCTTGGCGGCGGTGTAGGGAGTGCCGCCGAGGCGGGCCGCGGCGTAGGCGAGAGCCGCCGCGGCGAGACCGGCGATCAGCGCGCGCTCGCGCCGGCGCCAGCAGAGGATCGATCCGTAGACGAGCAGGATCGTCGCGAAGGCTGCGCCGGCGTAGTAGCCGAGCGCCGGCACGGCGCCGTCGCCGGGGCTGAGGCGGAAATCGCCCGAAGGCCAGATGCCGAGCCCCTCGACGGGCGAGATCTGGCCGAAGAGGTTGCCCAGGCCGGGGCCGTTGGGGTCGAAGGTCTCGAAGCTGTGGAAGTCGATCATGCGGCCGACCTCGGGAACGACCAACACCCCGAAGACGCCGAGCCCGAACAGCGCCGGCCGCAGCGGCAGCGAGCGCTCGAGGATCGCCCAGACGACGAAGGCGGCACCGAGCCAGATCAGGCCGGGGAAGCTGTAGGTGTAGACGGAGCCGACCGCGAGCAAAGCGGCGGGAACGAACCGCAGCGGCAAATCCCGCCACTCGGAGTTGCGCGAGGCCTCGCGCAGAGCAAGCACGAAGGCAAGGAAGAAGAGGGCCTGCATCGTCTCCTTGAAGGAGCCCTGGGCGAAGTAGGAGGCGACCATGTAGGTGAGGCCGAGGACCAAGGCGGCCGAAATGGCCAACCACCACGGCTGCTCACGGAAGGCGGCGAGCGCGGCCAGCGCGGCGATCACGGCGACGGCGATCATCAGACCGCTGAAGCCCTGGACGATGCCGATCCCCAGACCCTTGTTGAGCGCGACGACGATCGAGTGCGGGCCGAGCGGATACCCCTGGCTGAGGAGCTGTGAGGAGTCGCCATGAGCGAGCCGGTCCGTCGCCAGCAGGTGCTGGGACATGTCGGGGTTGAAGCTGGTGCCGAGAATGCCGAAGTGCCCTTCGGCGACGAAGGGGAGCGCCGTGGCGAGAAGCGTCGCCAGCGCGACCGGAGCCCCCAGTCGCAGCGCCTCCTCCGCGTCTCCCACCCGTCCCCAGAGATAGCCAAGCGAGAGCAGCACGAGCACCACCACCACGACCGCCGAGAGCACCCCATCGCCCGGCAAGCGCGCGGTCCCCCAGCAGACCGCGCAGAGCAGCGCCAGTCCAACCGCGGGCGAGAGCCACGACCAGCGCCGCACCCCGCAGAGCGCCAGCGCCGCCTGGCCGATCGCCGGCGACGCTCCGCAAACGGCCAGCACGGCTGCATAGGTCCCGACCACGAGGCCGCGAGCCTAGACTGCGGGCATGGCTTACGTCCCGCCGGCCCGTCACCTGCTGCGTGCCAAGGACCTCGCCGACGCGCGTTACTTCGAAGCGCTCGAGGTCGACGACCTCGCCGCCGCGGCGGGCCTCTCGAAGGCGCACTTCAGCCGCGAGTTCCGGCGCGCCTTCGGCGAGTCGCCGCATGCCTACCTGCTGACGCGCCGCCTGGAGCGGGCGGCGGCGCTGCTGCGCAACACCGATCGCTCGGTCGCCGACATCTGCCTCTCGGTCGGCCTGCAGAGCATCGGCTCCTTCACGACCAGCTTCAGCCGCACCTTCGGCCTCTCGCCCACCGCCTACCGGGCCAAGTACCCCCCGGCCGCCAGCAGCGCCATGGTCCCGGGCTGCTTCGTCCGCGCCTACGCCCGCCCCCAACACCGCACGTTTCGAGAAGACAGCCCGAAGACGCCCGCCTAGCATCGCCGTCGACCCTTCAGAACCGAAAAGGAGACGACATGTTCAGGATCGCCAACGCGCAGTTGTGGGTGCACGACCAGGAGGAGGCACTCGCCTTCTGGACCGAGAAGGTCGGCATGGAGGTGCGCGCCGACGTGACCCTGCCCGAGATGGACGGCTTCCGCTGGCTCACGGTCGGCCCTCCCGGCCAGGAGGACGTCTCGATCGTGCTGATGGCGATCCCGGGCGCCCCGGTGATGGACGAGGAGACCGGCAAGCAGGTGCGCGAGGTGGTGAGCAAGGGCTTCGCCGGCACGGTTTTCCTCACCACCGACGACTGCCGTGCCTCCTACGAGGAGCTGAGGGCGCGCGGGGTCGAGTTCAGCGAAGCGCCGGAGGAGCGCCCCTACGGGATCGACTCCGGCTTCCACGACCCGTCGGGGAACAGCATCCGCCTGACCGAGGTGAAGCTGCCGGCCGGCGTCTGAACGACCCCCACAAGCACGGAAAAGGGCCCCTTGCGGGGCCCTTTGTGTTCCGAAGGACGTGCCACCAGCGAGAACTCTGTTTCCCTGGCTCGTCGGTCCTCAAGCCTTAATCGGAGCTTCGGCATTAGAAACACCGTGCTGCCGGAAAAGTTGCACACGTTGCATCGGCGGAGCCTGGGTGGGACTTGAGCCGCCACCGCCCAGGGCGCCGCTGCTAGATTCAGGCGTCCCGGGCGCTTAGCTCAGTTGGGAGAGCGCCAGCTCGACAAGCTGGAGGTCACTGGTTCGAGCCCAGTAGCGCCCATGTCCGGACCGCAGCGGCCAAAGCTTGGCCGAATATTGGACTCCCAAGTGCGAAAAACGGACTGCCCCGCGACCGTTGCTCTTGTGTGTCTGCGATAAGCGAACACCAACGACTTCTGGGTCTCAGGTCACCCCAAACAGGCGATTCGGCGCCGGGCGCAATCGACAGCAAAGACCCCTCCGCAAGCCATCCGGAGGAGCGCCCCGCGCGCCGTGGCCTGGCCGCGCTGCTGCCCAGCTTCGACCGGGCCGCGCGTGAAGAGCGCACGGAGGAGAAGGAACGCCGCCGCGAGGCAGATTCGCTCGAGGCGGCGATGCAGGCGTTCTACGAGACGCCGGCCGGGAAAGCGCGCCTCGCCTACAAGCGCGGCCACCGGCTCTTCCAGTACGAGCTCGAGATCGGCGAGCTGCCGCCGACCCTGGTGCCGGGCCCCGTCGGCTCGCCCGCACGCCAGACCACCGACCCCGTCGACATCCTCAACTCGGTGACGGTCGAGGGCTGGAAGCTCGTCACCGGCAAGTTCATCCACTCCGAGGTGAGGGGAACCGCCGTCGGCGTGTACCTCTTCAAGCGCTCGCAGAAACGGCGCCTGGCGATGAACGAGCCCTGGCGGGCTCCGCGCGCCTGAGCCGCCCTTCTGGACTGCCCTGCGTCTGGACCGCCCCCTAAGGGTGGTCGTGCGGCATGTGCCAGCGGTGCGGCGCCAGCAGGTCCTCGGTCGACGACGGGCCCCAGGAGCCCGGCTCGTAGATCTCAACCGGCGGCGGTTCGCGCACGATCGGGTCGGCGATCTCCCAGAGGCGCTCGATCGCGGCCGAGGTGGTGAAGAGCGTGCGATCGCCGAGCATGACGTCGTGGATCAGTCGCTCGTAGGCATCCAGCGCCTGTGCCGGCCCGCCGAAGCTGTCGGCGTAGCTGAAGCGCATGTGAGCCTCGCCGAGCTGCATTTTCGGCCCCGGCACCTTGGCCAGGAAGGAGGCAGAGATGCTGCCGGGCTCGCCGAGCTCGAAGGTGAGGTGGTCGTGGCCGAACTGCTCGGCGACGTGGCTGCAATCGATCGGGAACATGCGGCGGGGCGGCTCGGAGAAGGCGATCGTGAGCAGGTGGTGGGTCTCTGCCAGCCGCTTGCCCGAGCGCAGGAAGAAGGGCACACCCTCCCAGCGCCAGTTGTCGACGAAGGCGCGCAGGGCGACGAAGGTCTCGGTGTCCGAGTCGGGCGCGACTCCCTCCTCCTCGCGGTAGCCGGCGTACTGGCCCCGCACGACGTCCTCGGGGCGCAGCTCCTTCATCGCTTCGAAGACCTTCTCCCGCTCGCCCATCAGCGCTTTGGGGCTGAGCGAGACCGGCGGCTCCATCGCGACGAAGCTGAGGACCTGGAAGAGGTGGGTGACGATCATGTCGCGGAAGGCGCCGGTTTCCTCGTAGAAGCTGCCGCGCATCTCGATCGAGAGCGTCTCCGGCACGTCAATCTGCACGTGGTCGATGTGGTTGCGGTTCCAGACCGGCTCGAACATGCCGTTGGCGAAACGCAGCGCCAGCAGGTTCTGCACCGCCTCCCGGCCGAGGTAATGGTCGATGCGGAAGATCTGCTCCTCGTCGAAGACCCTGTGGACCAGCGCGTCGAGCTCGCGAGCCGAGGCGAGGTCGCGCCCGAAGGGCTTCTCCATGATCACCCGCGCGTCCCCTCCCAGGCCGGCGTTGCCGAGCCCTTCGATCACCCCAGCCGCTGCCGCCGGTGGCAGCGAGAGGTAGTGCAACAGCGCCGCGTCGTCGAGCCCCTCGCGCGCCCGCTCGACCGCCGAGCCGAGCTCATCGAAACCGTCGCCCAGCGAGGCGAAGGCGAGCGACTCGGCGAAGCGCTGCCAGGAATCGCCGGAAACTGGTCTGCGGCCGGAGTCACAGACGGCCTCGTGGGCGAGCTCGACGAACTCCTCGTCGGAGAGCGAGCTGCGCGCCACGCCGATCAAGACGAACCGCTCCGGCATCAGCCCAGCCTGGAAGAGGTGGAAGATCCCCGGCAGCAGCTTGCGCCGCGCCAAATCGCCCGTCGCTCCAAACAGCACGACCACTTGGTCGCGCGGAATCGCCGGGGCGCCGACCGCCGGCGCCTGCGGAGCTTCGACTGCCATACGCCTCAGCCTTGCAGACTCGCGACACCGCCTCGGCGCGCGCCCTCAGAGACCAGCGCCGAGCGAGACCTTGAACTGCTCGCCGGCAAGGGACCAGTGCGGTGCTCCGAGAAAAGAGACCGAGAGCGATCCGGTCCAGCTCTTCGATCCGTCAGGGCCGGCTTCATAGATGCCCTTACCGCGGAAGGGCGCCGGCGGGGCGAGGGTCGCCCGGGTCAGCGCATCGTCGACGCTGAGGACCCTTGGGCCGGAAACCGCTGCCGCCAGGTGAAACTCCGCCATCTGCCCCAGGCTCTCTTCGGTGAATGCGGTGGTGAAGACGTGCCGCCGATCGCGTTCCACGTAAAGCTCGGTCGCGTCGCGGGGGTGCCGCCAAGAGGCCCAGAGGAAACTGCGTGAGTGACCGGCGGGGGGCGGGACCACGGTCCGCGCCCGCTCGCCGGTGGAGGCCCGAGCGCGACGGGAGAAACAGTGCAACTCCGCTGGGCTGCGCACCCTGCCCGCCGCGCGGTGGGTGTGCAAGGTGACGTAGCGATGCTCGCCCTCGAACCTGATCCGACCGACGAAAACGCCGCGCTGGCTGGTGAAGTGATCGACGCCCAAGCAGTGGTGCCTGGGTGGAAGGGCGACCGCTTTGCCGGTTGGGTGAAAGCGCACGTCGATGCTGCCGAATTTGCCAAACGAGGCAGCCATGCGGTGGGGAGTAACCGTTCCCCGGGCGGCGTAGGCCGTGAGCGAGAGCGCGGCGAAGTGACGCAACGAGCGCAGGCGGAGGCTCTGGGGCGAACCTACCTCGATCGAAACCGTCTCCCCCCTGCCGCTCACAGCGAGGTGATGGCCATGGCCCACGCCCAGTTCGAAACGTGGTTCGAAGCCACCGGAGATCGCCGCCGAGGTCGCCGGGAAGGCAAGCGAGCAAAGCGCGGCGACGAGTGCGAGGAGTGATCCGCGCGAGATCACTTGACCCTCGCCGCCCGGCCGTAGAGCCGGCCCGCTTCCTCGCCGAAATAGGCGCCGAAATCGGTGCTCGGATCGTCGGGGTAGCCGTAGTCGGTGACGCTGTTGAGGACCCCG
>DASZQM010000290.1:0-13056 GCA_035549645.1 Solirubrobacterales bacterium | reverse complement strand
GTGGTCATTGCTGGTGGACATGGGAAGATCGGCCTGCAGCTGGGCAAGCTGCTGGCCGCGCGCGGCGACCGGGTCAGGGGGCTGATTCGCAAGCCCCAGCAGGCCGAGGACCTGGTTGCCGACGGCATCGAGCCGATCCTCTGCGACCTCGAGTCCGACGATGACGTGGGAGCGGCAGTCGAGGGCGCCGATGCGATCGTCTTCGCGGCCGGCGCCGGCCCCGGCAGCGGGGCCAAGCGCAAGTGGTCCCTGGATTACGGCGGCGCCGTCAAGCTGATCGCGGCGGCCAAGGCAAAGGGGGTGACTCGCTACGTGATCGTCAGCTCGATCGGCGCCGGCGATCCGCCGGCCGAGGGAGGCGGCGTCTTCGGCGAGTACCTGCGGGCCAAGGCAAAAGCCGACAAAGAGCTCGAAGCGAGCGGCCTCGATTACACGGTCGTGCGTCCAGCGAGCCTCACCGACGAGCCGCCGACCGGCCTGGTCACGATCGCCGACCGGGTGGAGCGAGGCGAGATCCCGCGTGCCGACGTGGTCGCGGTCCTGGCCGCCGTCCTCAGCGCCGACAACGCGGTCGGCAAGGCGTTCGAGGTGGTCTCCGGCGAGACGCCCGTCGAGGCCGCGGTCGCCGCGCTCTGAGGCCCGGTCGGGGGCAGATCAAGGTCTCGACAAGGGCACCGGCGGGCCTACCTATCGGCGGGACGGCAAAAGCCAAACAAGGAGGAGACATGGCACTGCCAGTACGTCGCTCCGCCGGTGCCCCGCTGGCGGTCGAGCAATGGGACCCGTTCCGCGAGCTGATCCAAGGGGTTTTCGGCAACACGATGCCCAACGGCCAGACCGCGTTCATTCCGCGCTTCGACATCGAGGAGACCGAGGACGCCTGGATCGTCGAGGCTGAGCTGCCGGGGGTGAAGCGCAAGGACGTCGACGTCGAAGTGCGCGACGGCGAGCTGCTGATCAGCGGCGAGATCAAGGAGCGCGAGCGGGTCGGCGTGATACGCCACCGCACCCGCCGAACCGGCAAATTCGAGATCCGCGTGTCCCTGCCCAACGACGTCGATCCAGAGCGGGTCGACGCGCGACTCGAGAGCGGCGTGATGGTCGTCGAGATCCCGAAGCCGGAGCGGGCGAAGCCCCGCAAGGTCACGGTCGGCGGCGACGAGGAAGCGGACGAGGGCTCCTAACGGTGCGGAATGCCGGGCGGGAGCTCTGGACGGCTCCCGCTTGGGCCCCGCCGCTCAGGGATTGAGCTGGGCGAAGACGAGGCGCACCGCCATCGCCCCCTCGCCAACCGCCGAGGCAACGCGCTTGATCGCACCGGCACGGACGTCACCGGCGGCGAGGATCCCCGGCACCCCGGTTTCGAGCAGGGCCGGCGGCGCCTCCCCGTCACCGCCGTCCGGCGCCGCGCTGCGCCCGGTCAGCACGTAACCGTGGTCGTCGAGTGGGACGACGCCGTCGAGCCAGTCCGTGCACGGCGCGGCACCGATGAAGACGAACAGCTCGCGGACGTCGAGGCGGCGGTGCCCGCCGCTCTTCAGGTCCTCGACGACCACGCCTTCGAGGGAGTCGTCCCCGACAAGCTCCCGGATTTCGGTGCTGCTGAGCACCTCGACGTTGGGCAGGCGCTCGATCCGGTCAGCCAGGTAGCGCGACATGTCGCGGGTCAACCGATCGTGGCGGAGAAGTAGATAGACCTTGCTGGCGCGGCGCGAGAGGAAGGCCGTTGCCTGCCCGGCCGAGTTGCCGCCGCCGACCACAGCGACCGGGGCACCGACACAGAGCTGCTCCTCCATGAAGGTCGCCTCGTAGTGGATGGTGCTTCCCTCGAACTGCTCGAGCCGAGCGACCGGGAGGCGGCGATAGCGAGCACCGGTGGCGATCACAAGCGCCCGAGTCTCCAGGCTCGTACCGTCATCGAGCAAGATCGTGTGGGTTCCGTCCCCGCGCTCGAGTCCGACCGCGGCGGCACCGACGCCGATCCGGGCGCCGAACTTGCGTGCCTGGATCGTCGCCCGTTCGGCCAGCTCGGCACCGGAGATGCCCGACGGGAAGCCGAGGTAGTTCTCGATCCGCGAGGAGGTGCTGGCCTGGCCGCCAACGGCGATTCCGTCGATCGCCACGGTGAGCAAGCCCTCGGAAGCGCCGTAGACGGTCGCCGCCAAGCCGGCCGGCCCGGCGCCGACGACGACCAGGTCGCTGACCCGGTCGCGTGGCGGTTGCTCGCGCATCCCGGCCGCTGATGCCAGCTCAGCGTTGGCCGGATTGCGCCAGACCCGGCTTCCCCACACCACTACGGGGGTCTCCTCGGGCGGGATCCCGAGCCGCTCGAGAAGCTCCTCGGCGTGCTGGTCCCGCTCGGGGTCGATCCAGCGGAAAGGCAGCCGGTTACGGACAGCGAAATCGCAGATCCGGCGGGTGTCCGGGAGGTAGCGCGAGCCGACGATCTTCAGCCCCGCGCCGAGGCCGCTGAGCAGCTCGCGACGCAGCAGGAAGGCGCGCAGCACGAGGTCGCCGAGCGCCGAATCTTCGCCGACCAGCTCGCGCAGAGGCTCCGGGGCCACCCGGAGGACCTCCCCGGCCTCGCGGACGACCGTCGTGTAGAAGGCCGGCTGCCCGGTCAAGAGGCTGAGCTCGCCGAGGAAGCGGCGCGGGCCGTGGACGGCGACCGCGGGCTCGTCCCCCTCGGGGTCGGCGTGGGCGGATACCAGGCCGTCGAGAATCACGAAGAAGTCGTAGCGAGAGTCGCCCTGGCGGTAGAGGCGCTCCCCGGCCGTCGTCCGTGGGCGGCTGCCGCGCGCCGCCAACGTCTCGATCTGAACCTCGCTGAGCCGCGGGAAGGCACCGTCGCGGTCGGGGGTCTCGGTGACCTCGCTTGGCTCGGCGGCGCCCATGTCCTCAGCGCGCGGCGACCACCGGCCGCGCCTGGATGGTCCCGCCGACGTGATCGGCCCGGTCCTCCTCGACGATGTCGCCGAGCAGGCTGATCCAGGCGAGCGCCTGCCGCCGGGCGCGCGCCGCATCGCGGCCAAGCGGCACCTCTCGAATGTCGAGAAGCCGGGAGGCGGGGATGAGGGCGGTAACTCGCTCCGGGCCGCCGGTGCCGACGCGCTCGTCGAACACCACCGCGTCGAGCGCGGCGGCGGCGCTTCGATCGAGAAAGTCGACCGCCGCCTCGACGCCGGGCGCAGGCAACCCCGATCGCCCGTGCAGATGCCAGACCGCGTGCACTCCGCGGTCCCGCAGCGCCGCGGCGAAGGAGACCGTGAAGCGATCGTGGAAGACGACGACGTCCCCCGGGCGCACCCTTTCGCCGAGGTTGGGCTCGGCGAGCTGCGCCAACGACTCATCGGCCTCTACGGCAAGGGAATCGATCTCGAGGTCGCCCTTCAGCAGATCCCTGAGGCGCCGGCCGGCCACCTGCCCGCCGGAGCGGGAGGCGGCGCACCAGACCCTGCGGCCGGCAAGGGCGTCGCCCGCGCTGGAGCGCAGCCACGCGAGCACCCGTCGCTCGTGGAGCCCAGTGGGAATCCCGATCCGATCACTGCGCACGGCGGCCATCTGTTCCTCGGGTAGGCCGGTGGCGCCGGGTTGTCAACAGTGCAACCAGCTAGGGCGTGAGATGACTCTCGAGCCAGGATTCGAGCTGTGGCTTGGGGGCGGCGCCGACCAGGCGGTCGACCTCCTCGCCGTCGCGGGCCAGCATCAGGGTCGGGATGCCCTGCACGCTGTAGCGGCTGGCGATCTCCGGGGCGCTGTCGATGTCGAGCTTGAGGACCTTCACCTTCCCGGCCCGGTTGCGGGCCTGCTCTGCCACCGCCGGCGAGATCCATCTGCAGGGGCCGCACCAGGGTGCCCAGAAGTCGACGACGACGGGGACCGGGGCCTGCAGCTCTCGCTCGAAATCCTCGGCGCTCGCGTCGATCAGCCAGGGGAGGTGGTGGTGGCAGACCGCGCAGCGCGGGACGCCGTCGGCGTTGGGGCGGAGGCGGTTCTTGCGACCACAGTTGGAGCAGGTGACGATCGGGGGCCTTGCCCGCGCCGAGGTTGGGTTCGGTGCCTTCTCCATGGACATATGTGTAGGCCGCCCGCAGCCGGTGTCGAGATGACCGGCGGTTGACAGAAGCGCCGCGGCGGCCTACTGGCAAAACACATGGGCGCCTAACCGACGACAAGGAGCGACTCAGATGACGACCCAGTTGCAGACCGAGCAGGGGATCGTGCGGGTGCCGACCGGAACCTGGACGGTGGATCCGATCCACTCCAGCGTCGGCTTCGAGGTCAAGCACATGATGATCTCCACCGTCCGCGGGCACTTCAAGCAGTACGAGGGGACGCTGGAGGCGGCCGAGGACTACCACGACTCGCGAGTCTGGGGCAGCGTCCAGGTCGCCTCGATCGACACCAACAACGCCGACCGCGACGAACACCTTCGGGGGTCGGACTTCTTCGACGCCGAGCGCTGGCCGTCGATCACGTTTGAGTCGACCGCGATCGAGCACGTCGGGGGTGGGAGCTACCGGGTCAGCGGCGACCTGACGATCAAGGGCATCACCCGCGAGATCCAGGTCGAGGCCAACGTCGAGGGCGCAGCCGTCGACCCCTGGGGCAAAGATCGCGTCGGCATTGCCGTCCGCGGCTCGATCGACCGGACCGACTTCGGTCTCACCTGGCAGCAATCGCTTGCCGGCGGCGGGCTGCTGGTCGGCGAGCAGGTCGCGCTGCGGATCGACATCTCCGCGGTGCGGGCCTAGGGGGCGACGCCATGGCGATGGCCCACACCAAGGCTGGCCCGCGCAGCCGCTTCGCGACCGTCAACCCGTACACCAACGAGGTGGAGCGGGAGTTCGCCTCGCTGCGCGGCGAGGAGATCGATCGGGTGATCGAGCGGGCCCACCGGGCGTCGGGGCCGTGGCGGCAGCGATCGGCGGCGGAGCGGGCGGAGGTGGTCGCGCGCGCGGCGCTGCTGATGCGGGAGCGCTACGAGGAGCTGGCGCGGACGATCACGCTCGAGATGGGAAAGCTGATCCGCCACAGCCGGGCGGAGCTGGACCTGACGATCCGGATCCTCGAGTACTACGCCCAGGAGGGCCCGGCGCAGATCGCCGACCAGCCGCTGGAGATGGACGACGAGGGCTCGGCGCTCATCCGCAACGAGCCGCTCGGGGTCCTGCTGACCGTGCAGCCGTGGAACTTCCCCGCCTACCAGGCGATCCGGATCAGCGCCCCGAACCTGGTGCTCGGCAACACGATCCTGCTCAAGCACGCACAGAGCGTGCCCCAGTCCGCGCTGGCGATCGAGGCGCTGTTCGTGGATGCCGGCGCTCCCGAGGGCGTCTTCACCAACGTCTTCGTCGAGGTGGAGGACATCGTGCGGGTGGTCGAGAGCCCGCTTGTCCAGGCCTGCTCGCTGACCGGCCGCGAGCGGGCCGGCTCGGCCTTGGGCGAGGAGGCCGGCCGCGCCCTCGAGAAGGTAGTGCTCGAGCTCGGCGGCAGCGACCCGTTCATCGTCCTCGACGGCGACAACCTCGAGCGCACCGTGGAGGCCGCGTTCGTCGGGCGGATGCACAACATGGGCCAGGTCTGCACCAGCGCCAAGCGGATGATCGTGATCGCCGACGCCTTCCAGGACTTCCTCGACGGCCTCGCCGAACGGATGGCCGAGCTCGAACCCGGCGACCCGTTCGACGAGAGGACGACGCTGGCGCCGCTCTCCTCCGAGCGCGCGGCCGAGCTGTTGATCGGGCAGGTGGACGACGCGATCGAGAAGGGCGCCGGCGTGGTGACCGGCGGCCGCCGCATCGACCGCCCGGGCGCCTTCGTCGAGCCGACGATCCTGGTCGATGTCACGCCTGAGATGCGCGCCTACCACGAGGAGCTTTTCGGCCCGGTCGCCGTCGTCTTCCGGGTCGAGTCCGACGAGGAGGCGATCGCCCTCGCCAACGGCTCGCAGTACGGGCTCGGCGCGGCGGTGTTCGGCAGCGACGGCGAGCGCACCCAGGCAGTGGCCGACCGGCTCGAGGCCGGGATGGTCTTCGTCAACCACCCGACCGCCTCGGAGCCGAACCTGCCCTTCGGCGGCGTCAAGCGCTCCGGCTTCGGCCGCGAGCTCTCCCACCTCGGCATCCTCGAATTCGCCAACCGCAAGCTGATCGCGACGACGCCCCCCGACGCCCCGATCCGCGACGCCCTGGGCTAGCCTGGGCCGAGGCGAGCGGGTTTGCGACCCATAGAGCCAGATCCAGAGAGCGGGGCAGCCAGGACTCGAACCTGGAATCGCCGGTTTTGGAGACCGGCGATTCCCAAGGACGTTTGGCTTTCTAGAGCTGTAAACCTGGGGTCAAAACGCCCGGGGGAATGTCTAGGGGAATGAAATACCTGGTCTTCAGGGACCGGTCAACTCGGGAGGCTCCGCAAGCCCGTTGGCTCGCAGCTCTCTCCCCACCCATCCAGATTCCGCATCCAAGATCGAGCACCACACGGGTACAACCTGCTCCGCGCCAGGGCGAAGCGGCACGATCACCGACTCGCGTATGTGCCAAGCGTCGGAGCGTCGGGCGAGCGCTATGAACTCTGGCTCCTCGACGGTGTACTCGGGAGCCTTTGGGCGCATCAGCGCCGCGCCATCGGAGATGACCACCCCAAGTAGGTGGTCCGCACCTCGGAGCTCGTCCCGAAACAACGCCGCGAGCTGCTCCCCTCTCTTGGCAATCGGCTGCTGTGACCACTGGGTCATGTGCCAAAGGTGGTCGAGGGAGTCGATCAGCAGCCATTGCGCACCAGAGCGCTTGGTTTGCTCGGCCTTCTTCGACAAGCGCGAACCCAGACGCTCGCCATATGAGACCGTCGGCATTTTGAAGCTACTTCTCCCACCCGGATCACCGACCTCAACGGTGAGGACAACGCCGCCCACTTCTAGCGGCGGCAACGACATGTCTAGGGCGCATAGCTGGGCATAGCGCCGAACCTCCTCCAGCCATATGCCCGTCTCCTCGTCGTCGAGAGGCGCCTCCACCGTGCCTTTGAAGTCGACCCGAAACTGCTCTCCGATCCTTCGCAGCCCTTCCCGCGCGAGCTCAAGCCAAGCCGATGCGTCCATCGTCCGCTTGTCGCGCAGCATGGCGAAGGCCTCAACCACCAGCTCGACCCCTTCGCCACGGATCGCCAGATCGGCTTTCGTCTCAGCGCCAGCAATCAGTGGCTCGATGGCTACCTCGAGACCGATCGACCGCGCGAGCGCCGCCCCCTGCGCCTGCAGGCGCAGGGAGGCAAACCGGCCTTGGTCTGCCCCTCGCTTGATCGATTTGCGGAGGTGCTCCTTCCCGTCGCCTTCGCGCAGCTGCTCGAAAGCCAGAGCCAGATTGATCGTTCCCACTAGACCCGCAAGTGCGCCAAAGCAACTCGCGATCTCTGCCGGCATCCCACCAGGCTCCTTCCATGCCGGAGGCCACCGAGGTCCAAGCTCTTCTCGCAGCCGTTCGAGCGCCCAAATGCCGGCTTCGCGCGCTGCAGCCGACCAAGGTGCCTCAGCCACTTGCTCGGCAAGGAAGTCCCAGTCGTAGGGACTGGAGATCGGTGTCGCCGCCCCGGGTTCGGATCCCGGTTCAGGTTCGCTCGCTGAGGAATCTATTAAGGCGTTCTCGGGCATGCTCCAACTCACCTGGGAGTACGTGGGTATAGCGCTCGAGGGTGATCCGAGCGGCGCCGGGTTGATACTCCGACGTCTTGTGACCCATGATCTGAGAGCAGACCTTCGCCGAGATCCCGGCATGGTCGAGCCAGGTGGCCGCGGTGTGCCTCGCCTCGTGAAGACCGATCGGCTCCAAACCCTGCGCTTGCCAACGGCACCGAACTCTCCTTTGCAGGCTTCGCATCGACTTTCTGCCGCTCTTTCGAATCCGCTTTGGTGGACAGACCTTTCCTGAGCGTGGTCTGCCTTGCGCCGCCCACTCCCCGCTGAGAAGCGCCCGAAGCGGCTCTGCAAGAGGAACCACCCGCCAAGACCCGCCGGGCTTACGCCCGTCCTCGTCGCCCGCGAGCTCGATCCCCGCGGTGGCAAGGTTTACATGCCTCCAGTCGAGCACTTCGATCTCCTGCGCTCGAGCCGTGCCATAGGCGGCGAGGGCATAAGGGAGCGCATCGCCCAGCGCCTCGCGTGGATCCCTCCCAACGCCGTGCCGAACCTCGTCGGGCGTCCGCTTCCAAAGCGCTTTGAGCAGATCGTGGAACTCGGCAGGCGTTGCGATTCGGTGGTGAACGGTACGAAGCACAAGCGGCAACCTGACGTTCCGGGCCGGATCGTTGGAAGTGAGTTCGCGCTCCCGGGCGAACCTGTAGAGAGCTCGAAGCGCATTGACGACGGAACCGATCCGCGAGGCAGAGCAGCCCCTTTCGCTCAGCTCGTCGATCAACCCCTGAACGTCGCCGGGCGTCACCGCGTCGATGCGACACCCGAGCATCTCCCGCGGCAGCCGCTTGAGCGATTCCAGGTCTTCGACCGCGCGCGGTCGATAGGGACGGCGCCACTTGTTAAGAGCGACACCCTCGCTCGCCGCCCTGATGAAGCGCCCCACGACGCCTTCGAGCGTCATGTCTCCGAGTGACCGATCACCGATTGGACCCGCAGCGGCACTCTCCAACCAGCGCTCCAGGTCAAGCGGGCGATACAGCCGCAGGCGTCCCGAGCGAATGCATGGAACCCCAGGCTGAACATGGCGCTGGAAGTGGCTGAGACTCATGCTCAACGCACGTGCGGATTCCGCTCGCGTGAGCAGGAGCCTCTGAGCATTGACGGTGTCGAGTCGATCTCTGCAACGAGATCCGATTCCTAGCGGTACTGATCTGCTCCAGGCCTCCCTTTGCCCTGCCTGGCTGGGCATCTTCACGTTGCACTCCTCTCTCTCTGACCGATTCACTGCGCGGGACGCCAGGCGGCAATCGCAGAATCCGTGGCGGACGCGCGTCGGATTGCCTCGGTCGACGCTGGCATCTCAAGTCTCGCCGGTCGACCAAGAACTTGATCGGTGACCTTCGGGTTATGAGCTTGATCCGGGAGCCTCGCTGGACTAAGTGGGGCACGGTTTCAAGCGGTTTTTGCGAGATCGAGCCACGTGGAGATCGGCTGGGATCCGTAGGGCACCTTGCCCCATTTCTTGCCCCAGCGGCACCCTACGCCCCAAGAATCTTGCCGGCGGCAGATGTGGAGCCCGCAAGAAGGATGCCGTTCTCGGCTTCCACGCCCGGCTGTGAGCCGGGCGGGATTTGAGAGTCTCCGGAAACCTGGTCCGGCTCACGACGCTCGCGGCGACGCATCCTAAACAAAGTCCCATGGATCAAAGTTCTCGTATTGGACTCGCAGTTGGGGGGGATCGGGATTCCGCGGCCGATGCCAGTACTTTGCACCCGAGCCTCGGACAAGGCGCCCTCGGGGGGTCACCGACCATCCTGAGTTGTTCGAGGCCAGTCCAAAGTGCTCCAACACGGTCCAACGCGAGTTCGATCCCCCAACCCCAGATCCCGACATCGTGGTGAGCTCAGAGCTGTCGACTTCTCTGATCAGCTGATCAAGGGCCTCCCAGTCAAATTGGTCCGGCTCGTAAACCGAGCGAACCCTGGACCGCAAGCGACGCATGTCGCGCTTGTCCGATTCAACCACCTCGATCATTGCCGCCCCCAGGACAGCATTGCGAAGCAAACCCATATGCATTTGGAGCAGCAACCCCTCCCACCTCTCGATTCTCTCGGCGGTTTCAGCTTGGTCGTGCAGATACACAACGCTTGGCCTGTACAGGGCGGTCACATAGCGCATCCGCTGGCGGTCCATGAGGCCGATGTGCTTCACAAGACTGACAGTGTTCGAGAGCAAAGACATCAGCTCACTGTTCCCAAGTAGCTCTGGCGGTCCTTCTTGGCGCATTAGATCGTCCAGGCGTTCGGGAAATGGCGACAGAGGGTCGATCTTGGTCTCCCAGTGGTGGAGATGGCGGTGGTTAAACTTCGCCTTGTCTCGATCCCAGAGTTGGTTGATGAGGTTGACCGCCACGGTTTCCCGAATATCTTCCAGCTCCTGCTTCATCACACGTAGAAGATCGTCCTGCCTGGCGAGCAGCCGCCGCTTAGCTTTCCGCGCCTCAACTAGCTCTCGGACAACAAGCGCTACGACCGCGCCAAATAGGACGTTTATCGGCTCAAGGGACGCCATTGACTTAATGCTCGCAGAACTCGCAGAACCACTCTGGAAGTTCTCATCGGATCCTCGTCCCTATAGGCCGTTACTGAAATAGCGGTGGTTGCGGCGGGGTTCGGTCACGAGGTGGAACAGCAGCACCGCAGCGGCTAACCAACACGACGGCCGTTCATGCGAAATGCAAAGCGCCAGCCAGGCGACCAGATGAGAAGAAGGGCGAGGCGCGGCTCACCCGCTCCGCCCCAGATGCACCCTCGGGTCCGAAGGTCAGCCACCGTCCCCTGGGGTCTCATAGCGCAAGTGCCCAATCTCGCTGTAGAACGTTCCCTCGCAACTCGCGATCTGACCTTCCGATTGGATCGCTAGGAAGACCCTTTCCTGTAGCTCGTCCAGCGCCTCCATACCCTCGGCATCCTCGACACGAAGGCGACGCAAGGTCTCTGCGGCGGTCTCGTGCAAGGTACACCGCTCTGCAATAACCAATGCGAGCGGAGATACGACGAGGTCTGGGGTCATTGCTAGAAATCGTTGCGCGAAGCCAGCGAACTCCCGGGGTATCTCAGGCTCCTCTTGGCTGAGTTCGCCGCGCGCGAGCCTCCGCTCGAAGTCCTTGACGACCTGGCGTCCATCTCGGTTCGCTTGCTGGAGCAAGGCCAGTATTCCGGTATCCCCCACCAACAAATAGGCGGTGAGCGCCGAGAGGAGGCTGTCGCGGTAGAGGCGGCCAAGCTGCGGGCGTCCATAGCGCGAGCGAGAGTTCATCAACACACGTTCGCAATAGCTTTTCGGCAGGACCTTGCTGGCGAACATAAGCTGGCCGGCGAGGTCGGAGAGGCCCTCCTCTAGACCGCGCGCGAGGATGTCAGTGTCAACCCGGCCAATTACTAGATGAATAAACTCGTGCGCAAGAAGGCACACCGAGTACACGGGGCGCAGTTGCTCGCGGAGCAGCACCACGCCCGGCTCGATTCCGTGGAGCCGCTGGTCCCCACGGTCATAGGTCATCGCCGCGAACGTCGCGTCCGCGTACGGCTCGGGAAAGCGATCCACCACCCGCATCTGGGCAAACGATGCGTCGAGCTGAAGGGATTGCGCGATGTCAAGTAGGTTTGGAATCGTCTCCTCGACTGATTGGGGGTCGAGCCACCGAGGGTCGGTCGCCTCAAGTAGCTGCAACAGCTCCGCTGCATCGCTCGCAAGCAGATGGCGAAGCGCAGTCCTCTGGCTCAGTCCCTCCTCGACCACATCCCGAAGATCGCTCCAGCGAGCGACGAACTGACACAGTTCGTCAACGGCCGCAGAGACGGTGGCGTCAGCGGCGAACGCCCGCTCGGCTTCAAGCGCATCGACGAAGGAGTTCGGGTCTGCGCAACGGCTCGTGGCGGCAAAGGCAAGGCCTCCTAGGAAGTTGTGTGCCGAAGGCCATCCGGCCTCGTCCTCCTGCCGATTCTGGTTCATGGGTTCAAGATATAGATGCGCTCGTCGTTGATGTCAGCTTGGTCGTACTGGTTACAGACTTCTCGGAGAATCGTGGCGATCCGACCTTGCCATCCCCGCAAATATGCCGGCCCGCCGTTGAACACCACCGGTACGGTCGGCGAAAGCTCCCTCAGTTGCTGGGCGACGGCCAGCGTGTCTCCGTAAAACGGATCGAGCACAATCAGGTTCCAGCTCTCGCGATCGGACCGGGCAAGCAGGGCCAGGGCGTCGTCGCGCGCGAAGGACCACCGCTCGTCCTCTCCCAACAGGTCGGACACGGGCTCCCACTCCCGGATGTCGACGCTCCTCACGGTCGTGGCTCCCTCGCGTAGCGCGACTTGAGCGGCGCCGGCTGAGCCTGAGTACCCGTCGAAGACACGCCACTGCCGGTCTCCAGTCATGAGCGCTGTGACGACCTCGATCATCCCCAGCGAAGGCCCCGCGACTAGCTCTCCCGCCAAAAGCGCGAGCGACAGGCCGGCGCCTCGGAATGCATCATCTAGCTCAGGACGAACGACTTCCCTCCAGCGGGCCGCATCTCGATTTCGCGAGATCACCTCGTACAGAGCCCGCCGCACCCCCGCTCGCCCGTCTTCACAAACATCCAGATGAACCCGCGTGTCATCCCAACCGAACTCAGCGGCCAGCCAGCCCCGAAGATAGGGAAGCGCAAACCCACTCAATGACCCCTCCGTGAACGGAACGTACTGAGCGAGGAGCCTGGGACGGTCCGACGTTCTCACCTGGATCACGATGTGACGCGTGCCGTCGGCCCCATTGCTGATGGCGATCTTGAGATCGCTTCTTTTCATCAGAGCATCTCCGACTAGGCTACGCAAGGCGGTTGCAGCTGCCCGCCGAACGGTCTCGGCGGGCACAATGGCTTCTGGTGGTGTACTACCGCTCATAGATCGAGAAGGTCGTAAGGTAGTGTTCTCGGTACCGAAGCGGCCCGCGAGTGATGGTGAAGCCATCATCCCCCATCAGAACCTTGGTCGAGGAATCCGCATCCGCCCTTCTACTTACACCATCTCGTAGGGATAGGGACAGAACGTCGCGGATGCTGTAGGGGTTCTCAGTCGAAACTCTGACAGACACTCGTGCCTTGGGACACAGACCGAACGTAGAGTAGTGTCGCGGACCGGTGATTGGCTGGGGGATCGGCCAGTTAAAGCCAAACCGGTAGCTCAAGGTGCCCAGAGGAGGGACCGCCTCAGGAAACTTGAAGGTGAGAAGCTTGAGGTAGCCGCTATCGAAATCAAATCGGATCTCAGCGGGCGCACCGCTTATATCCGCGCAATGCAGGTCGAGCGTCTCGTTGTTGAGCAGCGGGTTGTCCGCATATACCCGGAAGGAGGCTGTATCAATGGGCGCTTGGGAAATGTTGGCCA
>DASZQM010000289.1:0-36502 GCA_035549645.1 Solirubrobacterales bacterium | reverse complement strand
GCGTAGCTTGGTCAGGGCACGCTCCTCGAGCTGCCGAACCCGCTCGACGCTGAGGTCGGAGTCCCGGCCGATCTCGCGCAGCGTCTGTTGTCGGCAGCCGATCCCGTAATGAGCGAAGACGATGCTGCGCTCGCGCTCCTCGAGGCCGGCGGTGAGCTCCCGGATGTGCCTCCCGTCGGCCCGGTCGACGATCCGCTCGTACTCCTCCTCGGTCGCCGGATCGGCGAGCCGCTCGGCAAGGGTCATAGCCATCTCCTCGTCGCCGGGAAGTTGTGCCTGCAGACTGCTCGGAGCGCGCTCGACCGAGATCAGGCGCTGGACCTGGTCCAGCGGCATCCTGGCGGTCTCGGCGAGCTCGGAGTCGGAGGGGTTGCGCCGGTTCGCCTGGGCAAAGGCGGAGCGCGCCCTCTTCATCTGGACGAGGCTGCGGGCAGCCCGGTCGGAGAGGACGACGGAGCTGGTCAGCTCGGAGACGAGCTGCTGCATCGCCTGGCGGACCCACCAGGAGGCATAGGCCCAGAACGGCGTCTCGTACCGCCGGTCGTAGCGCCGCGCGGCGCGAAGCAGGCCGACGACCCCCTCCTGCTGGAGCTCCTGGCGTTCGAGGCTGCGGAAGCTCCGGTAGAGATTCGCGACCCGGTCGATCGCCGGCATGAAGGCCGTTACCAATTCTTCGGTGGCGGCCCGGTCACCAGTCTCCATCAGGACCAGAAGATGGCGCTCTCGGGCCATGGTGAGAGACGAGCTCGCTGGATGCGCGCCGTGGCGCATGCGCCTTCTTCCGCTTTGGAGGCCGTGGACTGGGCAGTTCCACCTTCCCTCAGCAGGCTTTCCTAAACCCCCCTTGACGCCAGCCTTCGCCGCCCTACCTGAAAGGTGTGCAAGCCGGCGAACGGGCCCGAACACCCGGGCCTGAAAGGAGGCCACAATGGCGAAGGCGGTCGGAATCGACCTGGGCACTACCAACTCGGTAGTCGCCGCGACGATGGAGGGCGGACAGGCCGAGGTGATCCCGAACTCCGAGGGCTCCCGGACGACGCCGTCGGTGGTCGCCTTCACCGAGGACGGCGAGCGGCTGGTCGGCCAGATCGCCAAACGCCAGGCGATCCTCAATGCCGAGGCGACGATCTACTCGGCCAAGCGGTTCATCGGCCGCAAATGGGACGAAGTCCAGACCGAGATCGAGACCGTTCCCTACAAGGTCGTCAAAGGGCCGGGCGACGCGGTCCGCTTCGAAGTGCGCGGGAAACAGCAGGCGCCGGAGGAGATCTCGGCAGCGGTGCTGCGCAAGCTCGCCGACGACGCGGCCAAGTTCCTCGGCGAAAAAGTCACCGAGGCGGTGATTACGGTCCCCGCCTACTTCAACGACGCCCAGCGCCAGGCGACCAAGGACGCCGGCAAAATCGCCGGTCTCGAGGTGCTGCGGATCATCAACGAGCCGACCGCGGCGGCCCTCGCCTACGGCCTCGACAAGAAAGGCTCCGAGACCGTCCTCGTCTTCGACCTCGGCGGCGGCACCTTCGACGTCTCGCTGCTGGAAGTCGGCGACGGCGTGATCGAGGTGCGGGCGACCAGCGGCGACGGTCACCTCGGCGGCGACGACTTCGACAAACGAGTGGTCGACTGGATCGCCGACGAATTCAAAAAGGAACAGGGGATCGACCTGCGGCAGGATCCGCAAGCCCTGCAGCGCCTCTTCGAAGCCGCCGAGCGGGCGAAGGTCGAGCTCTCCTCGACCACCCAGACACAGATCAACCTGCCCTACGTCACCGCCGACGCGGCAGGCCCCAAGCACCTCAACATGACGCTCGCCCGGTCGAAGTTCGAGCAGCTGGTCGAAGACCTGATCGAGCGCACCCGTGGCCCGGTCGAACAGGCGCTCGAAGACGCCGGCCTCAGCGCCGACGGCATCGACGAGGTGATCCTCGTCGGCGGCTCGACCCGGATCCCGAAGGTCCAGGACCTGGTGCGCAAGCTGACCGGCGGCAAGGACCCGAACCAGACGGTCAACCCGGACGAGGTGGTGGCGATCGGTGCCGCCCTGCAGGCCGGGGTGCTGAAGGGCGAGGTCGAGGACGTCGTCCTGCTCGACGTCACCCCGCTCTCGCTCGGGCTGGAGACGATGGGCGGCGTGATGACCAAGGTGATCGAGCGCAACACGACGATCCCGGCCCGGCGGACCGAGGTCTTCTCGACCGCCGAGGACAACCAGACGGCGGTCGACGTCGTCGTCCTCCAGGGCGAGCGCGAGATGGCCCGCGACAACCGGCAGCTGGCCAAATTCCGGCTCGAAGGAATCCGGCCGGCGCCGCGCGGCGAGCCGCAGGTCGAGGTCACCTTCGACATCGACGCGAACGGGATCCTCAACGTCTCGGCACGCGACAAGGACACCGGCGCCGAACAGCAGGTGACGATCACCGAAACGACCAACCTCGACAGCTCCGACATCGAGCGGATGGTCAAGGAGGCCGAAGAACACGCGGCCGAAGACCGCCAGCGGCGCGAAGAGGTCGACGCCCGCAACGAGCTCGACGCCTTCGCCCATCGAGTCGAGCGCCAGCTCGAGGAGCTCGGCGACCAGGTGCCGGTCAACCAGAGAGAACAGGCCGAGGCCCTGGTCCGCGACGCGCGGGCAGCGATCGAGGAGCAGGCCGGTCTCGACCGCGCACGGCCGCTGATCTCCGACTTGCAGCAGATGGTCCAGGCGCTGCAGAGTGCCGCTGCGACGGCCGGCCCGCGGGACGGCGGCGATGGCGATGGCGACGGCCAGCCGGCGGCCGACGAGGAGGAAGTCGTCGATGCCGAGTTCACCCGTGAGTGAGGAGGAGGGGCCGGAGCGCCAAGCCGAGGGAGCGGCGCAGGTGGCTGACCAGGAGCCAGGCGGTGAGCAGCCGCCCCCGGGGGATGACGAGCGCTATCTGCGCGCTCTCGCCGATCTCGAGAACTACCGCAAGCGCGCGGCGCAGGAAGTGGAGCGCCGCGTCACCGAACAAGCCGAGCGACTGCTGCTCGACTGGATCGAGGCGGTCGACAGCGTCGATCGAGCGCTGGGGATGCAGCCTTCCGACGGGCTGCGCGGAGTGCTCGAGCAGATGGAGGCGATCCTTGCCCGGCAGGGCGTCGAGCGAGTGGGCGCCGCCGGCGATCGCTTCGACCCCGAGCTGCACGAGGCGATCTCGGTCCAGAGGAGCGACGAGGTCCCCGATCGCACCGTGCTCGACGTCGCCCGCTCGGGTTATCGCCACGGCGAGCGGGTGCTGCGCCCGGCACAGGTGGTGGTCTCGCGGGACGGCGCCGGCTCAGGGCGAGAGCAGGAGCCCGGCGAAGAGGGGGAGGACTGATTGGCGGTCGGCTTTCGTGACTACTACGAGACGCTGGGGGTCCGGCGCGGCGCCAGCGACGAGGAGATCCGCAGCGCCTACCGCAAACTCGCGCGCGAATACCACCCGGACGTCAACAAGGACCCCGGCGCCGAGGAGCGCTTCAAAGAGGCTGCGGAGGCCTACGAGGTTCTGCGCGACCCCGAGAAGCGGGAGAAATACGATCGCCTCGGGGCGAACTGGAAAGCCGGCGAGGACGTCAGCGGCGCCTCCGGGTTCGGTGGCGGGTTCGGTGGCGGCAACGGCGGGGGGTTCGGCGCCGGCCAGGGCTTTGGCGATGGCGCCGGCTTCAGTGACTTCTTCGAGAGCTTCTTCGGTGGCCGGCGAGGGGGCTCTCACGGCTTCGAGGGCTTCTCGATGCGAGGCGGCGACCAGGAGGCGACGCTCGAGGTCACGCTCGAGGAGGCGGCCCGTGGCGGCAAACGGAAAATCTCGCTCGCCGACGGCCGCGACTTCGAGGTGCAGATCCCACCCGGCGTGCGTGACGGTCAGAAAATCCGCCTCGCCGGCCAGGGCGGGGAGGGGGCGAGCGGGGGCCCGGCGGGGGACCTCTACCTGCGGGTGCGAATCAAACGCCACCCGCGCTTCCGCCGCGAGGGCGACGACCTCGTGGTCGAGATCTCCGTCGCGCCCTGGGAGGCGGCGCTCGGCGCCACGGTTCCCGTCCCGACCCTCCAGGGCAGCGCCAAAGTCAAAGTCCCGGCCGGCTCCTCCAGTGGCCGCCGCCTGCGACTGAGGGGCGAGGGGATGCCGGGCCCGGGCGGGCGCAAAGGCGATCTCTATGCAAGCGTCAGGATCGTCGTTCCAAAGGCGCTCGAGAAACGCGAACGCGAGCTGTTCGAGGAGCTGGCCGCGGTCTCGCGGTTCGACCCGAGGCGGGGGCGCTGATGTCGCCAGGCACGACGCTCATCCTCGCCGACGTCCGGGTGCTGGCCCGCCGCTCCGGCCTGCACCCCGACCTGGTGCGGCGGCTGATCGCGCTCGACGCCGTCGATCCCCTCGACTGGGACGCGGCGGCACGCCTCGCGCGTCTGGCCCGGCTGCGTCACGACCTCGGCCTCAACGTCGCCGGCGCGGCGCTCGCCTGCGACCTGCTGGAGCGGATCGAGGAGCTGGAAGGCCGGCGGCGCTAGGCGCCGTGCGATCGCCATGGCGACGGTGAAGCTGGGCCTGATCGTCTCGCCCGCAATCGACCAGGTGGCGGCCGACGAGCTGGCGGGCGACCTGGGCGCCGCACTGTCCGAGCGCTACCCCGAGGTCGAGTGGGAGCCGGAGGTCTTCACCGACCCGTTGGGCGAGCCGCCGGTGCACTTGACCGAGCTCGTCTCCGCGGCCCGCCGCCTGCTGCTCGACGCCGATTGGGACCTGGCGGTGGCGATCACCGAGCTGCCGCTGCGACTCGCTCACCGGACCTTGCTCAGCCACGCCAGCCGCACCCACGGCGTGGCGCTGGTCTCGCTGCCGGCGCTCGGCGTGCTGAGGCGCCGCCGGCGTCTCTATGACGTCGCCGCCGACGCGGTCGGGACGTTGGTCGGCGATCCGGAGGCCGGGCGCGCCGCCGGTCCGCCTGGCGCAGGCCTCGGGGTCCGGCGCCGCCTCGCTGAGCTCGCCGGCGACGTCGACGACGACGACGGGGGCGTGGCCTACGTCGCCCGGGTGATCAGCGGCAACCTGCGGCTGCTGGTCGGGATGGTCGGCGCCAATCACCCCTGGCGGCTGGTTGGGAGGCTTTGGCGGGTGATGCTGGCCGCGGTCGCGGCGGTCGCCTTCGTGATGATCCAGATCGAAGTCTGGGAGATCGCCGGAACCGTCGGCCCGCTGCGACTGACGATCGCCGGCCTCGCCTCGATCGCCGCCGCCTCGGTGACGCTGATCGCCGGTCACCGCCTCTGGGAGCGGGTGCCCGCCCCGCGCGTGCGCGAGCAGGTGACGTTGTTCAACCTGGCAACCACCGCGACGGTCGTGTTCGGAGTCACCGTCCTCTACCTCTCCGTCTTCCTCGCCAGTCTGCTCGGCGCCCTGCTGCTGATCGACTCATCGCTTCTCTCGGAAACGCTTGGGCGAGACACGGACGCCTGGGACTACGTGCGCCTCGCCTGGCTGTCGAGCGCGCTGGGGACCGTCGGCGGCGCCCTGGGGGCGACTCTGGAGACCGACGAGGCGGTCAGGGAGGCTGCCTACGCGCACCGAGCGAATAACACTCGCGGGCGATAGTTCGCTTGCGACAGCGCCCTGGTTGCAGTTGCGGCGCCTGGCCTTAGGCTCCGACCCATGTCCACGGACCCCGACGCGCCCCAGGTCCTCTCCCGCAAGCAGTACGAAAAGGAGCTGGCGCGGCTGCAGGTCGAGCTGGTGCGGCTGCAGGAATGGATCGTCCACAAAGGGCTGCGTGTGGCGGTGCTCTTCGAGGGGCGCGACACCGCCGGCAAGGGTGGGGTGATCAAGCGGATCACGGAGCGGACCAATCCGCGGGTGGTGCGGATCGTTGCGCTCGGCAAGCCGACCGAGCGCGAGCGGGGGGAGTGGTACTTCCAGCGCTACGTCGCCCATCTGCCGTCGGCGGGGGAGATGGCCCTCTTCGATCGCAGTTGGTACAACCGCGCCGGCGTCGAGCGGGTGATGGGTTTCTGCAGCGACGCGGAGTACGAGGAGTTCATGCGCTCGACTCCCAGCTTCGAGCGGCTGCTGATGCGCTCGGGCCTGATCCTGATCAAGTACTGGCTCTCGATCTCCGACGAGGAGCAGGAGCGGCGCTTCGAAGCCCGCATCGAGGACCCGGCCAAGCGCTGGAAGCTGAGCCCGGTCGACCTCGAGGCGCGGGCGCGCTGGGTCGACTACGCCGAGGCCAAGGACGAGATGTTCGCCTACACCGACACCAAGGACTCGCCCTGGTTCGTGGTCGAGGGCGACGACAAGCGGGCTGCGCGGCTCAACCTGATCAGCCATCTGCTCGAGCAGATTCCCTACGAGCGGCTCTCGCCGGAGCGGATCGAGCTGCCGCCGCGGCAGGAGCGCGCCTACGTGCGCCCGCCGGCCGACACCCAGACGTTCGTGCCGACCCGCTACGTGGTCGAGTAGGGGCGGCCGGCGGCCCCGGGCCTAAACTCGCCATGCCGATGCTCGACGCCTCGATCGTCACCGACTTCTGGAGCAACCTGGAAGAGCACCACGAGCAGGGACTCTTCCTCGTGCTCGTCGGCTTCCTCGGCTCCTTCGCCTTCATCCGCATGAGCACGCGGATCATCCGCAGCGAAGCAATCTCCTGGTGGCCGGGCAACGTCGAAAGCGAGAGCGGCGTCCACGTCCACCACCTGGTCTTCGGGATCGTGACGATGATGGTCGCCGGCACGCTCGGCTTCCTCGCCGACGGCCAGACGCCCTTCTTCGAAATCTGCGCCCTCTTCTTCGGCATCGGGGTGGGGCTGACGATCGACGAGTTCGCGCTCTGGGTCCACCTCGAGGATGTCTACTGGGCGAAGGAGGGGCGCAGCTCGATCGACGCCACGGTGATCGCGGCGGCGGCGATGCTGCTGGTGATGGTCGGCTCCAACCCGCTGGCGATCGAGTCGGGCTCGCCCGAGGTGGTGGTCGCGAGCGTCCTTTCCACCCTCTTCGTCTTCGCGATGGTCGCGATCTGCGTCTTCAAGGGACGCATCCTGCACGCGGTCGTCGGCTTCTTCGTCTTCCCGGTGGCGATCTACGGCGCTTCGCGAATCGGCAAGCCGGACTCCGCCTGGGCGCGACGCCGCTACGGCGAGCGGCGGCCGAAGAAGCAGGCCAAGGCTGAGGACCGCTTCAGTCCCGACCGTCGCACCGAGCGCTTCAAGGAAGCCTTCCGCGACATCGTCGGCGGCAAGCCCAGCGAGGGGCTGGCGAAGGTCGGCGACGAGGCCGTGGCGGCAACCCGCGAGGCGGGCGAAGAAATGCGCCAGCGGGCCGAACAGGCAGTCCACGCCGCCGACCCGACGCGCCGCGACGATCGGTGAAACCGTCCCAGGCCGCAAATATTGCGCCTGGGGACGGTTTCGTGCTCAGAGTCCGGCCGGGTGGCGCGCCGCGAAGTGGCTGGCGTCGGCCCAGGCTCGCTTCCAGCGGGGGCCGTTGACGCCTTCGGGATCGTCGCGGGTGTCGAAGCGCAGGCCGGCGATGACCATGAAGACGTGCTGATTGTTGGCGTAGACCGTGATCCAGCGTCCCGGCCCGCTTTCGCCCCAGTAGGCGAGCTGGCCGGAGACCATCGTCGAGTCGAGCAGGCCGGCTGCGTGCAGGACGTAGCTGACCGCACCCGAGCAGTCATAGCCGTGGGAGAGGAAGCTGGCGTGCCCGCCGCCCCAGACGTAGGGCCGGCCGCGAAGCTGGTTGGCGGCCGCGATCGCCTGCTTGACCGCGGTCGGCGCGCCGGGTGGCGCGGTGGCGACCCCGTTGCTGAGTTCGGCGCCGCAGTTGGCGCTGGTCCGCGTCGCCCCTTCGGGGGTCGGCATGCATCCCGTTCCCCATGGCACCTGCTCAGCCGAGGCGAGCGGGGCGGTCAGGGCGAGAGCCGCGAGTGCGGCGGCGATCGTCAGTGCTGGGCGGTGCCACGGCGCTGGCATCGTTGTCGAGGGTAGCCGGAGCGAGGGCAAAGAGACCTTTACATGCCCGAAATGCGATCTGGCTACATTTGCCTGCAATGTTCGCTCGGAGGATGGCGAGGCGCGCGGGCGCCCTGGCCGCGGTGGTTGTCGCTGCGATGTCCCTGGCCTCGACGGCCGTTGGTGCCGCGGCGCCCGAAGCGGACCCGCTCGGCCGGGTCCTGATGACGACCGCGAAGGCGAGCGGCGTGCTGGAGGCGATCGAAGGCAGCTTGGTCTACCTCGGCTCGAAGTACGAAAGCTCGAAGCGGGAGAAGGCGGCCGCCCACGCCCTGGCGGAAGCCCCGCAGGAAGCGACCGCCGCGAGCGAATGGAAACCGGGCGAACCGCTGCCCCCGGCCTCGGCGGGTACCAATGGCACGGCGATCCCGCCACCTCCGGGCAGCCACGGCGAACCATTCGTCGCCCGCATTCCCGCCAAGCCAAACTCCTACGGCGATCCACCCGCGAACTACGTGAGCGGCATCGCGCTGGCGCCGCCCGGCGCGCCGCCGCGGGTCGCCGCGACGATCAACGCCGCCAACACGATCGTCGGCCGTCCCTACATATGGGGCGGGGGGCACGGCTCCTGGTATGCCCGCGGCTACGACTGCTCCGGTGCGGTCAGCTTCGCCCTCGCGGGCGGCGGCTTCCTCTCCCACCCGATGGCCTCCGGCGAACTCGAGTCCTACGGCGCCCCGGGGCCCGGCCGCTGGATCACGATCTACGCCAGCGCCACCCACGCCTACGCGGTGATCGCCGGCCTGCGCTGGGACACGGTCGGCGACGCCCGGGGCAGCGGCCCGCGCTGGCACGTCGCCCGCACCCCACCAGCCGGCTTCGTCGCCCGCCACCCACCGGGCTACTGAGCGCGAAACCGTCCCAGGGCGCAAATATTGCGGCTAGAGACGGTTTCGCGGTCCCGCGCGTCTCAGGGACGGGTCGGGTCCAGGCCGATCAGCTCGTAGTAGCCGATCAAGTAGAGGCGGCGGCCGTCGGAGACCATCGGCGTGTAGCCGGCCTGGTCGAGCTCGAAGGTCTTGCGATGGGTCCGCACGTCGAGGCCGATCGCTTCGCGCGTCTTGAAGCTCGAGGTGTAGACGGTGTGGCCGATCACCGTTGCCGTCCCCGGCACCGGCCCGCCGACGTCGTAGCGCCAGCGCTGCTTGCCGCTGCGCGCGTCGAGCGCGTAGAAGTGCTCGTCGTAGGAGCCGATGTAGACGCTCGGCGGCGCGCCCGGCACCTTGGCGACCGCGGGCGACCCGTAGACGAAGTTGTTGGTCGGAAAGCTCCAGTCGACCTTGCCGCTGCGTTCGTCGAAGGCGTAGACCGTGCCGTCGTCGCGGGCGGCGTAGACGCGGCCGAAGGCGATCGCGGGGGAGGAGTAGAAGCCGCCCTCGCCGAAGGGCGGCACGCGCGACGTATTGGTGCGCCAGAGCAGCTTGCCGTTCTTGGCGTCGAGGCAGAACATCGCGCTCTCGTAGTCGGCGACGAAGAGCCGACCGTGGTGGAAGCTGGGACTCGCTTTGATCGCCCCCGGCGAGTTGAACTGCCAGAGCACCTTGCCGTCGCTCGCCCGCACCGCGACCACGTTGGTCTTGTCGGTGCCGAGATAGAGCGTGCCGCCGACCGCCATCGGCGAGGATTCGAGGTGGCCGACGAGCTTGCGCGTCCAGATCTCCTTGCCGCTCTTGGCGTCGACGGCGACGAGGTCACCGTCGACGTAGGCGAAGAAGACCTTGCCTTCGTGGTAGACGGGGGAGGTGACGTCGGTCGGTTTGCCGGAGTCACCTGGATCGGTGTTGCGTTCCCAGATCACCTTGCGATCGCGCAGCCGCACCGCCTTGGCGTTGCCGTACTTGTTGACGACGTAGGCGATCCCGTCGGCGATCGCCGGCGGGAACTCGATCAACGCGTGCGTGTTGATCGACCAGGCTTCGCGCAGCGGCGGGTCGAGGAAGCGCTCCTCGGCCGGCAGGTAGTGCGTCCGCTCCGGCACCCGGCCGAAGAGGGGCCAGGAGACGAGGGCGGAGGCGGAGCCGGGGTCCGCGCTCTGGTTGCTGCCTTTCTCGTCGGCTCCCCCGCAACTGGCAAGGAGAGCCACCAGGCAGGCCAGCGCGCACAGCGAGGCGAGCGATCTTCCCCAACGATCGGGCATCCCACCCTGCATCGACCGCCTCGCGCAAGTCTTGAGTCCCGTCCTGCCGGCGGAGAGAGAGCGGCGGACGGGAATCGAACCCGCATAACTAGCTTGGAAGGCTAGGGCTCTACCATTGAGCTACCACCGCGTGCGCGATCAGGCAGAATGTACGCCAGCCACGGGGAGTGGCGCAGTCTGGTAGCGCACTCGGCTGGGGGCCGAGCGGTCGCAGGTTCAAATCCTGTCTCCCCGATGAATGAATGCCGTTGAGAAGGGGCGGGCAACGCACGGCACCTTCGGCCTCATCGAGGGTTGCCTCGGGCTCGCGATTTCCGTGCTTGGCGTCTGGCTCTGCGGGCTCTTCGCCCTTGCACCCTCAGCCGCAGTCGCCGCGCCGACGGTCTTCCATGTCGCGCCGAGCGGAAGCGGGGGCGAATGCACGGTCTCGGAACCGTGCAACATCGTGGATGCCCTGACCAAATTGGCGAAAGCCGGGGATACGGTGCAGGTGGCTGGCAATCAGGGGACCTACGGCCTGCCCAACAGCCCGACGCTGGCGAACATCGAAGTAGGACAGGAAGTCACGCTCGAAGGCGAACCCGGACAACCCATGCCGGTCCTCTACACCGAAGTCAGCCCCATCGGGGTCGAGCTCCAGTTCGGGGCGAAGACCATTGACTTCGCCGTGCACGACGAGAAGGCGAACGCCACGGCGATCTTCGGTCACGGCAACAACACGCTGGAACGTGTCCTGGCGACCAGCAACAACGGCGCCGGCTGTGCTGCTCCGTTTGAATCGACGGTCCTCGACTCGGCTTGCTCTGGCTCGGTCGGGATCTTCGATGACATCGGTGGCGGCCCCGCGTCCACGAACCTGAGGAACGACACCTTCTACGGAACGGGCGAAGGCGGGCTGATCGCGGCCACAAGCGGTACCTACCTGGTCGAAGCCGTCAACACGATCTTCCTCAGTCCGGGACCCGATATCCGGGCCGCCAACCTAGCCTCGGCAACGGTTGAAGTGGCCCTGACGCACTCCAGCTATTTCAACCCGACCGAGGAAAACGGGGCGACGATCACGCCGGGGGGGGGGACCGAAGGCAACCTGGAAACGGCGCCGCTGCTCGCGGATCCCGCGGCGGGTGACTTCCACGAGCTCGCCGGCTCACCCACTATCGACGCGGCCCTCTCGAGCCCGGCCGACGGAGCCCTCGACCTCGACGGCAACGTTCGTTCCCAGCCGTCCTCGATTTCCTGCGCGGGCCCCGGTCCCAGCTTGCCCGACATCGGCGCTTACGAGCTCGTCCCTCCGGCCCCTTCTTGCCCCGTGTCGACGAGGGCGACTGCCATCGCGAACCCAACGCCAGCTCCGGCTCCGCCGGGCCGAGCGGGAGTGAAGATCCTGGCCCTTCGCAAGCACGGCTCCGCCGTCACCTTCCGCTTTGCCGGCACCGGCGAGGCGAGCGGGTTCCAGTGTCGGCTCGATCGCCACAAGTGGAGTCGCTGCCGCTCCCCCAAGCGCTACAGCCATCTCGAGCCCGGCAAACACCGCCTCGCGGTCCGCGCGATCGGTCCCTCGGGGGCAACCTTGGCCGCGGCGCTCGTCCGGCACTTCGTCATCGCTGCTTGACGCGACCCAAATCCCCTGACCGAGGCGTCACAGGTTCACCTTAATTCACAGGTTTCTCAGGGCACCCTCAAGTTTAGGTCTCCGGCGGTCGATTCATTCGGCCAGCCCACCGATTTAGGAGACCAGAATGCGCAGATTGCCCCGACCGACCTATTCGAGCATCGTCGCCACGCTTGCCCTGTTCATCGCGCTGGGAGGCGCTTCTTACGCCGCCACCAGCCTGCCGCGTGGCAGCGTCGGCAGCGCACAGATCAAGAACGGTGCCGTGACGATGGTGAAGCTCGCGAAGCCGACCAAGGCACGGTTGAGGGCCTATGCCCCCGTCAGCACGGTCGGGAGCACCAGCGGACAGGCGGTGCAGGTCGAAAAGGTCCTGGCGCCTGCGATCGAAGACAAACTGAAGGAAACGCTCGCATCTCAGAGCAAAGAAATCGAAGCCCTGACCAGCAAAGTCGTGGACCTGACCGGCGAACTCACCAACCTCGACGGCACCCTCACCGGAGTCCAGAGCACGGTCGGCGGGATCGAAAAAACGGTCGGCGATACAGCCAAAGGCCTGACCGACGTGGAAGGCTCGCTCGGCGATGTCGAAGGCACCGTGGGCACCGTCCAGAGCAGCCTCAGCGGCGCGATCTCTTCGATCACCAGCCTCGAAAGCGGCCTCGGTGGCGCGAACAAATCGATCAGCGACGTCGCCGGCGAAGTCAATGGCCTCGAAACGACGGTGACCAACACCGTGAACGGGCTGGGCAACGTCGAAGGCACCGTGAACGGCCTTGGTCAGACCGTCACCAACATGGTCAAAGACATCACCAACGTCGAAGGCACCGTGAACGGCCTCAGCGAATCGACCACCAACACGATCAAAGCGGTGACCAACCTCGAAGGCGCCGTGGGATCGATCCAGGGCACCGCCAAAACGGCCGAAGAAGCCGCCTCGAGCGCGACCAAAAAAGTCGGCGAAGTTTCGTCGACCGTGACGACGCTGAGCGGCAAAGTCACCGCGCAGTGTGGCGGCATTAATGAAGTCGTCAAACACTCGAACGAACTCACCGGTGGCGTCAGCGAACTCACCGCCGCCCTCAACCTGGTGCTCGGCGGCTTCCTGCCGAAACTGCCGGAAAACTCGAAAACGGTGAGTTGCTAAGCAGCACCGTCCAAAGGACGCTTTAGGTGAATGCCGCGTCGGCACGCCGACTACGGCTCGTTCGTCTCCTTCGACGACCCCGACGGCAATGGCTGGCTGCTGCAAGAGATCAAGACCCGGCTCCCGGGCCGCTGAAGGAAGAGGGGCGATGACGACGACATACGAGTCCGCCGAGGACCTGGCAGAGGCGCTGCGGCGGGCGGCCGCCGCACACGGTGAGCACGAGAAGCGAATCGGCGAAGAGGATGCGAACTGGCCCGACTGGTACGCGCTTTACATGGTGCGCGAGCGCAGCGGCGAAGAGCTGCCGACGTAGCGCCGAGTCCGGCAGAATGGACTCGTTACCATCGACGGGCGATGCTTTTCGGTCAGGAACACGTCGATCGTTACCGGGCAACGGACGGGGCTGAGGGCCACGAGTGGCAGGGGACGCAGACCCTGCTGCTGACCACGACCGGGCGCAAGTCGGGGGAGCCGCGAACGACTCCGCTGATCTATGCGCCCGAGGGAGACTCGTTCGTGATCGTTGCGTCGAAGGGTGGTTCGGATGAGCCGCCCGCCTGGTATCTGAACCTCTCCGAGGATCCGGAGGTCGAGGTGCAGGTGAAGGGCGATCGCTTCAAGGCCCGTGCCCGTACCGCGGGGCCGGAGGAGAAGCCGGCGCTGTGGGAGAAGATGGTGGGCGAGTGGCCCGCCTACGACGAGTACCAGCAGAAGACCGAACGGGACATTCCCGTCGTGGTTCTGGACCCTCACTGAGGTACGTCGACCCGAGTCGCCGTCCCGGCTTGGCCCAGCGGGCCTACGCGGCGCTTGCGAACACCCGCCTGGGGCGGTTCCTCTCGGTCCACCTCGTCTGGAGGCTCGATCCGCCCTTGATGCGACTCACCCGAGGGCGTCTGGGCGTGGGGCTGATGATGCCGACCGCGCTGCTCGAGACCCGCGGCGCCAAGAGTGGAGAACCGCGCAGCAACGTGGTCAGGTACTTCCACGACGGCGAGCGGGTGACGATCGTCGCCTCGAAGCTCGGCATGCCCGAGCACCCGGCCTGGTTCCACAACCTGAGCGCCGAACCCGACGTCACCTTCGGCGGGATTCCGATGCGAGCGACCGTGGTCGAGGACGAGGCCGAGCGCCGTCGGCTCTGGGATCTGGGGGACCGTATCTTCGCGCCCTACGCGGTCTACCGCGAGGAAGCGGCGCGGACCGGCCGGACGATCCCGATCGTCCAGCTCAGCCCGCGCTCCCTCAGTAGCTGATCTTGCCCGCCGCGTATTGCGCCGCCGCCAGCACGTCCTTGCTCGAGTAGGCAGTGGTTGGCAGGGGGGCGTACCAGGAGCCCGGCCCGGAGAGCAGGGCCTGACCGCTCGGGCTGACGATGAGCTCCCTCAGGTAGTCGCGCACCGTTTGCGCCCGGGCCCAGCTGATCGCCCGGTCGGGCCGCAGGCTGTAACCGTGGAAGGCGAGTGCGTAGGTCAGCATGCAGAGCGGGTACCTCGTCCCTCCTGCGGCCGGGTCGGCGCCGACGACCTTGGACCAGTCGGCATTGAGGCCTGATTCGCCGGGCTTGCGCCGCGCGCCGACCGGGACGTTGTATTCGATGCCGCCGCAGTTGGCCATGCCGCCCGCGGTCGGATTCGCGTAGCCCGCCCCCAGGGCGGCGGCTTTGTTGGTGAAGGTGCGCGGGCCGTCGTTCTCGAGGGCGAGGATGGTGGAGTGTTTTTCTTCGGCTTCGGGCAGCGCGGCGAAGCCGATCGAGCTGCCGGTCCGGTTCACCGTTGAGGGAACGGCTCCGTCGATCGACCCAGGTCGCACGATCGGGCTGACGCCCAGGCAGCCCTCGGGCCAGGTGGTGTTGGGTGCACCGGTTCCCGCGTCTTCGATCGCGCGCAGCTCGTTCCAGGTTTCGCCGATACAGGGCAGCGGCTTGCCGTTCATCCGCGCCAGGTAGCTCTTGAACTGGGAGCTGATGCCGACACCCACGCTCGGCACCACGCGTGTGATCTCTCGATTGCAGTGCGGGCCGGAAGCAGTCAGCAGCTCCGACCAGCGCTGCAGTTGGCCGCTGAAGACCTGCTCGAGCTCGCGGTTGGTGATCTTGGTGATCGAGCATTCGGCGGGTGGGTGGGCGACGATCGCGATCGAGGTCTGAGCGACCGGGACCACTGCCAGCTTGGCGCCGTCTTCACCCGTCAACGCCGTGATCTGGGTCGGGGTTGGAGCGGCCTCGGTGCCGATCACGTCCGCTTGCGAGCCGGCGGCCCTCAGGTGAAAGCGCGGTGCCACCGCGCCGGGGCAGAGCGCGTTGGAGAAGGCGCTCGCCCAGAGCTGCTGCGCCTTGCGCTGGATCGCCGAGTTGGAGCCGGTGATGGCGGCGCCGGCACCCGTGCACGCCGGCGAAGCCGGAGCGGCGACGCTGATCCGGCCGGCGTTGGCCGAGGCGGGCTGCCCGATGTCGTCCAGGGCAGTGACTTCGACGAGGTAGTTCGCCGGTTCCGTGCCGCTGTTTGCCGGCGCTTCGAAGACGCCCTCGAAGACGTCGAAGTCGACCGGTTCCATCTGGACCTGGAAGGTTTCGCCGCTGCCGATCTGGGTGATCGTGGCGAAGGCTTCCGAGACCCCTCGGGCGTCGGTGGCGCGGGCCCTGATCGTGACGGGGCCACCGCTCGCGGAGAGCTGGCGCGGAGTCACCGAGGTTTCGCCGACGATCGGCGCTTCGTCGAACGGCGGAACCCCTTCCACGTCGATCTCACCTGCATAGGCTTCTTCGAAGGCTCCATTCGTGTCCTCGGCGTGGATGCTCACCTGGTAGCCGACCGACCATTCCTGCCAGTTCGCCGGGACCTGGAATTCACCGCGGTAGACCCGCGCGTTGGTGTTGATGTCTTCGAAGGGCAGCAGTTCGAAGCTCGTGTAGAAGCCTTCCGTGCTGCTGATTTCGGCGTAGACCTGCTGGACCCCGCAGTCGTCTTCCACCCGGGCGCTGATTACCCCGGTACCCCCTTCGTGAGGAAGGTTCCCAGGCGTGAGGTGTGCTTCGGTGATCAGCGGCCCGGTGTCCTCTTCTCCTTCTTCACCGCAGGCCGCCGCGCTCGCCGGCAGCGCCAGCGCCAGCAGCGCCAATAGAGCCACGGCCACGAGTCCCGCGTTACGGCGTCCTCGCCGGCTTCCGATCCGTCCTGACATCTCTCCCCCTGGTGCCCGTCGTCGATCCGAGTATCGCCTGGACGAATATATCCCCCGTTTTCCATCCCGCAAGTGACTCTGCTGTTACTGGTGCGGCGATTTGCCGAAAATGCTCGCGCGGATAGGATCAGCGCCATGGGTGACTTGGGGCCGACCTCCACGGCGCTGGAGCTTGCCGCCGCGCTGCGGGCGCGCGAGCTCTCCGCGCTCGAGTTGCTCGATGCCTGCATCGCCGCGATGGACGCGCGCAACCCCGAGTTGAACGCAGTCGTCTGGCGTGACGACGAGGGCGCCCGGGCGGCGGCGCGGGCCGCCGACGAGCGGATCGCCGATGGGGAGGAGGCACCGTTCCTCGGTGTGCCGATTCCGATCAAGGACCTGACCGCGGTCGCCGGCTGGCCGCTCACATACGGCTCCCACGGCGCTCCCGAGGGGCTGAGCGAGGAGAGCGAGCTGGTGGTCGAGGCGCTGCAACGGGCCGGCTTCGTCCTCTGCGGCCGCACCAACACGCCCGAGTTCGGCCCGCTGACCGTGGCCGAGAACTCGCGCTACGGCAACACGCTCAATCCCTGGGACACCGGCCGTGCATCGGGTGGATCCTCGGGCGGGGCATCGGCTGCGGTGGCGGGCGGCATGTTCGCGCTCGCCCACGCCAACGACGGCGGCGGCTCGATCCGCATCCCCGCCGCCTACTGCGGCCTGGTCGGCCTGAAGAGCAGCCGCGGGCGCATCCCGCGGCGGGCGCAGACCTGGATGGGCGCGGTGGTCGAGGGCACGATCACGCGCACGATTGCCGACGCTGCCGCGACGCTTGACGTCACCTCCGGCCCCGATCCGCTTGCCTGGTACAACGCGCCGGCGCCGTCCCGGCCCTTCGTCGAGGAGGCCGGGGCCGAGGTCGGCACGCTGCGGATCGGCCTGATGGCCGAGGCGCCGCTCGGTGTCCCGACCGATCCGGATTGCGCCGCCGCAGCCCGCGACACCGCCGTCTTGCTGGAGGAGCTCGGCCACGAGGTCAGCGAGGTCGAGGTGGGGACGATCTCAGAGGAGCTGACACCGGACTTCGTGACGATGACCGTCGGCGGCATCGCCGACTACGACGGCGTCGACTGGGACAAGGTCGAGCCGCACAACCGTCATGCCTATGAGACCGCCACCGAGCGAGTGGGGGCCTACGAATACGTCGCCGCCGTGCAGCGCCTGGAGCGGCTCTCGCGCCGCGAAGTCGCCCGTTGGGGCCGTGACTTCGACCTCCTGCTCACTCCCACCTCGGCGATGCTGCCACCGGCCACCGGCTCGATTCTGGAGGCGCAGCACGCCGCCCCCGAGCAGCCGGTCTTCGACACCGTGCGCTCGGTCTGCTTCACCGCCTTCGGCAACGTCACCGGCCTGCCCGGCATCTCGCTGCCGCTTTATTGGACCGACGACGGCCTACCGGTCGGCACGATGCTCACCGGCGCTCCGTTCGACGAGGCGACGCTGATCCGGGTCGGTGCCCAGCTCGAAGCGGCGCGCCCGTGGGCCGAGCGGCGCCCGCCACTCGTCTCCGTGCCTGGCTGAAGGATTCCCCGGGCTATGGCCCCGGTAATCCTTCATCGGGCTCGCGTCTCGCTTCATCGGGCTCGCGTCTCGCCGAGTGCCTCGCCGAGCAGGCGGATGCTCTGCTCGATCGCCGGCTCGGCCATCCCGGCGAAGCCGAGGACCAGGCCCGGGGGGCCGCCGGGGACGAAGCGGTGCAGTGCCAGTCCCTCGAGGCCGACTCCGCGCGCGGCCGCGGCGCTGATCAGCGCCGCCTCGTCAACCCCTTCCGGCAGCTCGACCAGCTCGAAGAGGCCGGCGGCGCCGTTGCCCGGCCGCGCCTCCGGCAAGTGTCGCGAGAGCGCATCGAGCAGCGCCTCGCGCCGTGCCTGGTAGCGCAGCCGCATGCGGCGCAGGTGGCGGTCGAGCTCGCCGCGGGCGATGAAGTCGTGCAGGGCGAGCTGGCCGATCGCCTCCGAGCCGCGGTCCTCGATTGCCTTGACCGAGATCAGCGGCCAGCCCAGCCAGGAAGGGGTCAGCATCCAGCCGAGGCGCATGCCGGGGACGAGGCGCTTGCTGGTCGAGCCGACGTAGGCGACCCGCTCGGGCGCCAGGCCCTGCAGGGCGCCGACGCGGGTGCGGTCATAGCGCAGCTCGGCGTCGTAGTCGTCCTCGACGATCAGCCGCTCGCCGCGCTCGGCCCACTCGACCAAGGCCGCCCGGCGCTCGCTGCTCAGCACCGCGCCGGTGGGGAACTGGTGGGCAGGAGTGACGATCACCGCCGCCGCCTCGCTGCGCTCCAGCAGGTCGACCCGCAGCCCCTCGCCGTCGACCGGGATCGGCTCCACTGCTAGCCCGGCTTGCTCGATGATCAGCCGCTGGCTGTGCCAGCCCGGATCCTCGAGCGCGACCTTCTCGACCCCGCGCCCGCGCAGCCAGCGGGCGATCAGCGAGAGGGCCTGGCTGAAGCCGGTGCAGACCATCAGCTGCTCCGGGTCGGCCGCGGCGCCGCGGGCCCGGCCGAGGTACTCGGCGAGCGTCTCGCGCAGGGCGGGGACGCCGCGCGGGTCGGGGTAGTCGACGGCGTCGATCGGGGCCTGGCGCCAGGCGGCGCGCAGTGAGCGCAGCCAGCGGTCGCGCGGAAAGCCGGCGAGATCGGGCAGACAGGGGTCGAGGCGGTAAGCGAAGTCAGGCAGCAGCGAGGGGGAGGGTGGACGCTCTGCCGCCGCCCGCACCGCCTGCGCGACCCGCACCGGGGCTCCCTGGCGAGCGATCAGATAGCCCTCGGCCGCGAGCTGGCCATAGGCCTCGCTGACGACGCCGCGCGAGATCCCCAGCTCGCTGGCGAGGCCACGGCTGGAGGGAAGCCTGGCGCCGGCGACGAGCCGGCCGGAGCGCACGTCCTCGCGAATCGCCCGCTCGATCTGCTCGTGCAGCGGCAGGTCGGCGTCGCGATCCAGCTCGATCAAGAGGCCACCAGGGCCAACTGGTACATCAGAACGTGTCACTACTGGCACTTTATAGGGGACCAGTGAGCCCCTACCATCGCTCCGACGATGCGCAACCCCCGGTGATGTCGCATCTGTCTCCGCATAGCGGGAGCAGATGCGACATCACAGCTGAAGGAAAGCGAGGCGATGCGAATGAGCAGGGTCACGGTTGTGGGTGGTGGGCTGGCGGGGCTGACCGCGGCGATTACAGCTGCCGAAGGCGGCACTCCGGTGCGGCTGCTCGAGGCGCACAGCCAGGTCGGGGGGCGCGCCCGCAGCATGGACGGGCCCTACAAGGCGAACTTCGGCCCGCGCGTCGTCTACAAGGACGGGCCGCTTTGGGAGTGGCTGGCCGAGCGCGAGCTGCTGCCCCGTTACTCGGGACCGCCGCTTTCCGGCATCCGCTTTCGCTGGCAGGGCGAGGTGCGTCGCACGCCGCCGCTCGGCACGGTCCCGGCGGTGCTGCGCCTGCGCGGCCGCGAAGCCCCGGTCGACGAGGACTTCCGTAGTTGGGTCGCCAGTCACTCCGACGAGCGCACCGCGGCGATGCTCTCGGCGGCGGCCGGCGTCTACACCTTCCACCACGACCCCGGCGAGCTCTCCGCCGCCTTTGTCTGGAAGCACTCCGTGCGGGTGCTGCTCAGTCCGCCGCCGACGGCGCGCTATCTCCACGGTGGCTGGGGCTCGCTGGTCGCGATGCTGGAGGCCCGCGCTCGCCGGCTCGGCGTCGAGATCGAGACCGGGCGCGCGGTCGATTCCCTGCCGGAGGCGCCGGTGGTCGTCGCCACCGAGCTGGGGCGGGCGGCGGAGCTGCTCGGCGACGACTCGCTGAGCTGGCCGAGTGGCCACACCGTCTGCATCGACGTCGGCTTCGAGCACCGGCGCGGCGACCCGTTCATCGTCTCCGACCTCGACGAGGCGGGCTGGATCGAGCGCTTCAGCGCTCCCGATCCCTCGCTCGCGCCCGACGGCGAGGAGCTGGTGCAGGCGCAGATGCCGATCCGGCCCGGCGAAAGCGCCGACGCCGCCGGCCTGCGCCTCGAGCGCCTGCTCGAGGCCTCCTACCCTGGGCTGCGTGGGCGCGAGCGCTGGCGCAGGCGCCAGGTGATGGACGGACGCAGCGGCCCGCTCGACCACCCGGGCCTGACTTGGCGCGACCGCCCCGCGGTCGATCGTGGCGACGGTGTCTTCCTCGCCGGCGACATGGTCGCCGCTCCCGGCCTGCTCTCCGAGGTCTCCTGGGCGAGCGGCGCCGAGGCAGGCCGCCTGGCGCTCGCCGCCGCCGGCAGCCAGCGCGGCGAGCTGAGGCGCGTGGCATAGCCCATCCGACTTTGACCACACCAGAGGGTGGTCAAGTCGGAAGCGCAGTCGACTACCTTCCCGGGGGTGCCCGTCTCCTCCGCCGGCATCCTGCCCTACCGCCACCGCGGCGATTCGATCGAGCTGTTGCTGGTCCATCCCGGCGGTCCCTTCTGGGCGAAGAAGGACGATGGCGCATGGTCGATCGCCAAGGGCGAGCTCGACGAGGGGGAGGAGCCCCGCGCCTGCGCCCTGCGCGAGCTGGAGGAGGAGCTCGGCTCGTCCCTCGGTCTCACAGTCGAGCGCCTGACCGAGATCGGCTCGGTGCGCCAGAAGAGCGGCAAGGTCGTGCACGGCTGGGCGGCTGAGGCCGAGTTCGATCCCGCCGAGCTGCGCAGCAACACCTTCGCGATCGAGTGGCCACCGCGCTCGGGGCGCCAGCAGGAGTTCCCAGAGGTCGACCGGGTCGAGTGGTTCGAGCCGGAGGCGGCGCGGGCCAAGATCAACCCCGCACAGGCCGAGTTCATCGATAGGTTGCTTGCCCTATGAGTGAGGGTGCGACCCCCGAACCGGAGGCGATCAACCAGGCCGGCTTCGAGGCCTTCTCGGCGCGCTCCGGGAAGGAGGGGCCGGTGACGATGCTCAACCTGCTCCGCTTCAAGCCCGAGGGCGGGCGCGAGCGCTACGAGGAATACGGCGCCGCGGTTGCGCCGCTGCTGGAGCGAGTCGGCGCGCGCGTCGTCTTCGCCGGCGAGTCGGCGCCGGCGCTGCTCGGCAGGGGCGAGTGGGACCTGGTGCTGCTCGTCGAATACCCGAGCCGCAAGGCGTTCCTGGAGATGATCGGCTCGACCGACTACCAGGCGATCGGCCACTTGCGCACCGAGGCGCTCGAGGAGGGCGAGCTGCACCCGTTGGACGCCGCCTCGGAGCTGATCCCGGCGAGGGACTCTTGACCGACCAGGACCCGCTCTCGGTGCGACTGCTCGGCGCCGGTGTGCGCAGCGCCCGCTCGGTCGGCAAAGCGACCGGCCTCGACCAGGCGATCGAGGTCGCGGCTGAGGAGGCGATGGTCGCCGCGGTCGAGAGCGAGGCGGTGGAACGGGCGATCGCCCGGGTCCTGCGGGGCCCCGTGGTCGAGGAGGCGATGAACAGCGCGCTCGAGAGCGAGGCGGTCAAGCGGGCGCTGATCGACGCGCTCGACAGCGAGATGGTCGACGAGGTCTGGCGCCGCCTGTTGGCCAGCGACGAGGCGCAGCGCCTGGTCGAGCGGATTGCCGAGGCGCCGGAGATCCGCGCCGCGATCAGCGCCCAGAGCGTCGGCCTGATCTCCGACGTCGGTCACACCATCGGCAATGGCACCCGCCGCCTCGACGGCGTCGCCGAGCGCATCGTGCGGCGAATCTTCTTCCGCAAGCGCCGCACCGAGCCGACCAACCGCGCCGGCGCGGTCACCCGCGCGCTCGCCCTCGCCATCGACGTGCTGATCGTCAACCTCGCCTTCTCCGGCCTCGCCGCGGTGGCGGCGCTGATCGCCTCGGCCTTCACCGGCAACGGCAACGGCGTCTCGAACTTCGCCCTCGCCGCCGGCACGGCGCTCTGGTTCGGGCTCGGCGGTCTCTACCTGGTCGGTTTCTGGACGCTGGCAGCGCAGACCCCGGGCATGCGCTTCGTCGGCATCCGGCTCGACGTCGAGGGGCGCGGCCTGCGCCCCGGGCGCTCGATCAAACGCCTGATCGGGATGGCGCTGGCCTGGATCCCCTTCGGCCTCGGCTACGTCGGCATCTTCTTCGACCGCCAGCGCCGGGCATGGGACGACCGCATGGGCGGGACGGGCGTGGTCTATGAGGAGAACCAGCGCGCGGCGGCGCCGTGGTCGCGCCTCGGACCCGCCGACGGCCTCGCCGACCCGACAACGACGAAGGCCCCGGATAGCCGGGGCCTTCGCTCGCAGCGTGTGGTCGAGTCTTCGCCGAGCTAAGCGGTGACGCGCCCTTCCGGGCCCTCGGCCAGCTTGTAGATGATGATGATCGCGAGGGCGAAGATCGCCAGTGACCAGAACGGGTAGGCCGGGATCGAGAGCAGCGCGCCCATCGCGTTGAGCGCGGCGACGAAGATCCCGAACCAGCGCCCGAACTCCCCACCCGAGAAGAGCGAGAAGGCGGCGACGAGCTCGAGTACGCCGAGGATCAGGGTGATCCAGCCCCAGGTGTGCAGGCCGCTGATGATGAATGTCCCGTGTTCGGTGAAGAACTTCGAGTCACCGATCGCGGCGATGCCCCAGATGATGTTCAGCACGCCGGCCACCAGTAGCAGCACGCCGGCAAACACCCACCAACCGCTGAGTGTGCTCTCCTCGTTCATGCGTAACCCTTTCGTCTACAGCTGGGTAGGGAAAATATTGCGCGAGGATATTCCAGAGGTAGAGCGTATTTCCTTCCCCAGAGCGAAATCTGCCACTTTGGCCAGCGGGTGGTGGTGTTTTCATCCCTGCTCGATCAGGGAATTTCCGCGACTGGCATATGGTTCCGCGCATGGACGTGTTCCGCACACCGGAGGAGAGTCTCGTGGGGCTGCCCGATTTCCCCTTCGATTCTCACTACGCGGAGATCGATGGCCTACGGCTCGCCTACCTCGACGAGGGCGAGGGCGCGCCCGTCGTCTTCTTTCACGGTGAGCCGACCTGGTCGTATCTCTGGCGCAAGGTGATTCCACCGGTGCGAGACGCCGGTTACCGCTGCATCGCCCCCGACTACGCCGGCTTCGGCCGCTCCGACAAGCCCACCGACGTCGCTTGGTACACCTACGACCGCCACGTCGAGCTGATGACCAAGCTGCTCGAGGAGCTGGACGTGCGCGACGCGACCGCGGTGGTCCACGACTGGGGTGGGCCGATCGGGCTGCGGCTCGCGGTCGAGCTCCCCGATCGCTTCTCGCGCATCGTCGTCATGGAGACCGGCCCCTTCACCGGCCACCAGCGGATGAGCGAGGCCTGGCTCAACTTTCGCGAGTTCGTTCGCGACAACGCCGACGTGCCGATCGGAATGTTGGTGCGGGGCGGCTGCAAGGAGGACCCGGGCGATGACGTGATCGGCGCCTACGACGCCCCCTTCCCGACCCCTGAGTCCAAGGCCGGCGCCCGTGCCTTCCCGCTGATCCTGCCGACCGAGCCCGATGCGCCCGGCGCCGCCGAGGGCAAGGCGGTTGCGGATGCCCTGCGCGATGACGACCGGCCCTCGCTCGTGCTCTGGGCGGACTCGGATCCGATCCTGCCTCTCTCGGTCGGTGAAAGGGTCTCGTCTCAGCTCAACTTCCCCCCGCCGCGCAAGATCGAGAACGCCTCCCACTTCCTGCAGGAGGACGCCGGTCCCGAGATCGGCCGGATCATCGCCGAGTGGCTGTAGTCGCGCTCAGCGGGTGACTGCGGCGGTGCGGGCGACGGCGCCGCGCAGCTCCTCGCGCGGCAGCTCGAGCAGCAGCCGCTCCCGGCGCGGCGGGCCCTCCTCCTCGAGCCAGGTGACGGTGCCGGGCCAGTAGGCGTTCGGCGGCGAGCCGGGGTGGTGGAAGGCGTCCGCGTAGACCCAGCTGCCGGTGTTGTGGAGCCGCCCGCCGCCGGGGATCAGCCACTCCTCCTCGTCGGGGTGGGGGCCGGCGCGGTGAGTATGGCCGTTGATCACGTGGGCGGCGTCGAGGCGGAGCCGGCGAGCCAGCTCGGTGGCGGCGGCGATGCCGTCGCGGGTGATCGCGGTGGCGGAGACGTCGGGGTGGAAGTCGGCCCGCAGCAGGCGGTTGAGCAGCCAGACGCCGGCCGGGACGCCAGCGCCGATCGCGGCACGGTGGGCCGCCGCGGCGACGCGGCCGCCGTCGCGTGGGCCCGAGACGACGTGCCAGGCGCGCTCGGAAGGGCGGTGGGCGCGGTTGCCGAGGTCGCTTTCGGCGAGCCCGAAGGCGAGTCCGTAGACGGGGCGGAGGATGCGCTCGTAGTCGGCGGGGGAGGCTGGGTCCGGCGGCCGGCCGGCGCGACGCATGACGGCAGCGGCGGCGAGGCACTCGAGCCGGGGCAGCGTCATGTGGCAGTCCATGAAGTGGCCGTGCGAGGCGTAGACGTCGTCGCGCAGCCAGACGCCCGGGTAGGCGACGCTGAGCTCGGCCTCGCCGAGCCAGGCGTCGATGCGCGCGAGCGGTCCGTTCTCGGGCAAGGCCCGGTGCTCGAGCCCCAGCGTCCCCTCGCCGATGGCGACCTCTTCGAGCAGCGGCTCGGCCAGCCAGTGGTCGTGGTTGCCGGGGACGAGGACGATGCGCTTGCCGGCCATCGTCTCACCCAGCGCCTTGAAGAAGGAGCGGGTCGACTCGAGCACCCGCGCCAGCGGGAAATCGCGCAGCTCGAGCAGGTCGCCGAGCAGGACGAGGCGGTCGGCGGCCGCGACCGCGCCGAGCAGGACGTCGCGGATCGCCGGGTCGCGGGCGATGTCCTCGCCGGTGCCGGCGCCGAGGTGCAGGTCGGAGACGATCGCGGTCCGCATGGCGACCAACCTAGCGATGCCTTCCTGGCTGTCCAGCCAAACCCCCGGCTAGACTTGCCGGGATGCCCGAGCTCAGCGAAGAGCGGCTCGCGCCCGCGAACGACGGGATCGAGCTCGCCTATCAAGAGGTGGGTGACCCCGACGGCGAGCCGCTGATCCTCGTCATGGGCCTGGCGACGCAGATGATCGCCTGGGACGACGACTTCTGCGCGATGCTGGCCGAACGCGGCTTCCGCGTCGTCCGCTTCGACAACCGCGACATCGGCCACTCGACCAAGCTCGACTCCGCCTATGTGCCGGGCCGCGCCGACCTCCTCCTGCGCCGCCGCAATACGGCGGCCTACCTGCTCTCCGATATGGCCGCCGACACGGTCGGCCTGATGGACCGCCTCGGCTTCGCCTCCGCCCACGTGGTCGGGATCTCGATGGGCGGGATGATCGCCCAGACCCTGGCGATCGAGCATACGCAGCGGATCCGCTCGCTGGTCTCGATGCACTCGACCACCGGCAGCCGCTGGGTGGGACAGCCGACCTTCAAGGTCTTCGGCCTGATGCTCGCCGACGCGCCCCGGACCCGCGAGGCCTTCATCAAGCGCATCGAGCGCACCTACGCGCTGATCGGCTCGCCGGCCTACCCGACCGACGAGGAGCGTCTGCGCCGGGTGGCGGAAGCCTCCTGGGACCGCGGCCACAACCCGCGGGGCGTGCTGCGCCAGCTGCACGCGATCGTCGCCTCCGGTGACCGCACCGCGGCCCTGAGCAAGGTCGACCTGCCGACGACCGTGATCCACGGCACCCGCGACACCCTCGTCCGCCCGAGCGGCGGCCGCGCCACCGCCCGCGCCATTCCCGGCGCCCGCCTGCGCATCTTCGAGGGCATGGGCCACGACCTCCCCCGCGACCTCTGGCCCGTCTTCGCCGACGAGTTCGCCGACACCGCCCGCCGCGCCGGCTGGAAACCCCGCGCCCAGCAGCCCGCCTAAAGCCCGGCGCCAAGGCGCCGAATGCGGCTGAGAGGAGTCGAACCTCCACGGGCTCTCGCCCACACGGACCTGAACCGTGCGCGTCTACCAGTTCCGCCACAGCCGCGGGTCCGGGCAATCTACCGACTCCCAGCCCAAGACCCCGACCGCCCCGTCCCGACGACCCACCCGCCCAGCCCGCTAAAATGCCCCGTCCTCGCCGCTATCGTCTAGGGGACTAGGACGCCGGATTCTCAGTCCGGAAACCGGGGTTCGAATCCCCGTAGCGGTACTCCAGACCCAGAGCCAAATCGCCGCCCCGGGGCGGCTTTTTCGTTCTCGGATGCTTCCGATCGCAAAAGCGTGTCCCAAAGGGGACGCCAGCGGGGCCGCGAGCCTCAGGCGTCGCCGTGGAAAACGATGCCGCTGAGGGCGAGGCAGTTGGTGGTTTCCGAGGCCGCGCTAACGAGACCGTTAGTCGCGACGATGATCAGGCCGCTGCCGTAGCCCGTGCAGTTCGACACCTTGAACCGCTGGGCCCCGCCCACCGGTCGGAAGCCCTGAGGTAGGTAGAAGACTGGGCGCGTTTCGCCTCCGCCACAGGCACCCTGCGATTCGGTGTTTTCGTATGCGCCTTCGATGTGTACGAAGCCGTCGGAGTCCTTGCGATAGGCGACCGGCGCCAATCCGCCACCGGCGTTGGCGTTGTCCCAGCAGAGTCCGGTTTCGGTGACGCAGAACGAGCCGGTATTGATCGCGCAGGCGGTAGTCGCCGGCGCGACGAAGTGCGGCCCTTCAGGCACTACCGAGGCCCCCTGCGGCCCGACGGCCCCCTGTGGCCCGACCGGCCCTACCGGTCCCTGCTTCGCGATCGTCAACTTCTTCTCGCCTTTGCCGCATTTGCCCTTGTTGTCGGCGAGCGTCAGGTCTCCGCCTTTCTTGGCTGCGCAAAGGATCACGTCGCTTGACGACTTGCCGGCACCGACGGCGTAGGCGGCTACGCCGACGGCGACGATCGCGGCCAGGAACAGGACCGTCAGGGACGAGCGCATCGCCGCAACCTAGCCGAGCCGGCGCCGCGTCGCAACCGCACTCATCTTCGCCCTCTGTGCCGCCGCTGCGATCCTCGCGGTTGGAGGGCTCCTCGATCTCTAACGCGTGACCAGCGAGTGCCGGGACCCCGGTGAGCTCGATCAGTTCGGCGAGCGTTGATCACGCGATGATCGTCTTCGGACCGCCGACGCCCATGGCAAGGGCTACCAAGAGGCTGTGACGGCCTGGCCGACTCCGTACTGATCTCGCCTCCGTGATTGCGCAATGACGAATTATCGTGCAAGCGAGATCGAATCACCCTCCACCCGCGCCGCGTGGTTCGTCTTGTGTGCCGCTGGGGGTATGGCCTTAACGGAGAGAGCCGGATCACCAGCATCTCCCAGGTCACTTAGATTCGTCGCCTCGCTGAACGCGCTTGACACCAGCGCTTTCAGGCGTATCTGACCACTGTTGCGGTCGATCTCGACCCGGAGGCGGAAGGCGTCGAACACTGCGCGGCGCAGCTCGGTGTCGGCTGCCGCGAGCGACTCGCCGAGGTCGGGTAGGGCGTCGAGTACCGCGCACGCGACCTCGGTGTCGACGGCGGTGCTGTCCCGTCGAGAGTCCTCCAGGCGGGCGAGGACGGCCGTGGCCTCCTCGCGCTCTGCTTTGAGGTTGCGAATGCGCTCGCCGACGAGGACCGGATCGACGCCAGCCTCAATCGCGGCGAGCTGCCGCTCGATCCGCTGGTCTACTTCGCTGAGCTGTCGGGCGATGCGTTTGCGCTCGTTGCCGTCGCTGCTCTTCAGTTCACTTGTAAGGCTCGAACTCTGAGCGCGGAAGTGAGCGAGGCGGTCGGCGCCGAAGACGCGCGTGGTGAAGAAGCTGTCGATAAGCATGACCAGACTGTCCTCGCGGACGTACTGCCATTTGCCGTGGCCGACCGCCTCGGCCGCGCGGTCGCCGTAAGAGGAGCGGTAGCCGCAGGTGTAATAAGTCGGCTCGTCCTTGCGCGAGCGCCCCTGCATTCGGAGCGGGTTGTGGCCCGTGGCACAGTGGACGATGCCGCGCAAGAGGAAGGGTCGTTTCTGTGGACGACGACGGCGCTTGCTGGTCCCACGTTGCTTCATCTCGTTCTGCGCCCGCTCGAACTGCTCGTCGGTGACCAGCGGCTCGTGGCGCTCGTCGGCTTCGACCCATTCATCGCGGTCGCGGCGGACCACCGGCCCGACGCCCTGCTTGTGGGCACGCGAGTCGAGCCGGTTCCAGTACAGGCGGCCGGTGTAGGTCGGGTTTTCGAGCATCGACTTGATCGTCGTCTTCGCCCATTTGCCTGACGTGTTGCGCTTGGAGTCGACGTGGCTGGGGGTTGGCGGACCGCCTGGCCGGTTCAGGTGATTGGCGATCTCCTTGTAGCCCGCGCCAGCGAGGAAGCGCTCGAAGATCTCGGCCACCACTGGCGCCCGCTCGGGGTCGGCAACGAGGCGCGACTTCGTGTCGCCCGCCTTCGCTCGCGCCGGGTCGGGGTGTGGCTCATGTCGAAGCCGGTAGCCGTAGGGCGCCCGCCCCCCGTTGCGGTATCCCTGCCGCGTGTTCTCCTTCTGACCGCGCCGGACTTCGCGACCCAGCTTCTCGACCTCGAACTGGTCGAGTGCTTGGAACATGTGGCGGATCAGCCGCCCCTCCGGGCTGGTCTGGTCGCCGGCGGTGAGCGCGTAGAAGACCTCGACCCCGGCCCGCGTCATCTCGCGCTCGTAGGTGAGCGCGTGGAAGAGGTCGCGACTGAGGCGCGAGGTCGAGTAGATGATCACCGCGTCGAAGCGCCGCGCGTCCCGCTCCTTCGCCTCGCGCAGCAGGTCGGCCCAACCGGCGCGGTCGTCGCGGCGACCGGCCTCCTGGTCGGTGAACTCGCAGACGATCTCGCCGTCCAGCTCAGCGGCTTTCGCCGCGCAGACCTCCCGCTGGGATGGAAAGGAAAGCGTCGGGTCCTGCTTGTCCTTGGTCGAGAGTCGCCCGTACCAGGCAAAGCGTCGCATCATCGGCTCCTTTCCTCGGATTTACGCGGGGTCGGCCGGTACGCTTGAACCGTGACCGCGAAGGAGAAGCTGCTGCGAGAGGTGCTGGACCTCGATGAGGCCAGGGCGGCCCGTGCCCGGATCGTCGTTCCCGATGAGCCGGTCGATGAGCCGGAGATGGCTCCGCTGCCCGCAGGCTGGGGTGAGACCCTGACCGGCGAGCCGATGCCCAACGTCGCGGCTGCCGTACGGCGCTCCCGCGAGTCGCACTGAGCGTGCTGGTCGTAGACGCGAGCCTGGCGGTCGAGCTGTCGCTTGACCGGGCCGGGGAGCAGGCGAGCGCTGCCCTCGATGACGGAGGCCAGCTGATCGCGCCGCCGTTGCTCTGGAGCGAGGTTCCATCGGTGCTTCACGAGATGGCCTTTCGGGGCGACATCTCCAACGCCCTCGCCAAGTTGGCCTTGCAGCGGTTCCTCGCCGGGAAGTTGTCGATCAGCGAGCAGCGGCCGGACGGGCTGGCGATGGCTGCATGGGAGGTCGCCGAGGAATTCGGCTGGGCGAAGACCTACGACGCCGAGTACGTCGCGCTGGCGAAGATCCGCGACTGCCGCCTCATAACCGTCGATGGCAGGTTGCGCAGAGGAGCCGACCGCCTGGGCTTCGTCCTCACCCCGTCCGAGCTGTAGGGCGGCAGCGGTCACCGGTTGCGGCCTTTGGCGGGGTGCGGGCGCGAGGTCGAGCGAAGCAAGGCGAAAACGGCCTTTGCCTGCTCGCGCCGGAGTTGATCGTCCAGCGCTGATCCGGGCTCGGTCTGTTCAATCGACATCGTGGCCTCGAGTTCGCCGACCGGGGCCGCCTTGTGCTGCCTGCCTTTGTGATCGCGGCGGCGCCGTGCTGCGATCCGCCCACCATGTGTAGCTCCGTTGCGCCCGGATCTCAAGTCGGCTCGATCCCCTTGGCCGGAAGCTCCCTCATCGCTGCCGCGCCGCAGAAATGGCAGCGCCCGGCAACATGGCGCCGACCGCCCGGACGGGGCTTGCGCTCGGGATCGGGATAGACGATCTCCTCACAGCCCGAGCAGAGCCGCAGCGCGCCCCGGTCAACATCGGCGAGGAAGGCATCGTGACCGATGCGGTGGCGGGCGATGAAGCCGTGTGTCTTGCCGAGCCGCTTGGCCTCCCCCTCGCGCCAGCGAAGGTAGTTCTCCCGCAGCCGATCCTGCTCGACGCCGCTCTCGCGGTCCTGCTCGGCATCGAGGGCCAGCTCGTCCAGTGAGGCGTCCCTGAGCAGGTCGCCGTCCTCAAGCGAGCGGCGGCGCCGACGCAGCTTCGGTCCTTCGCCGAATCGCTTCGCCGTCTCATTCAAGCGCTCGATCTGGCTCGCGCGGTGGTAAGCGACCAGGGCGGCAAGCGCCTCTCGCTCGGAAGGCGTCGGGTCTCGGTCGGCGAGGCGAGCGGCGATCGGTTCGGCCAGCATCTCGCCGACCGCCTTCAGGGCAGCGCGCTCGATCTCGTTCAGCCTGTTCTCGCCTTGGACTGAGAGGCGAAGTGCATCGGTGGTCGCCCGGCCGAGCCGGTCGGCTCCCCAGGCGTAGCGAAACTCCCCTCGCAGGCGCTCGGCAAGCGCGTCGGGGTCAGAGCGCAGCCGGTCCCGTTCCGCATCTTCTTCGCGGCACTTGGCTTCCTCGCGCTCGTTCGCTTCGTCGTAGGGCCGTCGTGCGGCGCGAAGGATGCCGAGCAGGTCGGTGACTTGCACGCCATCGCCGACCATCCACGCCGACGCGGCGATGCAGCGCCGAGGGTCGCGGGCCAGGCCGATGCAGGCGACCAGCATTCGAGCGCTGTCGATCTCCCTGGTGGCGGCAGCGAGGAAGGACCGCGCCCGCTTCTCGCTGGTGGTGATGAACAGCAGCGGCGGGCAGTAGGCGTTGCGGTGGCGCCAGGCTTCGCGCTGGACGTACTCACCGTAGCCCGCCGCCTTGGCTTTGAGCTGGCGGTGCGACATCGTGCCGAGGTCCAGCTCAACCAGGCCGATCAGCCCGTTGCCGTCGGTGTCGGCGATCTGGATGCAGGCGTCGGGCGCGATGGCCCGCTCCTCGCGGCCGAGCGTGGTGAACGGCTCGCGCGCCTCGGCCTCGCGCTCGAAGCCCGTCAACTCGATGCCCTCGGGCAACTCGGTCTTCAGCGCCACGTACAGCTCGCTCAGCCCGGTGGCATGCGCAAGGAACAGCGGGTTCGGCTCTCGCCGCTCACCGCCGCGCGGCCGTGGCTCGCCATTGGCGATTGCCTCGCCCTTCCGCGTCGGCCACAGATGATGCGGCGCTGAGCCGCGTTCGCGGTATGGCCGCGTGCGACCGACGAGGCCATGCTTGGCGAGGCGGGCGGTTCGATAGCGAAGCGTTCGTGGTGGGGTCTCGGGCGACAAACTGGCGAGTTGAGGCAGGGTCAGAACCCGGAGAGAGGAGAGGAGATCGAGGATGCGATGATCGAGATCGGAGAGCGAGGGGTTCCCCGTCGAGGAACGCGCCCCGGCACGGCGCCCGATGCCAGAAGAAGAACGACCAGCCATCACCGAGCGCCGAACATGGTTGTAGAGACTCGGGCGCGGGGGAGGGGCGCGGATTCGGCACCACGGCGCGGAATGAGCGCTGCCCGGCCTTGCCAGTCGGGTTGAGGGCGATTGGCAAGGTCGCGCGGGCGCAAGCAGGCTCTCGACAGGCTCGTCATCTACATGCCCGTCGAACGAGCGAGCCGAATCCGGCGGCCTTTTGGCGCAACGAGGGACCGAATCTTGCGGGTCGTGATCGAGTTATCGCTTCTGCTCCCACGTACTACAGAGCGCCGAACCCGAAAAGTGGACACCCTTATGTGACGAATTCGTCCCGTCTTGGACGTCGGCAAGGTCGTGGAGGTGTCGAATGCTTGAGGGGCAATACATGCAGGGGACGTAGCTCCACACAGCCGCGAAGTCAAGCGGGATGCGAACGGATACGCGGGGATGTACGTGAATTCGCGCTTAGGCAGTCGCCCGTGCCGCGTTTCTGCCGGTAACGGGCGTATCGTGACCAACGATGGAAGTTGCGATCTCCCTTCCACTTGACAGCGACGGCTTCGTTCGCCGCGCGTGCCCTGTCTGCGAGCGTGAGTTCAAGTGGCTGTATGCCGACGACGAGGATGAGGCGACGGAGCCGAGCGCCCGGGGCTACTGCTGTCCCTACTGCGCTGCGTGGGCTCAGCCGGACCAGTGGTTTACTGAGTCCCAGGTTGAGCACATTCAGCAGATTGGCTTGGGCGTGGTCTCCGACGAAGTCGACGAGATCTTCTCGCAATTCAACCGCCCTGGAAGCGCGTTGAAATACACGCCTGGAGGTCGACCGTCAGCGCCGCAGGAGTTGCCGGCCGAGCCCGATGATATGCGGCGCGTTGGATTCGGCTGCCATCCAGAGGATCCGCTCAAGGTGGAGGAGGACTGGAAAACGCCAGTCCACTGTCTTATCTGCGGTTCAAGTTCTTAGCTCCATCGATGCCCAAAGTCGGCCTCCAAAGCCGGATCTGGGCCAACGGCGGTCTTTTCGGCGCATGGCGTCCACCTCAGAGGGCATGATGCGTTCCTGAATATGGACGAGGCCGCTTTCAAAGAGCTAGCGGGTCGGCTAAAGGTCGCCAGCAAGGTGATCGAAGAACTGGACCCTGTCCTCCGAGAGGACGCTTGGGCAATGCTCCGGCCGTTCATCGCGGCCGACGGTGAGCCGGTGGACGAGAAGCATGTCGAACGGAAGCCCAGCAAACGGGTGGGCTCAAGTACGGGCAAGTCCAGTGGGGTCAGCGAGGACGTTTTGATCGAGGAGCACGAGAGCGACAAAGAGTCCGACAACCTCTACCTGGTGCTCGCCGTCCTCTATCAACGACACGGCCGGGGGCCTTTCTCAATTGCTGTGATCAAGTCGGTTGGCAGGGAGCTGGATCTGACCTTGCCCGCTCGGCCCGACACGACCTTTCGAAATAGCTCCAAAAAAGTTGTTCGCAAGCAGGATGGCGGCTACAAGCTTCAGCCGAGTGGCGAGAAATGGCTGAAGGAGACCTACAACGTCCAAAAGGGTAAGCAGCCACTTCCTGGCTAATCGTGACGCTCGCGGAGTTTCTGCATCCGATTCGATCGAGTCCGAAGCGTGAGCAGGTCGTCGCTGCTCTCTACTTCTTCAAGTACCACGAAGGTAAGTCCCCCGCCAGCGTCGATGAGATCCGCAAGGGTCTTATTAGAGCCAATATTCCGCGTTCGCGGAACGCGAATTTGAGCGCTGTGCTCGCTCGCTTGATCCCGCTAGTCGACCGAATGGGTGCCGGATACTGGAGGATCACCAAGACGGGAGAGGCGCAGGTTAGAGAGAGACTTGCTCTGGCCGACCCTTCACCTCAGGCGCAGGAGGATGTGAATGTGCTGTCGCGTTTGGCTCGGTCTGTTGAAGACGAGACCGTACGGGATTACGTTGAGGAGGCAATCAAATGCCTGCAAATCGGCGCGAGAAGGGCGGCGGTCGTTTTTCTATGGAGCGGCGCAGTCCACGACATCAGAGAGCGTATCTGGACCAAAGGCAAAGGCTCGATCGAGGAACAGCTAAGGAGACGGAATCCGAAGGCTAAGTTTCGTCGAAAGGACGATTTTGCCTACGTGAAGGACGTTCTTCTAATCGAACTGACCGGCGATCTCGGGATCTTTGAGAAATCTGAACGAAAGAGATTGGGGGAGGCGCTGGACCTTCGGAACGACTGCGGTCATCCAGTGAAATATCGGCCCGGAGAGAAGAAGGTATCGAGTTTCATTGAGGACTTGCTGCAGGTTGTGTTCGGAGCATCTAGCTAGCCTAAGGTCAGTCTGTAACGTCCCGGCGGATCGCTACGCTACGAACATGCGTTCGAATGACATGAAAGTCGGTGGCGCCTATCGGCTTGAGGGCCGTGGATACAGGAAGGTAACCGTCCTAGAAACGCCCGCCGAGGTTCGCAGCAAAGCACGCGTGCGGGTGCGATTCGAGAACGGTGTCAAGGCCGGGACCATCGCTGATCTCCCGTCGCGACGAATTGCACGGCCCTGGGGCGAGGGGCTGGACGAGCGTCCTGCGCAGCCCGAAGCCCAGGGTTGGGGGCCACCGGTCGAGCCTGTTGAGCGCGCGGTTCGAACCGGCGACACGGTCACGCTGCTTCAGGATGAGACGGGCCTTCTTTGGACGGTCGAGGCGATTAGAGAGAGGGTGGCGAGCCTACGGACTGAGATCTTCGGCAGACCCTCGACACGCCAGGTTGCTATCGACCAGCTTCAGGTATATGAGCGGCCGCAGCGTCCGCGAGCTGTCCTCGCCGTTGACGGTCAGGCGGAGGAGACGAGTGCGAGCGACGACGCGCTGGACGAGAAGCGATGGGTATCGCTCCATCTGAGTCCCCAGCAACCAAAGCGCGCCCTCGACCGGATCCTTGATCAGCTTGTGTTTTCGCAAGCTTGCCTCCGTATGTATGGGCGCCGATTCGCGCCGGGTTTGAAAGGGCAAGCTGTGGTCGAAAGCCTGCGGGAGGAGATCAGGCGGAAGGGATTCTTGATGCGGGGCGAGGAAGTGCGGGGATCAGGGTACGCACGTCTGCGGGTGCAAGGACGCTTCGACATCGTGCTACACGCTGAGCCGGAACCCGAAGAAGCAGTAATGGTCAATTGGATTCACTTTCCTGTCAAGCGCAAGAAGTCAGCTAAACCCCGCCGACGGGCCGCGTAGCGGTCTGCCTCGATTTTGCCGCCTTGGGTCGAAGACCGGGGCTGAGGCCAAGCTCGAACGCGCCGATTTCTAGGAGCTTGCATCGACGGAACTACGGGGTGACCAGAGCGGCTTGCGGCTTCTCGGGGGCCGAGGCAGGGTACGGGCTGCCTGCGACAGCCCGCATCCCTCCCTGTGGCCTGCGCCTCGCCCCCCGAGAAGCCGCGCTCGCTACGGGAGTCCGCGTTAAGCCGCTCTTGGGTCGAGGTCGGCCAGCAGTTCCTCGCAGGCGTCGTAGCCGAGCCGGAAGCGCTCATTGGTCGCAGCGTCTTCTTCGCGTGACTCTCGCTCGGTAATCGATTCGAGGAGGACGCGCTCGGCTTCGCCATATAGGCGCTGAAGGAGTTCCATCAGGTCATGCGCGGGCATGGTCAGCTCGAACGACTCGCGGTCTTCTCGGGCGCGCCAGCCGATGTCCTCCAATAGGCGGAAGTCTTCGCTGAACTCGATGCCGAGCCGTTCGGCGGTGGCGAAGTCTTCGGTCTCCTCCAGCGCGATCCAAAGATCGCCTACTGCTCCCAAGTGATTGCGTACTAGTTCGTAAAGACCGTCGCGCCGGTCGCCGTCGATCGTGCAGGTGGTGCCGGGCATGGTGCCCTCCTCTCGGTAGGGCACCGAAGCCGCCTCGTCGTTGCCGTCGATCTCCCAATCGAGTTGAACGGCTCTGGGAGAATCGGTCGCGCATCGAAGGCGTGGTCCTTCGGTGCCAGGCCCCGGGGCGTTCCACCGCCGCCGGGGCCACTTATGTCTTTGGCGTCGGCGAAAGTAGCTCCGCGAACGCCGAAGTCAAGGCGACTTTTTCGGGACGTCCTCCAGGGGCGCCCTCAGCGGCTCTTCTGGCCCCCGCCGCTTTCTAGCCTGTAGAGCCAAATCCAGCGCCGCTTCTACCGGCACGACGATCTCTCCGCTACGACCAGGACGCTGTAGCGGTATGGCCCTTTACGGCGCGGTGTAGGCCCAGGTGCCACGCAGCAGGCCGTTGAACTGGTTGCTCCGCCAGGTCATTACTCCGCTCAGCGGTCCGGCGTAGATCGAGCCGGGCATGGTTGAGATGAAGGATTCGAAGGCCATGCCTTCGTTGAAGGACTGGTACACGCACATGTAGCTGGCGGCCGCCTGGCCTGGGCCCGGGCATTCGGACGTGCCCGGGGCGCCTTCCGCGAGCACTTTGATGTGTCCTTCCTGCAGCGATTCCGGTAGGTGCGGCCAGAACTGAACCAGCACCGTGCCGGCTTGGCCGTTGTCCGCGGCGGCGATGTAGTCGCCGGCCTCGGTCTGTCCTGGCTGCAGGACAGAGTCGGCGGTCAGGTAGTGGTCGGCTGGCTGACCGCCCAGGGCTTCGGCGTTTTTGGCGGTGTCGGCGTGGGTCGCGGTGTCGGCCGATTCGGCATGGTCGGCGAAGGCGGCCGTCGACGCCGTGGTTGCTTTGTCCGCGGTTTCGGCGTGCTTGACGCTCTCCGGCGTCGAGGTGGTCGTCGATGTCGAGGCGGTCGTTGACGTGACGCCAAGAGGTGCCAGGCGTTCGCGGACTCCCTGGGCCAGCTTCGCGCCGGTCACCGCGTCGTCGGCGATCTTGCCGGTGCGGATCGCTTCGGCCTGGATCTGATCGGTTCCCACGCTGTTCTTCGGCAGGGCGGTGGCTGCATAGCTGACCCCGCCGAGCGCCGCGAATAGGGCGATCGTGGCAACGACATTGGCGTAGGTGAGGCGAGGGCGGCGCAGCTTCATGGCTAGTGGCTCCTGTTGAGGTGTGGGCCACCTCCCATCGGCTGG
>DASZQM010000288.1:0-12507 GCA_035549645.1 Solirubrobacterales bacterium | reverse complement strand
CAATCGAGATCGGTCATTCCGACGCGCTCAACGGGCTCGACGCTGCCAGCGCAGCCCGCCTGACCCTTCCCCTCGGCCTCTCCTTGGAGCGATAGGAGATGCGCCCGGTAAACCTGATCCCGCCCGAGGAACGCGCCGGCGAGCGCAAGCCGATGCGCGGAGGGCCGCTCGCCTACGTGATCGTCGGCGCCTTGGCCGCCGCCGTCATCGGCGTCGCCGTATTGGTGGTCACCAGCAACCAAATCTCCGACAGCAAGGCGGAAGTGGCCAAGCTCGAATCTGAACGCACCACGGTCGAAGCCCGAGCCCAGGCCCTCGACGCCTACACCCAGTTCCATTCAGTACAGGAACAGCGCACGGCGACGATCGCCAGCCTCGCCGACAGCCGCTTCGACTGGCAGCGGGTGATGCACGAACTCTCGCTCGTCCTGCCCGGCGACGTCTGGCTCACCAGCCTCTCGGGGTCGGCGAAGCCAGGAGTGGCGGTTAACGGCGGCTCCGGGTCCACCCTGCGCGCGGCCGTTCCCGGCCCGGCCCTCGAATTGAACGGCTGCGCTCGCAGTCAAGATGCCGTCGCGGGGTTCATCCAAGCGCTCAAGGAGATCGATGGCGTAACCCGGGTCGGCGTGCAGTCCTCGACCCTGGGGTCGGGTGGCGAAGGCGGCAGCGCAGAATCAACCGGCGGTAGTTCTTCGAGCTGCCAGACGCGTGACTTCATCGCCCAGTTCCAGATGGTGGCCGCTTTCGACGCTGCACCGGTCTCTAGCGAAACCGGAGAAACAGGCGAAGCCGTGCCTGCGCCGACGGAAACGGGCCCTACCTCCGGCGAAGAAACGGAAGGGGGCTGAGATGAAGTCCTCGAACCGGGTAGTAGTTGCTGTTCTGGTCGTCGTGGCGCTGGCGATCGGCTTCTGGGTGCTCGCCCTAGGGCCCAAGCGGAACGAAGCCGACGAACTCGCCGGCCAGGTCGAACAACAGAGGCTGGCTCTGGCCGAAGCGCAGAGCAAAGCATCGGAAGCCGCTGCCGCCCGGCGGCATTTCCCAGCTGACTACCGTCGTCTCGTCACCCTCGGTCAGGCCGCGCCGGCGGGCGATGAAACCTCCTCCCTGCTGGTCGAGCTAAACCACATCGCGGAGCGGACCAAGGTCGAATTCGACAGCATCCAGCTCTCCAATAGCGGTGGCGAAGCCGCCCCGGCGCCGGAAGCAACCCCCACCGTCCCCGCACCGACCGCCGAACCGGCTTCCGGAGTGCCTGCTTCGAGCACCGTCCCTCCAACCGAGGCGGCTGCATCGGTGATGCCCCTAGGAGCCTCGGTAGGGCCCGCGGGTCTTGCCGTGATGCCCTACACCCTGACTTTCAACGGCGACTTCTTCCAGATCGCCAACTTCATCAAGGAAGTCGACTCCCTGGTGCATACGGGTCCAGGCAAGGTCTCGGTTGACGGGCGCCTGGTGACAATTGACGGGTTCGCTCTCACCGGCGCAGCCGTAGAGGGCTTCCCACACCTCAGCGCCACCTTCGTGGTGACCACCTACTTGACTCCGCCCGGTCAGGGGCTCACCGCGGGTGCCACGCCATCGGCTCCCGCCTCGGTTACCACCGTTGCGGGCGCCAGCGAAGTGGCAACCGAATCCGCCGCCACAGCTTCGTCGAGCGAATCTGCGCAGGAGGTGGCGGCTCGATGAACTTGCTGAAGAAGAGACCGGAGCTGAAACTGTCAGAGGGCAAGGTGCCGGGCTTCGTGCGCGACATCTACTACGACCTGAAGGAGCGCCACCTGCTACCGCTCGTCGCAATCCTCGTCGTCGCCCTCGTCGCCGTGCCGATCGTGCTCGGCGGCGACTCGGAAACGGAATCCGAAGGTGAAAGCCCGATCGCCAGCTCAAGCCAGGCCCCACCGACCAGCAAGCTGGTCGTCGCAAGGGCGACACCGGGGCTGCGCGACTACCGGCGCCGACTCGCCGGCCGGGCAAAGGATCCGTTCAAGCAGCAGTACACACAACCCGAAGGCGAAGGCGGCAGCGAAACCACGACCGGCGAAGTCGAAGGATCCACGCCCTCGGAAACAACCGGATCATCGAGTGCTCCCGTTGAAACGCCGGAATCGAGCCCCCCGGAAGAAGGAAACGGCGAACCGCCCGAAGGCGGGCAGCTGCGCTACTACTCCTACGCGATCGACGTTCGCGTCACACCCGTCTCGGCGAAGAAGAAGGATTCCACGGTCCGCAACAACCTGCCCGAGATGACGATGCTGCCCAGTCGCAGCGTTCCGGCCCTGACCTTCATCAGCGTCAGCAAGGACGAAAAGCACGCGATCATGCTCGTCTCCGACAAGGTGACCGGCCTCTTCGGCGACGGCGTCTGTGTCGAGGGCTCAGAACGCTGCCAGTTGTTGGCCCTGGAACCCGGAATTCCCGAGACCGTCGTCTATGGCGCCGACAGCCGCACCTACCGCATCGAACTGCTGAAGCTCCACCTTGTGACCACCGACAAGCTCAACAAGGCCCCACTCGGGTCGAGCAAGCACAAGGGCAGCAGCGCAGGACCCGAATCCCGGCTGGTGGTACCGGCTGGGGTTCACCCCAAGTAGAGGTCGACCAGATGGTCGCCGGCGAGTAGGCCGACAACGCCTCCCAACGCCAGGAAGGGCCCGAAGGGGATTGCCATCTTGCGCGCCCCGGCGCCGTGGCGGGCGATCAGAACAAGTCCGGTGACGCTGCCGGCCAGCAAGGCGAAGAGGATCGCGGGACCGACGGCACGACCCAGGAAGAGCCCCATCGTCGCTGCAAGCTTGACGTCGCCAAGCCCCATTCCCGCTGGATAGGCGAGGGCAACGAGGAAGAAGAGCCCCCCCGCCCCAGCAGCGGCAATCGCGCGCTCCGGCAAGCTGGCCGGATCGGTCGACGCGGCGATCGCGACGCAGAGTACCGCCCCGACGATCAGCACCTTGTTGGGAATGATCCGCCGCTCTATGTCGGTCAGCGTCACCACCGCGAGCATGGCGACGAAGACCAGGCCGATCGCCGCCTCAGCCGCGTCATCGCGATAGACGAGCACCGTCGCCACGAAGAGCAGCCCGACTGCCAGCTCGGTCAGCGGGTAGCGCGGCGAGATCCGCGCCCCGCAGCACCGCGCCCTTCCTCCGAGCAGCAGCCAGGAGAACAGCGGGACGTTGTCGTAGGCAGCGATCTCCGCCCCACAGGCTGGGCACTCCGAACGCGCCAGCGCTACCGGCATGCCCCGCGGCACCCGGTGTGCGACGGCGGTGGCGAAACTGCCGACAGCCAGGCCGGCAAGGAAAGCAACTAGGACGACCCCGATCATCGATGGAGTTCTATCTCCCTCGCTCGACGTCCAAAAGGCGCCTCAAGTCGATCAGCCGCTCTCGCGGCGAGGGAGCCACGTGCGTTACTTAGTGGATGACCTTGAAGCTCCGCTTGGCAGGCTTCGACTCGGCGTTGCCGGTTGCGTCGGTGCCGCGGACGCGGATGACGTAGCGGTGGAAGCCGAGGTGGGTCAGCTTGAAGGGGGAGTGACAGGCCTTCCACTTGCGATGGTCGACGCGGCACTGGAAAGAGGTGCCGAGTGGTTCTTCAGAAGTGTCGGCGAAGCGGAAGACGACCTTGTGATGTCGGGTCTTAGACCCAGGACCCATCGTTATGTGCGTGCGGGGCGGAGTCGAGTCCTCGATGTAGCTGGCGGGGGCCGAGCAGAACGACTGGCCGTCGGCATCGATCGCGATGGCGGCGAAGTCGGTGACGGAATTGTCGGCAACGTGGACGAGCACACCGCCGGCGAGCTCCGGGGGCAAAACCCTGGCCACGGGCGAGCCACTGCAGCTCGAGTTGGTGAAGATCTTGACCGAGTCGGCTCCCGGAGACGAGCCGAGCACCAAGGGCGTGTTGTCATTGGCGCGCCCACTGGGAACCGTCCTCAGCCGCGGCGGCAACGGCCGCTCGGAATGAGCGCCGCCCCCGCTGCCCTGGGTCGGGCCTCCAGGTGGATCGCCGCCTTCTTGCCCCCCACCGGGACCGCCCTGTTCTGATTCTTCTTCTTCCGGTTCGGCGGGGGGGGTTCCCTCCCAGTACTTCTTGGAAAGGGAGCATTTGGACGGTTCGCTCGGTTCGCTGGGGTCGATTTGGCGGGCAGAGAATTCGGTCATCGCATCTTCACGGGCCGGCGCCACGATCCCCACTTCTTCGAGTTCTCCAGCGCTGCCGGTGGCAACGATCGGGCCTTCGCAGGCTTTCTTCGCAAAAATCTGGATTTCGTACTCGGGATGCTGAGTAGAGAATCGGATCGGACCGCTCGTGAGAAACGCGCGGCGGTCAACGACTTGGGTTTCAACTCCCGGTTCGCCCTTGCCGAAGAGCAAAGGTTCCAGCGAAGATGCCGGTTCTTCCAGGCTCGAGACAGGTTCCGTCGTGGTAATCGCAGGCTTGGGTGTTACTGCTTGGGCCGGCGAGGCACGGAGAGCGCTAAGTCCGAACAGCACCACAACGGCGATGAGACACAGAGAGGGGCGGGCCAACAGGACCCGCCCCTCTGTGGCATTTGCCTTCATCGCAGGCATTGCCTAATTACGAAAGAAACCGACTAGCCCCAGTTACCCGCTCCGCCGGGAGTCGCATCGTCAGGACATCCGCCTTTGCCGCCCGTCGTGCATGGGTAGCTCATGGTTCCACCTTCGTTTTTGATCGTGAAGGTGTTGCTGTTCTGCGGGTTTTTGACGGTGACTTCGTAGCCGCTGCCTTCACCGAGGACCGTAACGGTCAGCGGTTCGCCAGCCGGAACGGTCGGCTCGATGGCGTGCAGCTTCGCCGCGGTCGCTTCTTTGTAAGAGCCGTTATTGTCGGTTGCGTAGGTCTCGATTGCCACCTGGGCAGCATGAGCGGACTCCTTCGCCTTCGCGTCGCCCGCCTTTTCCTTCTGGTTGAAGAAGGCAGGCAGGGCGATCGCGGCGAGGATGCCGAGGATCAGCATGACGACGAGGAGCTCGATCAGCGTGAAGCCGGCCTCCTTGTCACCACTGAGGCGGGCACCAACCTTGGCCCGCAGATTCTGGATAAACATTAGGTGTATCTCCTATGTCCTAATTGGTTTAGCCAGAGCCCCGTCGCGTCTCAGCCACGTGGTGTCTGTCGACCCCGGTGGTAGCCCGGCCGGCTCCTCTTCGGAGCCCCGTTGGCTTTGCGCCCCCACCTCGCGGCGGGTTTGCCTTTTGCACCAGGGCACTGGCAGATCTGTTTACTCCCTCCTAATCGGCGCCTGGGCGAAAGCCTTGATCCTTGAAACTAGGACTTCTTATCCCTAAAAGTCGGGTCCTGGAGCGAGATCAGGTGAATAACCAGTCAACCGGATCAAGCAGGCGCCAGCACCGGCAGCCCTAGATCTGCCGACACCTCGGCCAGGTTTACGTCATAGGTGAAGAAAGCGCCCAGATCGTCGCGCACGCTGAGGGCGGAGGCGAGGTGCAGAGCGTCCAGACTGCGCAGAGATCGTGGGCCAACTGATGCCGCCTCGGCCAGAATCGCATCGCTCAGCGGCAAGAGAGACACGTCGGCCAGGAAAGCGCTCGCCTCGGCGGCGTAGACCTGTCCATACCTACCGCAGGCTCTGACCGCCTCGACGCCGAGCAAGGCGCTCGAGACGTAGCCATCCCACTCGGACAAGGATTCGAGCAGCGGATCGAGCTCGACCTCGCGCAGCGGCAGCTTCACGTAGGCCGAGGTGTCTAGATATGCAAGGCGACCGGCTACAGTCGTTCCTCACGCAAGTCTTCGATCACCTCGAGGCTCGGTGGCCCAGACGCCGCCGGCGTGGTTGAGCAGCGCACCCGCTCGAGAAGGTCGCCCCTCGGCATGCTCGCGCCGCGCTCAGTCACGAGCCGAGCAATCGGCGAATCTGCGGGCCCAGATGGCACGAGACGAGCGACCTCCCTCCCCCGCTCGGTCACCAAGAGACTCTCTCCCGCCTTCACTTGGACGAGATAGCGGGAGAGGTTCTGGCGAAGCTCCCTGACGCCAACGCGCTCCATGTGCGCCAGGGTAGCACCTATGAACGGCTCAGCGGATGTGTTCGTAGATGCTGAACATCGGCAGGTACATCGAGATCACGATGAACCCGACCATGCCGCCGACGAAGACGATCATCACCGGCTCGATCAGGGCAGTGAGGGCCTTGACCTTGGCATCGACCTCAGCCTCGTAGAAGTCCGCGATCTTGGACATCATGTGCTCGAGCTGGCCGGTCTCCTCGCCGACGGCGATCATGTGGCCGACCATCGGCGGGAAGATCGGCGCGTCCTCGATCGGGCCGGCGATCGAACCGCCGCCCTTGACCGATTCGTAGACATCCCCCATCGCCTGCTCGACGACGACGTTGCCTGCCGTCTCCCCGGTCAGCTGAATCGCCTGCAGCATCGGCACGCCGGAGGAGACCGAGCCCGAGAAGGTTCGTGACCAGCGCGCAAGCGCCACCTTTTGGATCACGTCGCCGATCTTGAACGGGACGCGCAGCTTGAAGCGGTCCCAAAGCTCGTGGCCCCGATCTGTCTTCTTCCATTTGAAGAAGATAAAGAAGGCGAGTGCGATGCCAGGGATGATTACGAACCAGTAGCCGGTCAGAGCGTTGGAGACGCTGACACAGAGCTGCGTGGGGGCCGGCAGGCCAGCGGCTTCTTCAGGATGTTCTTCGGCGAGTTCTTTGAAGATGTTGACGAAGACCGGGATGACGAAGCAGACGATCGCCACCAGCACGATCACCGCGAATCCGAAGACCAGGGCCGGATACATCAACGCCGATTTGACCTCGCGGCGCAGGGCGTCGGCCTTCTCGACCTGGAAGGCGATCCGGTCCATCGCCTCCTCGAGGCGACCTGACTGCTCGCCTGAGCGCACCATCGCTCGGAAGAGGCGGTCGAAGACCTTGGGGTGGCGCTCCATCGCCTGCTCGAGTGTGCTCCCCGCCTCGACGTCGCTCCTGACACCGGCCACCGCCGCCTTGATCTGCTCGTCCTGGGTCTGCTCCTCGAGCGTGTGCAGGGTGCGCAGCATCGGCATTCCCGAGGCGATCAGCGTCGCGAACTGGCGCGAGAAGATCGCCAGCTCGCGCATGTCGACGCCCTGCCATTTCTTGAATACATCCTCGATCTTGAAGGGGTTGGACTTCTCCGAAACGTCGAGGACGATCAGGCCGCGCTGACGCAGCTGCTCGGTCACCGAGGCCTTGGACTCAGCGACGAGTTCGCCTGCCGAGGCCATGCCGGCCATGTCCATGGCCCGGAAGGTGAAGGTGGTCGCGCCGGCCATCGCCTAGCTCCCCGGCGTGTAGGCAGGTGGCGGCGGCGCAACGGCTTGCGCGATCGCGGCGGCTTCGTCGGCAGCACGCCCGTTGGTCGCCGCAGGTGCATGCGCGGCCTCACCGCCGAGCAGTCGTTTGAGCTCCTCCGGCACCGAGGCGCGCTGCTCGGCCAGCGAGCGGGTAATCCTGCCGGCGCGGACGAGACGCGCCAGATCGGCATCCATCGTCTGCATCCCGACTGCACCTGAGGTCTGAACCGCAGCGTAGATCTGGTGCGTCTTGCCCTCGCGGATCAGGTTGCGGATTGCCGGCGTCGGCACCAGCACCTCGGTGGCGACCACGCGGCCCCGGCCATCGGAGGTCGGCAGCAGCTGTTGGGTGACGATTCCCTGCAGTGCGATCGAGAGCTGGGTTCGGACTTGACCCTGCTGCTCGGGTGGGAAGACGTCGATGATGCGGTCGACCGTCTGCGCCGTCGACTGGGTGTGCAGCGTGGCGAAGACGAGGTGACCGGTCTCGGCCGCGGTCAGCGCGGTGGAGATCGTCTCCAAGTCGCGCATCTCGCCGACCAGGATGACGTCGGGATCCTCTCGCAGGGCGGCCCGCAGACCCAGACCGAAGTCCATCGCGTCAGCGCCGACCTCGCGCTGGTTGACGATCGACCGCTTGTGCGTGTGCAGGAACTCGATCGGGTCCTCGATCGTGAGGATGTGATCCTCGCGCTCCGAGTTGATCACGTCGATCATCGCCGCCAGCGTCGTGCTCTTGCCCGACCCGGTCGGGCCGGTGACGAGGACGAAGCCGCGCGGTTTGGCCGCCAAGTCGCGCAGCACCTGCGGCACACCGAGGGAATCGAGGGCGGGGATGTCCTGCGGCACCAGGCGGAAGGCGGCGCTGACCGCACCGCGCTGGAAGAAGCAGTTGACGCGGAAGCGGGCGACACCCGGGATCGCGTAGGCGAAGTCGAGCTGCTTGTTGTTCTCGAAGCGTTTGCGCTGGTCGTCGTTGAGGATCGAGTAGACGACCTCGCGGGTCTCCTGTGCCGTCAGCACCGGGAATCCCTCCATCGGCTTGATCTTGCCCTTGTCGCGCATCGCCGGTGGGAAGCCCGCGGTGATGTGGACGTCGGAAGCCTTCACCTCGACCATGCGACCGAGGACTTGGGAGAAGTCGAAATCAGGCCGTGACACGGAGCACCTCCTCGAGGCTGGTAACCCCGGATCGAATCTTGACCACGCCGTCCTCACGCAAGGTGAGCATTCCCTCCTCACGCGCCACGGCGGCGATTTCCGTTTCCGGCGCGTGGGCGATCGTCATCTGCTTCAGCCTCTCGCTGAGGGTCATCACCGAGTAGATGCCGACTCGGCCGCGGTAGCCGCTGTTATTGCAGCGCCCGCAGCCGACAGGCTCGTATGCCTCGACCTCGGTGCCGACCTTGACCCCGGCCTCATGCAGAGCCGCGACCGGGATGATCGTGCGCCGCTTGCAGTGCGGGCAGAGCTTGCGGGCGAGGCGCTGGGCGACCACGCAGTCGACCGCCGAGGAGGTGAGGAAGGTCTCGATCCCCATCTCGGTGAGGCGGGCGATCGCGCCCGGCGCGTCGTTGGTGTGCAGCGTCGTCAGCATCAGGTGGCCGGTCAGGGCCGCCTCGATCGCGATCCGAGCCGTCTCAGCGTCGCGGATCTCACCAACCATCACGATGTCGGGGTCGGCGCGCAGGATCGAGCGCAGCCCGCGGGCGAAGTCGAGCCCAGCCTTGCGGTTGACGTTGATCTGGTTGACGCCGTCGATCCGGTACTCGACCGGATCCTCGACCGTGATGATCTTCTTCTCGATCGAGTTGAGCTCTGCCAGCGCCGCGTAGAGCGTCGTGCTCTTGCCCGAGCCGGTCGGGCCGGTGACCAGCACGGCGCCGTAGGCCTGGCGGAACGCGTCCTCGAAGCGAGCGCGGGCGGAGCCGTCCATGCCGAGGTCGTCAAGCGAGCGCTGAGCGTTCGATTCGTCGAGGATGCGGATCGTCGCCCCCTCGCCACGCGAGGTCGGCAGGGTCGTGATACGCAGGTCGATGCGGCGCTCCTCGACGGCGACGCTGACGCGGCCATCCTGCGGCACGCGCTTCTCGGCGATGTCGAGCTCGCTCATGATCTTCAGCCGCGAAATCACCGCGCTGATCATCCGCTTCGGCACGTGCGCCGATTCCTTCAGCACTCCGTCGATGCGGAAGCGAATCCTCAGCTCGCCTTCTTCGGGCTCGAGGTGGATGTCGGAGGCCCCCTCCCCCACCGCCTGGGCGAGGATGCTGTAGACCAGCTTGATAACCGGCGCGTCGTCGGCGCCCACCTGCATCGCGCTGACCTCGGCCAGCGCTTCGTCTTCTTCTTCTTCGAGCCCGTGCTGGTCGTCGACGATCGCCTCTGTAGCTGCGTTTTGGAGCGTGCTGAGGCGCGCAAGCAGCGCTTCTACGTCGTCCTCGGCGGCGACCGCGATGCGGCAATCGAGCCCGGTCGCGATCTGGATGTCGTCGACCGCAAGCACGTTTGCTGGGTCGACGGCGGCGACCAGCAGCGTCTTCGAATCGACGTAGCCGACCGGAACCGCTTTGTAGCGGCGGGCCATGGCCGCGGGGAAAAGCGCCGCTGCGGCGACGTCAACTTGGTAGACCGAAAGATCGACGTGGTCGAGGCCATAGCGCTCGGCGACGGCCCGCGAGAGCTGATCGGAGCTGATCGCGCCTTCGGTCAGGAGCAGCGCCTCGGGCGGTACGCCGGCTGTGCGCGATGCCTCGATCGCCGCAACGACCTTTTCCTCGGTCGCGTAGCCAAGTTCGATCAGCACATCGGTGATGAACCCGCGCGAGTGCCCGCGCTGGCGAGGCTGCGTCAGCCCGAGCGGGCCCTGCTGCTGGTCGCCAAGCGCGGGTGCGGCGGACCCCCCGGAGTCGGGCACCGGCCTGAGGTGCATCGGATATGGCGGCGTCTCGGCGCTCATCCGATCGGCTCAGTTCGGGTGGTAGGCCAGTTCCCGACCGTGGTAGGCGGCGTCACGGACCGCCTGCACGACGGTTTCCGCGGTCTGAAAGCCGTAGTCGACGCTGGCCTGTGGAGTGCCTTCGCTGAGTCGCTTCGGCCGCATCACCACGAGGGCGGGCACCCGGTTGACTTCGAGCCCGACCGTTATCGCCGCGTAGCGAGCGACCTGCTTCGCGGGCACCGTGAAGAGAGCGACGTCGGATCGCGAGGACAGAACCGATGAAGCGCGCTCGACGAAGCGGTCATCGATGCCACCGTCGTGGACTACCAGCAAGACGACGATCTTGCCAGAGTCGTATGCAGAGGTCACGGGTCTCGGAAGGGGCGGGGTAGGCATCGCGGAGGTGGGTGTCGCAGTTGCGGTCGCGCCGACGTTTTCGATCGCGCTCGCGACCGCCCCTTCGACCGCTTCGCCCGGCGTCGCACCGGTCGCCGTCCCAACCGCACTCGTGCCGGCAACGGCCACCGTCGCTTCGGTTGACCCAGCTGATTCTTCTTCTTCGCCACCTCCGGAGCCCTTCAGGAAGATGAAGGCCCCAACCACGGCGAGGATCGCGATCAACCCGACCTGATACTTCGGGTTCTCGTTCAGCTTCTCCCTCACGAGGGCACCGGCTCCTCTTGGCTGAGCTGCTCGATGCCGCTGGCTCGCTGGCCACCGGCGGCGAGCATCAGCTTGAAGTCGTGGGGGCTGGAGGCGTAATCGAGGGCGACCTCCTCGGAGACCTTGCCCTCCATCACGTAGCCGAGGAGCGACTGGTCGAAGGTCCGCATACCGTAGTACTCGCCTTCGCCGATGACCTCGGTGATCTTGCCCGTTTCCTCCGGGTTCATGATCAGGTCCTGGACGCGGCCGGTGACGACCAACACCTCGGAAGCCGGCACGCGCCCTTCGCCGCTCAGATCGGGCACGAGCCGCTGTGCGATCGCGCCCTTCAGCGTCGCCGAGAGCATCACCCGCGCCTGGTGCTGCAGGTGGGGCGGGAAGAAATCGATGATCCGGTTGATCGTCTCGGTCGCGTCCAGGGTGTGGACGGTCGAGAGCACGAGGTGGCCGGTCTCCGCGGCGGAGAGCGCCGTGCGCACCGTCTCCTCGTCGCGCATCTCGCCGATCAGGATGACGTCGGGGTCCTGGCGCAGGACGCGGCGCATGGCGCGACCGAAGCTTTCGGTGTCCGATCCGACTTCGCGCTGGTTGACGATCGAGGTCTTGTCTTCGTGCAGGTACTCGATCGGGTCCTCGAGCGTGATGATGTGGTGAGGACGCGTGCGGTTGATGTGGTCGATCATCGCCGCCAGCGTCGTGCTCTTGCCCGACCCGGTGGTGCCGGTGACGAGGATGATCCCCCGCTGCTCTTCTGCCAGCTGGGTGACGACCGGCGGCAGCCCGAGATCCTCGACCGAGCGAATGTCGAAGGGAATCGCGCGGCAGACGATCGAGATCGAGCCGCGCTGCTTGAAGACGTTGACGCGGAAGCGTGAGAGGCCTGGCACGGAGTAGGCGAAATCGGCCTCGCCCGACTCCTCGTACTCGGTCAGCGAGCGCACCTCGGCGATGTCATGGAAGGCCTTCTCGGTGTCCTCGGCTGTGAGCGCACCGTAGCCCTCGAGGTGCGCAAGCTCCCCGTGCAGGCGCACGATCGGCGGCGAGTTGACCTTGACGTGCAGGTCGGAGCCGCCACGCTCGATCAGCGTGCGCAGCGCTGTGTCGATCTCGAACATCCCGACCGTTATCGGCCGGGATGTCCTAGATCATTAGTCCTGGAGCGGGATCCCGGCCGGTATCGGCCGGAGTACCTAAATCAGGTGACCTCGCGCAGCTTCTGCGCTTCGCCCAGCTGCTGCAGCTTCTTGAGGCTCTGATTCTCGATCTGGCGGATGCGCTCGCGGGTGACGTTGAACGTCCTCCCCACCTCGTCGAGCGTGCGTGGGTGCTCGCCGCCGAGGCCGTAGCGCAGCTCCAAAACGCGGCGCTCGCGGTAGGAGAGGTTCTCCAGCGCCTCCTTCAGCGCCTCTTTGGTCAGCAGGTCAGCCGCCCGGTCGAAGGGGGACTCGGCCTTCTCGTCGGCGATGAACTGGCCGAACTCCGACTCCTCCTCGTCGCCGACCGGCTTCTCCAGTGAGACCGGTGCCTGGGCGGAGCGCTTGATCGAGTCGACCTCCTCGGGATCG
>DASZQM010000287.1:0-35007 GCA_035549645.1 Solirubrobacterales bacterium | reverse complement strand
TCCCGACGTCGCCTCGGTCGCCTCGATCTTCATGAGCCGCTGGGACGTCGCCGTCTCCGAGGAAGTCGGAGAGGAGCTGCGCAACCGGCTCGGGCTGGCGATCGGCTTCCAGGCCTACCGCGCCTATCGCGAGCTGCTCGACTCGCAGCGGGTGCAGCGGCTGATGAACGAAGGCGCGCGCCCGCAGCGCCTGCTCTGGGCCAGCACCGGGACCAAGGATCCCGACGCCTCCGACGTCCTCTACATCGAGGGCTTCGCCTCGCCCTTCACCGTCAACACGATGCCCGAGCCCACCCTGCACGCCTTCGCCGAGCACGGCGAGGTCGGCGAGCTGGTGCCCGCCGACGGCGGCGACGCCGAGCAGGTGCTGGCGCAGTTCGGTGAGGCCGGGATCGACGTCGGGGCGCTCGCGCAGCGGCTCCAGGACGAGGGCAAGGGCGCCTTCGTCAAGTCCTGGGAAGACCTGATGGACTCGATCGAGTCCAAGCGCGGGGCGCTGGCCGGGTGAGCGAGCCCGAGCTGCGCCGCCGGCCCGCCTGGCAGGCGCTCGAGCGGCACTTCGAGGCGATCCGCGACGAGCACCTGCGTGACCTCTTCGCCGGCGATCCGCATCGCGGCGAGCGGCTGATCGCCGACGGCGCCGGCCTCCACCTCGACTTCTCCAAGAACCGAATCACCGACGAGACGATGATGCTGCTCGGCCAGCTTGCGCACGAGTGCGGTGTGGTGGAGCGCCGCGAAGCGATGTTCAGGGGCGAGCACATCAACGTCTCCGAGGACCGCGCCGTGCTCCACGTCGCCCTGCGCATGCCGCGCGGCAGCTCGCTCGTCGTCGACGGCGTCGACGTGGTCAAGGAGGTGCACGAGACGCTGCGCCGGATGGCCTCCTTCGTCGAGCGCGTCCACTTCGGCGAGTGGGTCGGCCACACCGGCAAGCCGATCCGCAACGTCGTCAACGTCGGCATCGGCGGCTCCGACCTCGGCCCGGTGATGGCCTACGAGGCGCTGCGCCACTACTCCCGGCGCGAGATGACCTTCCGCTTCGTCTCCAACGTCGACGGCACCGACTTCGCCGAGTCCACGCGTGACCTCGACCCGGAGGAGACGCTCTTCATCATCGCCTCCAAGACCTTCACCACGCTGGAGACGATGACCAACGCCAGGACCGCGCGTGAGTGGGCTTTGGCCGGGCTGGGGGGCGACGAGGCGGCGGTGGCCAAGCACTTCGTCGCCGTCTCGACCAACGCCGAGGAGGTCTCGAAGTTCGGCATCGACACCGACAACATGTTCGGCTTCTGGGACTGGGTGGGGGGCCGCTACTCGATGGACTCGGCGATCGGGCTCTCGACGATGCTGGCGATCGGCCCAGCCCGCTTCGAGGAGATGCTGGCCGGCTTCCACGCGATGGACGAGCACTTCCGCACCGCGCCGGCGGCCGAGAACCTGCCGATGCTGATGGGCCTGCTGAGCGTCTGGTACGGCGACTTCTTCGGCGCCCAGACCTGCGGCGTCTTCCCCTACGACCAGTACCTGCACCGCTTCCCCGCCTACCTGCAGCAGCTGACGATGGAGTCCAACGGCAAGCACGTCACGCTCGACGGCGCCCGCGTCGACTACGACACCGGGGCGATCTTCTGGGGCGAGCCGGGGACCAACGGCCAGCACTCCTTCTACCAGCTGATCCACCAGGGCACGCGGCTGATCCCCTGCGACTTCATCGGCTTCTTCCACTCCAACAACCCGCTCGGCAACCACCATGACCTGCTGATGTCCAACGTCTTCGCCCAGAGCGAGGCGCTCGCCTTCGGCAAGACGCCGGAGCAGGTGCGCGAGGAGGGCACGCCGGAGGAGATCGTTCCCCACCGGGTGATGGAGGGCAACCGGCCCTCGAACACGATCCTCGCCGAGCGGCTCGACCCGCACACCCTCGGCACCCTGGTCGCCCTGTACGAGCACAGCGTCTTCACCCAGGGCGCCGTCTGGGGCATCGACTCCTTCGACCAGTGGGGGGTCGAGCTGGGCAAGGCGCTCGCCGTCGCGATCATCCCCGAGCTGGAAGCGAACGAGGAGCCGAAGCTGCGCCACGACAGCTCGACCAACGCGCTGATCCGCCGCTACCGCAGCGCCCGCCGCGGGGAGTAGGGTCACTTACATGCCCGCGCTCGACCCGCTCCCCCTGGCGGCGTCGGCGTCGAATCTGCTTGCCGCGCGCGAGCAGATGGCCTTCACGCTCGGCTTCCACATCGTCCTCTCCTGCCTCGGCGTTGCCCTGCCGGCGACGATCCTGCTCGCCAACTACGTCGGCCTGAAGCGGGGGGACCCCGACGCGATGGAGCTGGCCCGCCGCTGGTCGAAGGCGATGGCGGTGACCTTCGCCGTCGGCGCCGTCACCGGCACCGTGCTCAGCTTCGAGTTCGGCCTGCTCTGGCCCCACTTCATGGACCGTTTCGGCGCCGCCTTCGGCGTCGCCTTCGCGATCGAGGGCATCTTCTTCTTCCTCGAGGCGATCTTCCTCGCGATCTACATCTACGGCTGGAAGCGCCTCGGCGGCTGGGCCCACTTCTGGTCGGGCGTGCCGATGGTGATCACCGGGATCGGCGGCGCCTTCTCGGTGGTCGCCGCCAATGCTTGGATGAACCAGCCGCAGGGCTTCGTCCTCGACGCCGCCGGCAAGGTGGTCCAGGTCGACCCGGGCGAAGTGCTCTTCAACCCGGCGACCGGCTACGAGGTGCCGCACATGATCCTCGCCGCCTACATGGTCGTCGGCTTCCTCGTCGCCTCGATCTACGCGGTCGGGATGCTGAAGGGCAGGCGCGACCGCCTGCACCGGCTCGGCCTGCTGATCCCGCTGACGATCGCCTGCATCGCCACCCCGATCCAGCTCTTCGTCGGCGACACGGCGGCGCGCGAAGTCGCCGACCACCAGCCCGCCAAGTTCGCCGGCATGGAGTGCATCCAGGAAACCGGCACCCACCAGACCGAGTACGTCGGCGGCATCTGCACCGAGGACGGGGTCAAGGGGGCGATCGCGATCCCCGACCTCGACTCCTTCCTCGTCGGCTTCAGCGCCGACACCAAGGTCACCGGGCTGAAGGACATCCCCGCCGACGAGCGCCCGCCCGCCAACACGCTGCTGCACCTCGCCTTCGACGGGATGGTCGGGATCGGCAGCGCCCTGCTTCTGCTCGGTGCCTGGTTCGCATTCTCCTGGTGGCGCAGGCGCGACATCCCCGCCACGCCCTGGTTCCTGCGCGCGGTGGCGGTCTCGGGCGCGGGCGCGATTCTCGCCCTCTGGGCCGGTTGGATCGTCACCGAGGTCGGTCGCCAGCCCTGGATCGTGCAGGGCTACATGCGAACGGAGGAAGCGGTAACCGAGGCCAAGGGGATCTGGTTCAGCTTCGCCCTCGTCCTCCTGCTCTACGCCGCGATCGGCACGATCGCGATCAAGGTCCTGCGGGCGATGTCGCGCCGCTGGCGCGAGGGCGGGGCGGAGGCCGAGGGCTCGACTCCATACGCGCCGCCGGCTGAGGCGAGCCGGTGACCCGGGCGGACGTCTGCGCCGGGATCCTCTGGGTGGGGGCGACCTTCTACGCGCTCTTCGGCGGGGCCGACTTCGGCGGCGGTTTCTGGGATCTCGTCGCGGGCGGAGCGGAGCGGGGCGAGCGGCCGCGGGCGCTGATCCAGCGCTCGCTCACTCCCGTCTGGGAGGCCAACCACGTCTGGCTCATCTTCATCCTCGTCGTGCTTTGGACCGCCTTCCCACCCGCCTTCGGCGCGGTGATGACGACGCTGTACGTGCCGATCGCGCTGGCCGCGGTGGGAATCGTCCTGCGTGGCTCCGGCTTCGCCTTCCGCAAGTCAATCGAGGGCCTCTCGGGGCGCCGCGCCGCGGGAGCCACCTTCGCCATCTCCTCGCTCCTGACGCCCTTCTTCATGGGCGCCGTGGTCGGCGCGATCGCCGCCGGCAACGTCCCCGGCGGGGGCAACGGGGACCCATTCTCGAGCTGGCTGCAGCCACTGCCGCTGCTGACCGGGGCGATGTTCGTCGCCACCGGCGCCTACCTCGCCGCCGTCTTCCTGATCGCCGACGCCCACCGCTTCGGCGATCCCGAGCTGCGGGGCTACTTCGCCCGCCGGGCCCTCGCCGCCGCCGCGGTCGCCGGCATCGCCGCCGCCTTCGGCCTGGTCGAGCTGCACGCCGAAGCCCGCTACATCTTCGACCGCCTCACCGATCAGGGCCTGCCCCTGGTGATCCTCTCGCTGCTCTGCGGCATCGGCGTCCTCGCCTCGCTCCTCTTCGTCTTCCGCCGCCCGCAGGAGAAGCCGCCGGCTGCCCTGCGCCCGCTCGCTGCCGGCGCCGTGGTCGCGGTGATCTGGGGCTGGGGCGTCGCCCAGTTCCCCTATCTCCTCCCGACCTCGCTGAAGATCACCCAGTCGGCCGCTCCGCCCGACACCCTCGCCACCGTGATCGTCGTATTCCTCGTCGCCGCCATCCTCGTCCTGCCCGCCCTCGGCCTGCTCTACTGGCTCTCGCAGAAGGAACTGCTCGGTGAGTGAGGCCGGCGCGGCGCGGGCCGTCCTCTTCGACATCGACGGCACGATCCTCGTCACCGGCGGCGCCGGGGGCGTCGCCTGGCAGCGAGCCTTCCAGGAGCTGCACGGGGTCGACGCCGACGTCGCCGAGCACACCGACGCCGGCATGACCGACCCCGAGATCGCGGCGATCGTCTTCCGCGAGGTGATCGGCCGCGAGGGCTCGGCGCAAGAGCGGGCGAAGGCGATCGGCTGCTACCTCAAGCACCTGCCCGACGCCGTCGCCGAGTCCGACGGCTACCGGGTGATGCCGGGGATCGAACAGCTGCTGCCACGCCTGATCGAGGACGGCGTCCTGCTCGGCCTCGTCACCGGCAACATCGAGGCGGCCGCCCACATCAAGCTCGCCCGCGCCCGCCTCAACCGCTTCTTCAGCTTCGGCGGCTACGGCTCGGACTCGGCCGATCGCACCGAGGTGACCAAGGCGGCGCTCACTCGTGGCGCGATGGTCTCCGGCGGGACGCTTGCCGACGGCGCCTGCATTGCGGTGGGCGACACCCCACGCGACGTCAAAGCCGGCCACGGCGCAGGGATCAGGGTCGTCGGCGTCGCCACCGGCAGCTACAGCGTCGAGCAGCTGCGCGACGCTAATGCTGACTTCACATTGGAAACCGTGGAGAGCGGTTTTCCGCTGTAAGCTGGACGGCGGTCCCAAGCTGTTGCAGTGAGCCGTCGTTATATGCCGCAGGGGAAGGTTTGGCTCTTCGAGCACGCAGGGCATTGGGACTGTCGTTGGTTTGCCTCGGGGCGTTCCTCGCCGCGGTGCCGCTTCCCGCTGCCACCGCCGCCGAATTCGGCATCGCTCCCGGCGGCTTCACGGTGCAGATGCTCAACGCCGAAGGGGAAGCGGAGCATCGGGCCGGGTCCCATCCCGATCGGGTCCTGATCGACTTCGCGCTGGAAGCGGAAGGAACCGGCACCTCGCTCAGGGACCTCGCGATCGACCTGCCGGCGGGCTTCCTCGGCGATACGAGCGCGGTCACGCCATGCCCGAGGCAGGCGCACGAAGAAGGCGAGGAATGCCCGCCCGAGAGCCAGGTGGGGATCATGAGCTTCGGCAGCGGGGGCGAATCGCAGCCGCTCTACGTGCTCGAAGCCGAACCCGGTGAGCTGCCCGGCTTCACCTCGAAGAGCGGCCTTGAGGTTCCCTTCGAGCTGGAACAGCGATCCGACGACTTCGGCGTCACGCTGATCGCCACGGACCTGACCGGAGAAGCGCTGAACTCGGCCGCGATCGAACTCTGGGGCGTTCCCGCCAACCACCAGGCCGGCCCCTCCGGCGCGCCCGTCCCCTTTCTGACGACGCCGTCGGTCTGCGGGCCGCTCGAATTCACCCTGCGCGTTCGCTCCTACGAAGAAGGCGCCGAATGGCTGAGCGAAACCGCCGAAGCCGGGCCGCTGACGGACTGTCAGGAACTCCCCTTCTCGCCGCGGCTGACCATGCATCTGAGCGACCCCGTCGCCGACTCCCCGACCGGTCTGGCGATGACGGTGAGCGTGCCCCAGGAAGAAGGAGGCGAACTGGCAAGCGCCCAGCTGCGGGACGTCTCGATCGAATTGCCGCCGGGCATCGCGGTCTCCCCGGGGGCGGCGACGGGCCTGGCGCTATGCACCGGCGCGCAGCTCGGTCTCGGCAGCACCGATCCCGCGACCTGCCCCGCCGCCTCGCGGGTGGGAACCGTCGAACTCGAAGCGGCGGCGCTGCCGGAAGCGGTGACCGGCGCCGTCTACCTGGGCGAGCCGGCCGGAACCGAACGCCTGCGGCTCTTCGTCGTCGCCGCGAGGCCCGGGGCGCCGCTGAAGTTCGTCACCAGCCTGCAGCCGGATCCATCCGGCCAGATCAGGATGGCCCTGCGCGACCTGCCCCAGGTCGCGATCGAGAGGGTCTCGCTCGACCTCGGCACCGGCTCGACCGCGCTTCTCGCCACGCCGCTCGGCTGCGGGCCGGTTACCGGTTCGGGCCACTTCGTCCCCTACGGGGACGGTCCCGCCGTCGACTCGACCGCGACCACGCAGATCGCCAGCGTCCTGCCCGGCCTGACCTGCCCCGGGCCGTTGCCCTTCGCCCCGCAGCTGTCGATCGCGGCATCGAGCCATCGGGCCGGCCACGTCACCTCGCTTTCCGCCGTGCTGCATCGCAGTTCGGGGGAAGCGCTTCCCGCTCGCTTCAGCTTCACCATGCCGGCCGGCCTCAGCACCGCGCTGGGCGCTGTCGAGGCCTGCCCCGACTCGCTCGCTGCCGCCGGCGCCTGCCCGGCCGCCAGTCGCGTCGGTTCGGTGCAGGCGGAGGTGGGCTCGGGCCTCAGCTCCGCCCTCCTCAGCGGCGCCCTGTACGAGGCCGGGCCGTACGGGCGCTCGCCCTTCAGCATGGTGATGACCTTCGGCGGCAGGATCGGCCCCTTCGACCTCGGCACCGTCGCCGCCCGCTCCTCGATCCGGATCGACCCCGAGAGCGGCCGCGTCACCATCGCCACCGATCGCCTGCCCAGCTCGGTGGAAGGGATGCCGATTCGCTTCCGCGAGATCGCGCTCGCCTTCGATCGGCCGGGCCTGCTTCGCAACCCGACCTCCTGCGGGCCGCACTCGCTCGACGCCGCCTTCGCATCGCAGGAAGGGGCCTCGGCCTCGCTCAGCGCCCCCTACCCGGTCAGCGGCTGCGGGCGCCTGCGCTTCGCTCCCCGCTGGCGGGCCAAGCTGCTCGCTCGCGCCCCTCTTCGCAGGCACGACCACGTCGGCGTCCGCTTCACCGCCAAGTTCCGCCCCGCCGATGCCTCGATGCGCTCGATGGCCTTGGCGATGCCGCCCGCCCTGAAGCTCGGCGTCGGCGGGCTTGCGGAGCTCTGCTCGCGCGCCGACGCCCGGCGAAGCCTCTGCCCGCCCGGGTCGAAGGTCGGGGTGGCGCGGGTTCTCTCGCCACTGCTCGGCGAACCGATGCACGGCTCCGTCTACGCGGTCCAGCCCCGCGGCGAGGGCGCACCCGACACCTGGATCGCGCTCAGCGCCGGCGCGATGACGCTCTCCTACAGGAGCGAAAGCGTCAGCGCCCACGGTCGCACGGTGACGAGGACGAGTGGCATGGCGGACCTGCCGCTCTCCTCCCTCACCCTGCGTTTCGGCGGGCCGGGGGAGGGCCTGCTCTCGTTTGACGCGAGCCCATGCCACCACGGCACGGCGCGACGGCTGAGCACCGAAATCCGGGCTCGTGGCCAGAACGGAGCCCGGCACGCGGTCAGGCTGGCCCTACCCACCGGTGCACGTTGCGGAGCCTGATGCCCCGCATCGCCGCCGTGGCGACACGGCGCTCACGGCTCGTCGTCGCGATCTGGGTCGTCCTCGTCTGCCTCATCGCCGGGGCCGGGCGCAACCTCGAGCACGAACTCGGCATCCACCAGGTCTTCATCGGCGGAACTCCCAGCGAGCGCGCTCACGAGATCGCCCAGAGCGAGTTCGGCAGCGAATCGGCGCTGACGGTGATGCTGAAGGGCCCGCCCGCTCGGGTCGAGCGCCAGGCGCGGCGGCTGGCGGCCGACCTCGAAGCGAGGCCGCACACGCTGGTGGTGGCGCCGTGGTCGGGAGGGGGAAGGGTCGACGGTCTCGCTCCCAGGCCCGGGGTCGTCGGCCTGATCGTCCGGGTCGAAGCCGACGAAAGCTCGGGCGTCACGGTCGTCCTGCCGCCGGTTCGCCGGGCGATCGGAGAGCAGATACGCGCCCCCGTCCACGCTCACGTCGCCGGCTTCCCGGTCCTGGTCGACTCGTTGCGCGAGGCGACCGACCGGACGACTCGGCTCAGCGAGATGATCGCGGTCCCTGTCCTGCTGCTGGTCCTGCTGCTCGTCTTCCGCTCGGTGATCGCGGCGGTGCTCCCCGTCGTCGTCGGCGGCGCGGTGGTGGGCATGACCCGGGGCCTGCTCGCCATGCTCAACCACGTCGTCCAGCTCAACCTCTTCGTGATCGGCGTGGTCGCGATGATGGGCCTCGCCCTCGGCGTCGACTACTCGCTGCTGGTCGTCTCGCGCTACCGGGAGGAGCGTCGCAAAGGGACCGAGCCGGCCGAGGCGGCGCGGGTGACGGCGATCGCGACCTACCGCTCCGTCGTTCCGGCCGGCTGCGGCCTGATCCTCGCGATGCTCGTGGCGATGCTGACCCTGCCGGGCTCGACGGCCCAGTCGGTCTCGCTCGCGGTGATCGCCGCGACGCTGCTCAGCATGGCCTCGGCCCTCTGCGTCGTCCCCGCCCTGCTGACGATGCTCGGCGACAACCTCGACCGCTGGGCGCTGCCGATGCGTCGGCCGGGCCAGAGCGGGTCGTTGCGCCGGGTGCGGCGGCTCGCCGACCGCCCCGGTGCCGTGGTCGCGATCGTCACGGCCCTCGTCCTGCTCGCGGGCTGGGCCTTCACGCTCGACTCCGGCCTGGCGAACGTCGCCTTCCTCCCTCCCGACGACCCCAGTCGCCTCGGACAGGAAGAAGTGGAAGACGAGCTCGGCCCTGGATGGGGAGCGCCGTTGGAAGTTCTCGTCAAGGGCCACGGCGAGCCGGTCACCTCGACCGCGCAGCTGAACGAGATGGCGCGCTTTCAGCGCCGCGTCGAAGCGGACCCCGGGGTCGCGACGATGGCCGGGCTGAGCCAGGTCGCGCGCGGGGTCGAAGGCGTCAGCGGCATCGAAGGCGAGCTGGCAAAGCAGGAACGGGGCCTCGATCGCCTCGCGGCGGGGATCGGCAAAGCCCACGAAGGCGCTTCCCAGAACACGGGGGGGCTGCGCAGGGCGGCGGTCGGGTCGAGCCGGCTCGAAGCGGGGCTCGAAGCGGCGCACGGTGGGGCCGGAGCGCTGACCGGTGCCCTGCTCGAGGTCGGAGACGGATCGCGACAGCTCAGCCAGGGCCTCGGGCGCGTGGGGAAAGGGAGCGGCAACGTCGCCCAGGGGACCTCGCGGGCCAGCGACGGCGCCGGTCGCATCGCCGCGGCACTCGGCAAGGCCGGCGAACAGACCGGCGAACTGTCGAGCAGTGCTCGCCTGATCCAAAACGCGATGCGCTCGGGGGAAGCGAGGCTGGGAGAAACCCACTCGCCCCTGCGCGCCGCCGAAGAACGGCTGGCCACCGCCTGGAACGCCCTGCAGCGAATGTCGGCCGGGCGCAGCGACCCCGAATACGGCGCGGCTCTGGCCGCGGTCGAAGAAGCCAACCTGCGTCTCACCGGCAAGGACATACGCACGGGCGAAACCGCCGATCCCGCCTACGAAGGCGTCGGCGCCGAGATCGAAAGGGCGGATGGGCAGTTCGGCGTCGGCGACTACCTCGCGTCGCGCCTGGGCAAGTCGGGTGAGGAAGCGAGCGAAGGAATCGAAAAGCTCACCGACGCTTCGAGCAAGCTGGACCGTGGCCTGCAGCGCCTGGCCAAGGGCAGCAGGAGGGTCTCGGACGGAGTCGCGGCACTGGATCGCGGCGGTGAACGACTGTCGCCGGCGCTGGGGCGCCTGGGAGACGGAGCCGAACACCTGAGCAGCGGCCTCTCGCGGCTCACGAGCGGCGCGGGAGAGCTCGCCGGCGGCCTCGGGCAGGGAGCGCAGCGCTCGGTGCAGCTGACGGACGGGCTGGGCCGGATCGAATCCGGGCTGCGGGGGCGAAACGGCGAATCGGGCCTGGCGCAGGTGCGGCAGCGCTCGCCTGGCATCTTCCGCTCTTCCTACTTCGTCCTCGCCAGCCTGGACGGCAGCCCACCCGCCCAGCGCCGGCAGCTCGGCTTCCTGCTCAATGTCAATCGCGGCGGCACCGCCGCTCGCATGCTGGTCATCCCCCGCGAGGGCACTTCCACGGATGCCGGGCGTCAGACCATGGACCGGGTGGAAGCGGACACAGCCCGGCTGGCCCGCGCAAGCGGCGACGAAGTGGTTCTCGGCGGCGTCGGGCCCACCAACGCCGCCGCCGAAGACGCGACCGAGGCGCGTCTGCCGCTGATGCGCCTGGCGCTCTCGCTGGTCACCCTGCTCGTCCTGATCCCGGTCCTGCGCTCGCTCACGGTGCCGCTTCTCGCCGTCCTGATCAACCTGCTCACGATCGCCGCCAGCTTCGGCATCCTCGCCCTCCTCTTCGACAACTCCCTGCTCGGCGGCCCGGGGTACGTCGAAGCCATCGTCGTCCCGGCGACGATGATGGTGATGTTCGGGCTGGCGCTCGACTACGAGGTGTTCGTCTTCGCTCGCATCCGCGAGGAGTACGTGCGCACCGGCTCGACCCGGTCCGCCGTGAGCGGCGGCCTCGATCGGACTGCCCACGTCGTCACCGGGGCGGCCCTGATCATGATCGCGGTCTTCCTCTCCTTCTCCGTCTCGGACTTCATCACGACGAGGAACTTCGGCGTCGCCCAGGCGGTGGCGATCGCCCTCGACGCCTTCGTCGTCCGCCTCATCGTCGTGCCGGCGATGATGAATTTGCTCGGCAAGTGGTGCTGGTGGCTGCCGAAGTGGCTCGACCGGCGCTGGCCGGACGCGGCGCGCTCGCGCGCTTCCGCCGAGGCGGGTTAGGCAGCGCCGCTAGGCGAGGCTGCAGCGCGCCTGGTAGATCGAGAGGAAGCCGCTCTCGAAGCCGTTGCGCGCAGCGCGCAGGTAGAGGCGCCAGACGCGGACCCGTTCTGGGCCGGCGAGCCGCAGCGCCTCGTCGAGGTTCTCATCGAGGCGGCGAGCCCAGTGGCGCAGGGTTTCGGCGTAGTCGGCGCCGTGCTCGGAGACGTGGCGGGTGACGAAACCGGCCCGTTCCAGCGCCAGCAGCACGCGCGAGAGGTGGATCGGTTCGCCGTCGGGGAAGACGTAGCGCTCGGTGAAGGCACCGGCCTCGGGGTCGGTGTGGCGCAGGCGGGTGATGCCGTGGTTGAGCAGGCGGCCCCCCGGCTCGAGCAGGCCGGCCAGGGTGCGGGCGTACTCGTCGATCTGGACCTCGCCGACGTGCTCGACCATGCCGATCGAGGCGATCGCGTCGAAGCGCTCGCCGCTGGCGGCGAGGTCGCGGTAGTCCATCACCCGAATCTCGACCCGGTCCGCGACCCCGGCCTCCTCGGCCCGCTGCCGGGCCTTCTCGGCCTGGGGAGGGGAGAGGGTGATGCCGAGCACGCGGGCGCCGTACTTGGTCGCCGCGCGCAGGGGGAAGGCGCCCCAGCCGCAGCCGACGTCGAGCACCCGCTCGCCCTCTTTGAGCGCCAGCTTGCGCGCCACCGTGTCGAGCTTCTCTTCCTGGGCCTGCTCGAGGGTTTCGGTCCCCTCCGGCCAGAAGGCGCAGCTGTAGGTCATCGACTCGTCGAGGAAGAGGGCGAAGAACTCGTTGGAGACGTCGTAGTGGTGACGCACCGCCTTGGCGTCGCGCTCCTTGCTGTGGCGGCGACCGCTGAGCACGAGCTCGGCGTCGGGACGGCGCGGCGGCCGCTGTATACCGGCGGCGCGCACGGCGCCGAGCAGGAGCTTGCGCTTGGCCGCACCGTCGAGCGGTGGCGCCTGCCAGTTGTCGAGCACCTCGATCACCGCGTCCATGTCGTCGACCTCGATGTCGCCGCTGACGTAGGCGCGGCCGAGGCCGAGCTGCCCGGGAGCCCGCAGGACGTGGGCGGCGGCGCGCGGCGAGCGCACGAAGAAGGTCGGCCCGCTGCCGTCGGTCGAGGGCAGGCTGGTGCCGTCCCAGAACTCGACCGTGAACGGCCGCTCTGGGATTCGGGACTCGATCTCGCGGCGAAGAGGGGCGGTGCTTGAGAACGCCAAGAGCGCGACTTTACCTTTCCCGGCCCCGGAGCCCGTATGATCGCCGCTCCTAATGGCAGGTGCGGGACCCCTCCCCTCAGATATTCAGCCGGTCGCCAACGAGACGCGCGACCGCATCATCACCGGCCTGGTGACGCTGATCCCCTTTCTCGCGCTCGGCCTCGCCGCCTGGCAGGTCTGGGGCAGCGCCCTGCACTGGAGCGACGTCTTCCTCTTTCTCGGCATGTACTTCTTCACCGGGATCGGGATCACGGTCGGCTTCCACCGCCACCTCACCCACCGCAGCTTCAAAACGACCAACTGGCTGCACGGCCTGCTCGGCATCCTCGGCTCGGCCGCGATCGAGGGCCCGGTGATCTCCTGGGTCGCCGACCACCGCAAGCACCACGCCTTCTCCGACGAAGTCGGGGACCCGCACAGCCCCCATGTCGATCACGGCCACGGCTGGAGCGGCGCCCTGCGCGGCCTCTACCACGCCCACATGGGCTGGCTCTTCATCCACACCCAGCGCGGCAACAAGGAACGCTTCGCGCCGGACCTGATCAAAGACCCGATCATCAACTGGGTCGACCGCACCTTCCTGATCTGGGCGATCGGCGGGTTGATGCTGCCCTTCGCGCTCGGCTGGATCATCGGCGGCACCCTCTTCGCCGGCCTCACCGGCCTGCTCTGGGGCGGCCTGGTCCGCGTCTTCGTCCTTCACCACTTCACCTACAGCATCAACTCGCTCTGCCACACCTTCGGCAAGCGCGATTTCGAGACCACCGACGAGTCGCGCAACCTCGCCCTGATCGCGATCCCCACCTTCGGCGAGGCCTGGCACAACACCCACCACGCCTTCCCCACCTCCGCCACCCACGGCCTCGGCCGCTGGCAGGTCGACATCTCGGCGATCGTCATCGACTCGCTGGAGAAGGTCGGCCTCGTCTGGGACGTAATCCGCCCCACCGACGACCGCATAGCGGCCAAGGCCGCCTCCTAAGGCCGCCTGACGCGGCGCATATCGGCGTCCTCGCTCGCTTGCGTGCAGAGCACGCGGCGCTCACTGCGTCCTTGATCTGCTTGGTCAGGCGGCCTTAGGCGACTTTCGACTTAGGACTAGGTCGCTGGGAGCACTGCTCAGGAATGCTCAAGCGAGAGTTGACCACACTCCGGGTGGGTCAACTCTCGCTTCACGTTCTTTGAGCAAACTGGCGCGGATCAAAGCCGCGATCGAGGCCGATCGCCCTAAGGCACTTCGTCGGCTTCGTACCAGTCGAGCCAGTGGCCGCAGCTCTTGGCGAGCGCCACGGTGCGGTGCGGCTCCGCTTTGACCGCGACCAGCTCGCCCAGTTCGGCGTTGCCGGCGTAGCGGCTGAGGCTCTGCAGGGTGCTGGCGCCGGCTGCGGTGACGGTGAAGTGGACCTGGCCGCCTGGACTGTCGACGGTGCCGGCGGGCCAGAACTGGCCGTTGCTGGCGAGGCTGATCGTGCTTGGGCGCCGGCCGTCGAGCGCCGCCGGCAGCGGCTGGCTGAAACCCGGTGCGCTGAGGGTCAGGCCGAAGGGGGAGAAGTACTGGAGTGAGAGCTGCCAGCGGCCCCGCGGCAGGTTCAGCGCCTGGCTCGCTTCCTCGCCGGTCTGCAGGATCGAGTCCGGGCTCCACTTGCCCTTGCCCCCGATCGTCGCTTGCGGGAAGAGGCCGGCGCGGCCGGGGTTGGCGGTGAGGATGCGGATCTCCGGCGAGGCGCATTTCACTTCCGCTCCTGCCTCGGTGCCCTCGAGCAGGACGTGGCGATCTTCGGCTGTGGGGCCCGTGCGCTTCCAGAGGACGTAGGAGGGGGTGGAGGCGACGCGGCGGAAGTTGGGCGGCGCTTCGCTGTTCCAGGCGGCGCGGCCGGTGATCACGTAGGGGAAGCGGTCAAGCGTGCCCTTGGAGAAGGAGTCGAAGTCGATCGGGCTGTAGGCGTCACCGGTGTCGAAGGGCTTTTCCGGGTTGGGCGAGACTTCGGCGTCGGGGAACTCGACCAGCGGCACGTGGGTGTCGGCCCCCATCAGCTCGTAAGCCGCGTAGCGGTCCTGGCCCGCGTAGAGCACGGGTTCGCCGCGGACGATCGGCATGAAGGCGCGCAGCTCCGAGCCGTGCCCGGGCGGGCCGATCGGCGCGTCGCGCAGGACCAGCAGGCTCGAGTAGGCCGCGCCGGCGACGAAGACGACCGCCAGGCCGGCCCAGGCCACGCGCAGGCCCATGTTCGCCTTCGGTTCGCCGGTCCGGGAGGAGATGCGGACCCGTCGCAGGCCGAGCTCGGAGAGCAGCGGGCGGATCGCGATCAGCATCGCCAGCGGCGCGCCGATCATCAGCGCCTTCGCCTGCGAGTACTCGCCGCTGCCGGCCAGCGCCGCCAGGTAGAGCACGGCGCAGGCGACGAGCGCAATCGGCACCGCGTACTGGCGGCGCCGCAGCCACCAGACGCCGCCGGCGAGGACCGCCAGCGCCGCGATCGCGGTCGCCAGCCCGGTCAGCTGGGCGCCGCCGGCCGAGCTGAGCCGGTAGTTGGAGGTGAACCAGACGCCGAGCGTCTCGATCGGCGAGACCGGCCCGTAGGTGTTGGTCCCGGCGACCCGGTTGAAGCCGTGGATGAAGGCGAAGGGCCCGACGACGGTGAGCACCGCCAGGGCGACGAGCACACCGATGCTCAGCAGCGCGGCGGGCTGGCGCAGGGTGGAGAGCCAGTGCCACGGGTAGAGCGCGCGCCGCAACGGCGGCACGGCGATCGCCCAGAGGAAGAAGACCAGGAGCGGCCAGGCGAGCCCGGCGAAGCTGTAGGAGAAGAAGATGCCGGTGATCAGAGCGAGCCCGGCGATCGCGGCGCCCAGCATCGCCCTGCTGTCGGGCCCCTCGCCGGCTCGGCGCTGCCGGTCGACGTCGTGCAGGAGCAGGGCGAAGGCGAGGACGAAGAGCGCCTCGGCGGTCTCCTTGAAGGCGCCCTGGGCGAAGTAGGAGGCGCCGAGGTAGGGGATCGCGACCAGCGCCGCGGCGAGCAGGCGCCGGGCCGGGCCGAGGTCGTCGAGCGCGACCAGGGCGGTGAGCGCGGTGAGGATGCCGATCGCGAAGATCTCGCCGACGAAGGCCTGGCCGAGGCCGATGCCCGGCACCGCGGCGATCGCGTCGGCCAGGGCGTGAGGGCCGAGCGGGTAGCCCGCTTCCGGCGCCGGCCCGAGGCCGCTGCGCAGCCACTCGGCCCAGGCCAGGTGCAGGCCGAGGTCGTTGTTGAAGCCGACGCCGATCACGCCCCAGCGCCCGCTCACCGCGAAGGGGATCGAGAGGACGAGGCCGACGACGACGGCCAGCGGCAACCCCTCGCGCAGCAGCGCCGAAGCCTCGCCCGGGCGCCGCGGTCCCCACCAGAGCAGGGCGGCCGCGACGATCACGAGCGCCACCAGTCCCAGCGTCGCCGTGGTCGCGTGCCCAGGGGCGCGGGCGAGGATGCCGGTGACCGTCAGCACGGCGCCGAAGCCGACAGCGGGCGCGAGCCAGCGGCGCGAGTCTCCTCCGCCGGCGAGGCCGAGGATCGCGCGTCCCACCAGCAGCGAGACGGCGCAGATCAGCGCCGCCGAGGCGTAGGTCCCGATCATCAGGGGCGGAAACTATGGCAGCGGCGGCCCTCGCCGCTGCTCGCTCAGTACCTCTCGGCTGCCCGTTCCAGCGCCGGCCGCAGGTTCGGTCCCCGTAGCGGCTCGGCGTGACCGGCGCAAACCAGCTCCGGTTCCAGCGCCGCCAGCTTGCGGATCGAGTCCTTCGCCTTGGCGTGATCCCAGTTCCAGGCGGGGTGAGGGACGCTTGCCTCGCCCTTCGGCAGCGGCCGTCCCATCTTGGTCGAGTCGATCAGGTAGATCACGTCGCTGACGATCGCCAGGCGGTCGGTCTCGCGCCAGAGCCCGATCAGGCCGGGCGCGTGGCCGGGGAAGTGGACGACCTCGAAGCCCGCCACGTCATCGCCCTCGGCGACGGTGTCGGCGATCTTCACCGCGCCGCCGTCCCAGCGCCGCAGCAGCAGCGGATAGAGCCAGCGGGCGGGTGCGGGCAGCTCCGAGATTTCCATGTAGGGGGCGATCGCGGCGTCGCTTTCTGCGTCGGCGACGTCATCGGCGTGACAGAGGACCGGAGCGCCCATCGCCGGGGCGGTGCCGCGGTGGTCGGCGTGGGCGTGGCCGAGGACGACGCGCTTGATGCCGCCGAGCTGCTGGCCCGCCTCGCGCGCGGCCTTGGTCATCGCCTTGGTCCCCGCGTCGAACTGGACGACCCCGTCCCCGTCCTCGAGGAAGTAGATGTTCATCGACTTGCGAGTGTCCCCGCGCAGCAGCCAGACCCCGTCGGCGACCTTCTCCATGATGAGATCAGACTAATGCCCGGACTGTGGAAGGTGGGAATGCTGGTGCTGATCCTCTGCCTGGTCGCCTCGATGGCGATCGCGATCGTGCGCCTGGCGACGACGCCGACGGAAATCCTCGGCGACGGCTTCCGCGGCCTGCCCGCCCGTAACCACAACTCCATCACCGGCGCCCACGGCTCGCGTTAGTATCGGCCGCGTTCAGCGACCGAGCAGAGGAGGGCGGCGTGTTCACTCGCATCGTGGTTGGGACCGACGGGTCGGATACGGCCGCCGAGGCGGTTCGCCAGGCCGTGGACCTGGCCAAGCTCTCCGGCGCCCAGCTCAGCATCGTCAGCGCCTACGAGCCGGTCTCCAAACGGCGCCTGGAGGAAGAGCGGGAGGAAGCCCCGCGGGACGTCCAGTATGAGATCGGCCCGCGCGAGGACGTCAACCTGGTGCTCGACGCCGCCGCCGCTGCGGCGCGCAAGGAGGGCATCGAGGTCTCGACCCACCCGGTCGAGGGCGATCCCGCCGAGGGCATCCTCAACGTCGCCGAAGACACCAAGGCGGACCTGATCGTCGTCGGCAACAAGGGCATGACCGGCGCCCGCCGCTTTCTGCTCGGCAGCGTGCCGAACAACATCTCCCATCACGCTCCCTGCAGCGTGATCATCATCCGAACGACTTAGCGGCAGATTCCTCAGCCGCTCGGTTCCGTCGCCGCGGCCGCGTCGATCAGCCCGGCGCCCTGCCGCAGTTCCGATTCGCCCAGGTCGCGGGCGGTGCGGCGCAGGCGCTTGGTGACCGCTTCGACCCGACCCGGGCCGGGCTTGCGGGTGACCGTGCCGCTGGCCAGCACCAGCGCGGCGACGCCCGAGACGTGCGCCGCCGACATCGAGGTGCCGATGTAGCTGCGCGGCTCACCGAAGCGGTTGGTGCTGCCCGGCTTCAGCGTCACCTGGTAGATCGGGCTGGAGAAGATCGAGGCGCAGCCGGGCGCAGGCGGCCCACCACCCGGAGCCACCACGTCGACGTCGCGGCCCGACAGCGTGTAGGCGCCGAGACAGCCGCCCTCCGTGCTGCCGCCGACGCCGATCACATGAGGGCTGGTCGCCGGCGGCGAGACGCAGGTCTCCGAGCCGAGGTTGCCGACCGATGCGACCGCGACCACTCCCCGCCGGTAGGCCAGGCGCAGCGCTTCGTCTACGACCGGCACTTCGCGGGCGCAGCCGAAGTTGAAGCTCATGTTGATCACGTCGGCGCCGTGGGTGGCTGCGAAGCGGATGCCCTTGGCGATCTCGTCGGCGCGCCCGCGCCCGTGGGCGTCGAGCACCCGCACCGGCATCAACTTCGCCCGGTAGGCGATGCCGACCAGGCCGATGCCGTTGTTCGTCTTCTCGGCGATCGTGCCGGCGACGTGGGTGCCGTGACCGAATTCGTCGAGCGGCAGCTTGTCGTCATCGACGAAGTCGTAGCCGGGGACGAACTGGTTGGCGGTGAAGTCGGGGCTGCGCTTGAAGCGCGGCGGCTTCGAGCGGTAGGCGATGCCGCTGTCCAGCACGGCGACCGTGATCCCCTTGCCGCCGGGCCGGCCCTCGGCCTCGAGGTTTTCCCAGGCCCCGACGACGTCGATGCCGCCCGGGGAGACCGGCACGAGCGGCGTCGGCGCTCCTTCCCAGGGCAGGAAGTTCCACTGCTTGTAGACCCAGCCCCCGGGCGGGCCGGGCGGCCCGCCGATCGGGCCGGGGTCGTTCGGCACCGGGTTGGTCACTTCGCTCGACTTCGCCGAGGCGGTCGCGACGAAGTTCGGCGTGGCGTAGGCGACCGCGGGGTCGCTGCGCAGGGCCGTTACCGCCGCGCGCACGCTCGCGCGCCGCGGCAGGGTCACCGTGCGGGCGCGCGCCCCGGCGAGCTTGAGGACCACCTGATGCGGGACGAAGCCGTGCGCCGGGCCGACTGCGGGCGCGGGCGCGGCGAAGCCGGCGCCGCAGGAGAGGGCCAGGGCCGCGAGCAGGGTCGGGGCGGCGATCGAAAATCGGCGGTTCATCTTGTCTCTGAGCTCCCGAAATCCCTGCATCCCGGCGAGCATCCCCCTAACACGAGCCCGCCACCGAAGTTGTAGTGACACATACTCCCCCATGTATGGAGGTCGGTGCCAATGAAGCCCTGCAGGAGCGAATGATGCTTCTGGCGATCGAGCGCGCCCGCGCGGCCGAGGACCACGGCGACGTCCCGATCGGCGCTGTCCTCGCTCGCGGCGAGGAAGTGCTCGGCGCCGCCGGCAACGAGCGCGAGCTGCGCGCCGACCCCACCGCCCACGCCGAGATCCTCGCGATCCGCGCCGCCGCCGAGGCACTGGGCGGCTGGCGCCTGCCCGAGACCACCCTCTACGTCACGCTCGAGCCCTGCGCGATGTGCGCCGGCGCGATCGTTCTCGCCCGCATCCCCCAGGTCGTCTACGGCGCCCCCGACCCCAAGGCCGGCGCCGCCGGCAGCGTCCTCGACGTCCTCGCCGAGCCGGCCCTCAACCACCGCCCCGAGGTCACCGGCGGCGTGCTCGAGCCCGAGTGCGCGACGCTGCTGCGCGAGTTCTTCGCTTCGAAGAGAAATTCCAGCTGAAAATCCGAACCGGATTGCACCGATTCCGCTAGCCTTTACTAAGGACTTCTGCGGTACCTAAATATTGAGCTGGGGTCCCGTTTGACCACGTCGACCGGGAAGGGTGCCGCGCTCCATCAGTGAAGGGAGCCTCTCGCCGGGCATGCAACTCTTTTCGCGCCACAACCAGGAGTTCCACAAGATCGTCGATCTGGCGATGTCGGACGATCTGCTCATCTTCGTCGGCGCGGGGTGCTCGATCGAGGCCGGCCTTCCCGACTGGAAACGTCTGATTTCCAGATACATCAACCTCGCCCTTCTCATCCAGAGCGAGATCGAGCTGACAACGGAGTCGAGGAATCGGCGCAACGCGATTCCCCACGAGTTCCTCGAAAACTTTGCCTCGCCAGGCCACATTGCGGTCATCGCCGACGCGATAGTCGGGGCGCACCGACGCCACGAGATCCTCAGCCTAGCCCTCTACCCTGAGCCGCAACCCCCCAAGCCCGGGCCCACCGCCAAGGAGATCGCAAAGCTGTACCGGGAACGGTTCAAGGCCGGTCTGAAAACCCGAATTGTCACCACGAACTACGACCCGCTGCTGGAGATCGCGCTGGAAAAATACGTGTGCGAGGTCCTCCCCAGGCAGATGGGCCCGGTGAGCGGTTTCGGTCTCGACGACGCCTCTCTCGACGACGACAGCGACAAGTCGATCGAGGAGGCGATCGAGGAGGCGATCGAGGAGGGCTTTGCCCAGACGGAGAAAAAGCACGAACCGAAGGTGTTCCACCTGCATGGGGCCGTCGACTTCCGCAATCGCGATGGCGGCATCACTCCGATCCTCCTCACCGAGGCCGACTACGCGAAGTCGCAGCACCTGGCCCAGATGCTGCTCGAGGGAATGCTGAAGGACAGCAACTGCCTGATGGTGGGGCTCAGCCTCGAAGACAACGATGTGCTGACAGCTCTCTACTCGGCGATGGCTCGGCAAGCCAAAGAAGAAGAAGAAGAAGAAAAAGAAGGTGATGCGCTGCAGCCGCTCAAGGGCTCGCGGTACGTCTTGGCCTTCAACGAAGTCAGCTACGAGGGCGCCGACCCCGATGACGACGAGCCGATGATCAAGCAGCTGAAGCAGCTGGAGGCGCAGCGACTGCAGATGCTTGGTGTAAGGCCGATGAAACACCTCAAGAACTTCGCCCAGATTCCACAGGTGATCCACGAGATGGGTGTGGCGGTCGACCTGCTCAGGGAAAAGGCAGCTAGGCGTAAGAAAAAACCCGAGAAACAGTCATCGCTCTACTGGGAGTCAAAGAGCAAGTACGGGGAGCGTCTCGATGCTTGGCAAAAGGCCTTCAAGGGGCACTACGAACTCGACGCCGACACCAAGCTCGGTCAGGGGAAATTCGCGGAGCTGCAGCGTAATGTCAGCCAAGAGCTTCAGCTCACGCTCGAAGAGATCATGATGAACTCGATAGAGCTGACTTCGATCGCGGACGAGCTGGCTATCCATATCTGGGCGCGCAGCTACCTGCATGATCGATTGGAGCTCTTTCTGTGGGCCGGAAACGAGTATGCCCAGCAGCGGAGCGTCCCGAGCAGTCTTAGCCGCAGGGTGGAGCGCTCCGTATATGACATCCCGCTGAGGCAGGCGTTCGAGGGCGTCTCCAGCAGGCGCTTGCTACCGGCCTCCAAGCACTCGCGCTGGGCGCAGGTCATGGGGGTGCCGATCATCTCCAAAACCACCGGCGCCAAACATCGCTACGGAAGACTTCTCGTCGGTGTGGTCACGCTCTCGACCAACCTGCCTCCCGAGGAAAGCGACCTCAGCGACAGCCTGGAAGAGCGCAGCGACCTCGTTGGTCAGATCGAAGAAGGCCTTGAGGCGGTAGGCCAGGAACTGCTCATCAACCGGTTGGTCTGAGTCAGTCCTGCGTGCTGCCGGGTCGCTGCCAAAGAGCGCTGGCGCGGGCTCGTTCGTCCCGCATGTCGTGCAATTTTTTGATGCTGTACCGGAGCTCTATTCGACGCGACCGACCAGGATCTCCCGCTTTGGCTTTTTGGCCTGACCCGACAGCCTGGGTTTTTTTCGTCTTCTGCACTGAAGACGGTCCTGTTTGCTGAGGAGCCATTAGATCAATTGCCTTTACCGGTTACGAGCTTTGGTTATGACATCAGATGCCGACAATTTGTGCCCAGTTCCTATCAACAGGCGCGGATACCCATCGACGCGGCGGCGAAAAACCTTTACCGCTCGACATAACGAGCCAGCGGCGGGGAACTTGCTCGGGGACGAGAACGGAAGCGGAGAGGGTGGGATTCGAACCCACGAGGCGGGTTAACCCCGCCCACGCGATTTCCAGTCGCGCTCCTTAAGCCACTCGGACACCTCTCCGTGGGTTCAGCAAGGGTATTGCTTGCGGCGGGTCAGGCGACGGCGGCCGCCGGTGCGGCCTCGGGCGACGGCAGCGGCAGCACGATTGCCTCCTCGACCGGGATCGGGGTCGCGGGGCGGTGGCCGCGCAGGCGCTCGTGGCAGCAGACGACGTAGCACCACTCCATCAGGCGCATGCGCGAGTTGCCATCGATTTCGGTGATCGTCGCGCCGACCAAGTGTCGCCCTTCCACCTCGCGGCAGGAGCGAACCTCGACCTGGGCCGCGACCTCGTGCGACTCGCCGGCCGCGTCGTGGAGCTCGAGCAGGACCGCCGGCTTGGCGCCGATGGTGAGCGGCGCGTCGAGGACCAAGCCGACGCCGGCGGCGCTGGCGTCGATCAGGCGGCCGTTGACGTTGCCCTCCTCGGAGTAGCACTCGGCCGGCGCGTCGCCCTCGAAGCGGTAGACGAGGCGGCGCTGCTGGCGGCGGCCGACGGCGAAGAGGGTGCGCAGGATGCGTCGCAGCTCGACCAGGCCGAGCAGCGGCACGATCACGGCGGCGATCCCCGGCAGGTCGGGCAGCGGTCCGGCACCCGCCAAGTCGAGCAGGCGCAGCACCGTGCCGGCGCCGACGACGACGGCGCAGAGCAGCACCAGGTGCAGCTTGCGCACCGACTCGATCCCGCCGCCGCCGGTTCCCTGCTTCGGCGTCACCTTGAAGGAGGTGCGCCCCGGGCGGAAGATGCAGCGCAGGGCGCGGGTGTAGATCTCCATCGTCAGCAGCTCGTAGTGGGCGGTCTCGCCGATCTTCATGTAGCCGCGGGCGAGCGCGGCGCCGGCGCCGAGGTTGAGCGTCACGTACGGGAGCCAGAGGGCGGCGAGGGCGACGACGCTGATCTTCATCGGCAGCTCGCCGGTCCACAGCACCAGGCCCAGGGTCGCCATCAGCAGCAGCCGCATCGGCGGCGCCAAGTAGGCGAAGAGGCTGGCGAAGTAGGAGAGGCGCTGCAGCGGCGCCAGCTCGGAGGCGCGCAGGGGGGACTCGGGCAGGGTGAAGACGGCGAGGTTGCCGCGCGCCCAGCGGTCGCGCTGCAGCAGGTAGGCATCGAGGTCGTGCGGCGCGAGGCCCTGGACCAGGACCTCGTCGTGGTAGCGGCTCTTCCAGCCATTGCGCTGCATGCGGATCGTCGTGTGGAAGTCCTCGGCGATCGTCTCGGTGGCGACGCCGCCGATCTCGAGCAGCGCCTGGCGCCGGATCAGCGCCGCCGAGCCGCACCAGTAGGCGGCGCCGTGGCGGTCCTTGCCGGGGCAGACGACGCGGTAGAAGAGCGACTGCTCGTGGCGGCCGACGACGTAGTGCTGGACCGAGTCGTGGTTGAAGAAGTCGTGCGGGCTCTGGACCAGGCACATGCGCTCGTCGTCGAAGTAGCCGACCATCGCGTCGAGCGCGTCGGGCATCGGCACGTGGTCGGCGTCGAGCATCAGCACCAGCTCGCCCTCGGTGCGCTCCAGCGCGGCGTTGATGTTGCCGGCCTTGGCGTGCGAGTTGTCGGGCCGGGTCAGGTACTCGGCCCCGGCCAGCTTCGCCAGCTCCTCCATCTCCGGCCGCCGCCCGTCGTCGAGCAGGTAGGTGGTGTGCGGGTAGGTGAGGGCGCGGCAGCCGGCCAGCGTCGCCGCGATCACCTCGCTCGGCTCGTCGTGGGTGCAGACGTAGACGTCGACCGCGCGCCCCGGCGTCGCCGGCGGGCGCTGGGCCGGCGGTCGCGACCAGGAGAACCAGGCCAGCGTGCCGAGCGCCCAGAGGCCGTAGATCTCGGTCACCAGCAGCATCCCGTAGGCGACCGGGCTTGCCCCCTGGCTGCTCCAGCCGATCCGCCAGATCAGATAGCCGACGCCCCAGAGTAGGGCAACGATCGCCAGCGAGCGCAACAACAGGGGATGGCGATCGAAGAACCGCCCGATTCGGGTCTGGGGGCTGCCTTGCACGCTGCTGCATCGGCGGAAACCTCTCGGTTCTTGATCGAGCGCCAGAAATAGCGCTAAGAACCCGATAATAAAGCTAATTTACGGCTTGATTAGCGCCATTATGAGAGGATTAGCTCCATGCAGAGCTTCATCGATCTCGATATGAGCTTTGGATCCCAGCCGCGTGCGCTCGGGGCGATTCTGGCGCGGATCGACACCGGTCGGGGACAAGAGCGCCTCTTTGAGGATCAGCGCCCGGAGCTTCTACGGCAGCTTGCCGACAATGCCCGAGTTGCCTCGATCACCGCGTCCAACGCGATCGAGGGCGTCATCGTTGACGGCGAGCGCGCCGAGCGGATCGCGGAGGGCTCGCACCGCTACCGCAACCGCAACGAGCGTGAGTTTGCCGGCTACCGGGACGCGATCGACATGCTGATGAGGCTGGAGGAGTATGAGGAGCTGAGCATTCCTCTGGTCCTGCACCTGCACCGCCTGCTCTTTCAGTACACCGACGGAAACGGCGGGCACTTGAAGAGTGATCAGAATCTGATCGTCTCTTACGAGAGCGGCCGTAAAGAGGTGGTCTTTGAGCCGACCCCCCCCGAGAAGACCGAGTTCGCGCTGAGCGAGCTCCTCGTCCGCTACGGGGAGGCGAAGGCCGAGGAGCGAACCCATCCCCTGATCTTGATCGGGGCTCTGGTCCTGGACTTCCTCGCCATTCACCCCGTGGCAGACGGCAATGGTCGCCTCGCCCGTCTGCTCACTACGTATGAGCTGCTCGCCCAGGGCTATCGGGTCGCCCGCTATGTCAGTCTCGAGCAGCGGATCTTCGAATCGAAGAACACCTATTACGAGACCCTCTATGACTCACAGCGCAAATGGCATGAGGGCAAGCACGATGTTTGGCCCTGGATCACCTATCTGGCGCGTGTTCTTGCCTCTGCCTATGACGACTTCGAGAAAAAGGTCGCGGACGCCGGCGAACAGCTCGGCAACAAGCAGGAAAGAGTTCGCGCCTACATCCTCGGGCAGGCGCCCTCCAGGTTCCGTCGCCGAGATGTTGAGCGCGCGCTTCCCGGAATTAGCCTCGCGACGATTCGGCTCGTCCTGACCGAGCTCCGCGACGCAGGCAAGATAAAGCCAGAAGGCTCGGGAGCCGGAGCTCGCTGGACTCGGGTCTGAGCACGAGCCATTCGTTCCCCCAGATTCCGCGTCGTTAGGATTCGGCTCTGCAGTGCCCTGGAGGGGTGCCGGAGTGGTTGAACGGGGCAGTCTCGAAAACTGTTGGCGTCGCAAGGCGCTCGTGGGTTCGAATCCCACCCCCTCCGCTATTTCGTCGATAGCCTCGCGGTGTGCCGTGGGGACCGCTTCACGCCGAGGGGCACCTCAGCCTCCGCTCGAACTGGCTTCGCGCTGCCGTTCTTGGCGCTAACGACGGCATCCTCTCGACTTCGAGCCTCGTTCTCGGGGTTGCGGCGTCGGGCGCTTCGCGGAGCGCGATCCTCACGGCCGGGGTGGCCGGTCTCATGGCCGGCGCCGGCTCGATGGCGGCGGGCGAGTACGTCTCGGTCAGCTCCCAGCGCGATACCGAGGACGCAGATCTCCAGCTCGAGCGGTACGAGCTGGCGACCGACCCGGAGGGAGAGCTGCGGGAGCTGACCGGTATCTATGAAGATCGGGGGTTGAAGCCGGAGCTCGCCGCCGAAGTCGCGCGCGGCCTCACCGAGCACGACGCGCTCGAAGCGCACGCGCGCGATGAGCTTGGCCTGCCAGAGGATCGCCGTGCCCGGCCGCTGCAGGCGGCCGGGGCCTCGGCTCTCTCGTTCGCGGTCGGCGCCTTTCTGCCCCTGCTGGCGATCGGCATCTTCGGCTCATCGAGCCGGATCGTCGCCTGCGTCCTCGTGACCCTGTTGGCGCTGGTCGCGCTCGGTGCGCTGGGCGCCAAGCTCGGTGGCGCGCCGATCCCCCGAGCCGTCCTTCGCGTCGTCTTCTGGGGCGCGACCGCGATGGCAGTGACCGCGGGCGTCGGGGCCCTGGTCGGAACCGCCGTGTGAAACATCACGGCCCTCACGCTCACGCCGATCAACATCACGAAGGGCATGGTCACAGCCATGGCCTGATCGACCCCAGCATCAAACGTTCGCGCGAGGGTCTTCGCGCGGTCGCGGTCTCCCTCGCCGTCCTCGGGATCGCTGCCCTGGCGCAGGTCGCCATCTACCTCCTCAGCGGCAGCGTCGCACTGCTCGCCGACCTGATCCACAACTTCGGCGACGCGGCGACGGCGATCCCCATCGGCGCGGCCTTTCTCATGCGCTCCCAGCGCGCCGAGCGGATCGCCGGCCTCTTCGTCGTCGCGGCGATCTTCATCTCGGCCTGCGTGGCGGGCATCGAGTCGATCACTCGCCTGGTCCATCCAGAGGCCCCGACGCATCTGCTCGCGCTCGCCGCGGGCGGGCTGGTCGGCTTTGCCGGCAACTGGATCGCCGCGATCGTTCGCACCCGGGCGGGCGAGCGCCTCGGCAGCCCGGCGCTGATCGCCGACGGCAATCACGCCCGCGCGGATTCCTACGTCAGCCTTGCCGTCATCGCCAGCGCGATCGTGGTGGCCCTCGGACTGCCGGTCGCGGACCCGCTGATCGGGCTCGGCATCACCGCCATCATCCTCAAGATCACCTGGGACTCGTGGTGGACGGTGCGGGGCGGGCACGGTCACACGCACTAGTCACTAGAGCCCCTCTTCTCTGCGCCGGATTTACACACACACCGGTGGCGCATTCGATGTCTCTGTGAGAGCCTGGGTCGAGGCAGGCCAGCACCGAGTGATAGGAGGCTCTTATGGCGCTTGCACGTGTTGTCTCGTTCGACGGAGTCGGCCAGGAGCGGGTCGAGCAGATGAAGGCGCAGATGAACGAGGGGCGCCCGGACGACATCCCGGCGACGGAAATCGTGATGCTCTACGACGCGGGGGCGGAGAAGGCGACGGTGATCCTCTTCTTCGAGAACGAGGACGACTACAACCGAGCCGACGCGACCTTGAGCGCGATGCCGAGCGACGAGACTCCCGGTCAGCGGACCTCGGTCGGGAAGTACGAGGTGGCGGTGCGCGCGACCGCCTGAGTCGCTCTCCGCAGACAAGGCAATTCTCATCTTTCGTTAAGGCTGGGTCGTGAAGATGCCCGGCTCGTGCACCCGATCTCGTATTTCCAAGCCATCGTCCTCGGCCTGATCCAGGGCATCTCCGAGCCCTTTCCGATCTCCAGCCTCGGTCACGGCGTGATCCTGCCCGAGGCGTTCGGCTGGAACATCCACCAGAACGACGACTACTTCCTCGCCTTCCTCGTCGCCACGCACTGCGCCACCGCGCTCGTCCTCTTTTTCTTCTTCCTCGAGGACTGGAAGCGCATCCTCTCCGGCCTCGGGCGCTCGCTGCGCGATCGCCACCTCGCGGCCGAGGACACCGACGCCCGCCTCGGCTGGCTGCTGGTGGTTGGGACGGTCCCGGCGGGGATCCTCGGGCTCCTGCTCGAGCACTCGCTGCGCTCGATCTTCGCCTCTCCCCAGGCCGCGGCGGCGTTCCTGATTCTCAACGGCATCCTCCTGCTGGCCTTCGAGAGCCTGCGCCGCCGGCAGCCGGAAAAGGGCGATTGGGAAGGCGACGCCGACCCCCGCATCGCCCAGAAGATGAGCTTTCGCCAGGCGGCGGCGATCGGCACCGCGCAGGCGGCCGCCCTGATCCCGGGCATCTCCCGCTCCGGGGTGACGATGGGCGGCGGCCTCGTCGTCGGGCTCTCCAACGAGGACGCCGCCCGCTTCGCCTTCCTGCTGGCGACGCCGATCATCGGCGCGGCCGGGGTGCTGAAGCTGCCCGAACTGTTCGGCTCGGCCGGCGACGGCGTCCGCGGCCAGGCGCTCGTCGGCGCGCTCGCCGCGGCGCTTGCGACCTACCTCGCGGTCAAGTTCCTGCTGCGCTTCTTCGAGTCCAATCGCCTGACGCCGTTCGGCATCTACTGCATCTGCGCGGGCCTGTTCTTCACGGTGGCCTTCGCCCTGTGAGCCGCCGCTTCTCCAAGGTGCCGGAAGTCACCGCCTTCTTCTGGATCGTCAAGGCCCTGACGACGGCGATGGGGGAGTCGACATCGGACTTCCTCGTCCACGCCCTTGTGCCGGAGATCGCCGTAGTGCTCGGCGCGATCGCCTTCGGCATCGCCCTCTACCTGCAGTTCACCAAGGACCGCTACGTGCCCTGGGCCTACTGGCTGGCGGTGGCGATGGTCGGCGTCTTCGGCACGATGGCCGCCGACGTCCTCCACGTCGGCCTCGGCGTCCCCTACCTCGCCTCGACGATCTTCTACGGGGTGGTGCTCGCCCTGGTCTTCCGCACCTGGTACCGGGCGGAGGGCACGCTCTCGATCCACAGCATCACGACGCCGCGGCGCGAGCTCTTCTACTGGGCCGCGGTCCTCGGCACCTTCGCCCTCGGCACCGCCGCCGGCGATATGACCGCCCACACCCTCGGCCTCGGCTACTTCGGCTCGATCCTGCTCTTCGCCGCGATCATCGCGCTGCCGGCCATCGGCTACTTCCGCCTCGGCTGGAACCCGATCCTCAGCTTCTGGTTCGCCTACGTGGTGACGCGCCCGCTCGGCGCCTCGGTCGCCGACTGGCTCGCCGTCTCCCACGCCCGCGGTGGCCTCGATCTCGGCACCGGCCCGGTCAGCCTCGCCTTCGCGGCTGTGATCGCGGGCTTCGTCTACCACCTCTCGAAGACCGGCAAGGACACGCCACGCGACCAGGTGGTTGGTGAGCGCCGGGCCGACCAGGACGTGCCCGAGGCTGCGGTCCTGGTCGACAGCTAGCCGACGGGCAGGCCGCGGCGTTCGGCAACCTGTTCGAAGGCGGCGACGACTTTGGGATCGAACTGCGTGCCGGCGCCGCGGCGCAGCTCCTCGAGGGCGCGAGGGGGACGCATCGCGACGCTGTATGGGCGCTCGGAGACCATCGCGGCGTAGGCGTCGCAGACGGCGATCACGCGGGCGCCGAGCGGAATCTGCTCTTCGCGAAGGGAGTCGGGATAGCCGCCGCCGTCCCAGCGCTCGCCGCTCGAGCGGACCAGGCGGGCGACCGGAACCAGGGCCGCCGCGGAGGCGATGATCCGCTCGCCGATCACGGTGTGCTTGCGGACGAACTCCCACTCGGAATCCTCCAGTGGCCCGGGCTTGTTGAGGATCGCGTCGGGGATGGCCATCTTGCCGGTCTCGTGCAGCTGCGCGGCGCGGTAGGTCTCGTCGCGCTGCTCAGCCTCCATGTCCAGCTCCTGGGCGACCGCCAACGCCAGTTCGGCGATGTCGACGGCCTGCTCGGCCAGTTCTGGCTGGCGCTCGCGCAGCGCGGTCAGCAGCACGTCGCGTGACTGCGAGCCGGCCGAGGTCCGCTCGCTGACCTTGTTCGCGTACATCCGGCGGTCGACCAGCTGCATCGCCTCTTTGACCGAGCCGGCCTCGCTCGGCAGAAGCACGCTGCCCTGCGAGGCGCCGACCGAGAAGCCCTCGCCCTGCTCGGAGAGCGCCGCGCCGGCGCCGGCGATGATCATGTCGACCTCCGCCGCCGTGCACTCGACCAGGAGGCAGAACTCGTCGCCGCCCAGTCGGTAGCCCCGGCCGTGCTGGGAGGTGGCGAAGCGCCCCAGCCTGTCGCCGAGTCGCGCCAGCAGGGCATCGCCGGCCGGGTGGCCAAAGGTGTCGTTGTAGAGCTTGAAGCCGTCGAGGTCGAACAGCGCAAGCAGCCGCAGGGAGCCGGCGTGGGCCGGCTGCTCGATCGCGTTCTCCAGGTCGAGCATCAGCGCCCGGCGGTTGGGCAGGGCCGTCAGCTCGTCGGTGCGCGACTCGTGGGCGCTGGTGCGGGCTTCTCCCTGGCTCTCGCGCAGCGAGAGGACGAGGCGGACGACGACCGCGAGCAGCGTCAGCAGGGAGATCACCGCTGCCGCGGTGGGGGCGGTGGTGAACCGTTCGGCGGCCTGGATGCCGATCGCGATCAGGGCCGCGGCGGCCGGTATCGCGACGATCCGCACCGCTTTCGATTCCACCGGCTGGGGGGTGCCCGGCTCGATCCAGGCCGCTGCTGCAACCAGCAGCACGCCGACCAGCCAGCCCGCGTCGAGGATCGTGCCTTCGACGTAGGTCCCCTGGGCGGCCTGCAGCAGGTAGACGCCGTCGGAGATCGCCTGCAGCAGCAGTCCCGCACCGAGCACTCCCCAGCTGCGCCCCGGCCGCCAGCCTGTGAACGAGGCTGCCGTCGCCACCATCGTCAGCAGGGTCAGGTCGGCGATCGGGTAGGCCAGGTTGGTCGTCACCGCGAGGGTCTGCCCATCGTTGGAGGCGTCGACGATCGGCCCGAGCGCGAAGGCCGCCGCCAGCGCTGCGACGGCCGAGCCGACGATCACGCCGTCGAGCCAGCGGGTGACCGGGAAGGTTCCGATCCGCGCTCGCAGGAGGGCGACGAGCGCCGCGTAGGCGAGCGGGTAGAAGGCCAGGTAGCCGCCGTCGGCAAGAGAGGGGATCGGCACCGATTCCTGACCGGCGAGCACCACCGCGTAATAGATTTCCCCGCCGCTGTAGAGCAGCAAGCCGAGGCCGAGCAGCGCCCAGGCGATCCGCTCGCGGCGCACCAGCGCGGCCCGCGTCAGACAGGCGGCGGCGCTGGTCAGCATCAGGACGTTGTAGATCCAGGTCTCGAAGAGCGCGTCGGTCCCGCTGCCGCCAAAGCCGATCGTCACGTGCGCGATGAAGGCGACGAGTAGGCAGAGGGCGAGGAGGCCGCCTGCGAGGACCGTCATTCGCGCGCGTGAGCTCAATCCGGAGATCACATCCCAAGGATCGGAATCTGGGTCGGAAACCTTGACCGATGAACCTCCCCTGTCGATAGGGCAAATCCACACGAGATGTTTTTGCCGATTTGGCGTAGCAGCTTTGGCGTACTACTGGGTTTGGTACGGACAAGTTGTCGTCAAGGAACTGTTACCACTTAAACACGAGAGGCGCACGAACACGGGCCAATCGTTATCCCCCACTGAAGCCCGGACCGGGGCTTTCGGCCGAGGAGGTCGCCGCGCATCAAGGTAAGCGACTCCACCAGGCGACGGTCGAGCTCGTTGCCGCGCACGGCTACGACGCCGTATCCGTGCTCGAGCTGAGCAACCGCGCGCGAGTCTCGAAGCGAGATTTCTACAAGCTCTTCACCGGTAAGGAAGAGTGTTTTCTAGCCAGCTACGACACCATCGTCAGTCGCTCGGTGCGTGGGGTCGTCGCCGCCGCCAGGGATGCGGATGGTTGGCGAGAGCGGTCTCGGCTTGGCTTTCTCGCTTTCGCCGACCAGGTCGTCGGTAGTCCGGCGACAGCGCAGCTGGCACTGGTCGAGGCTTTCACTGCCGGTGCGGTCGCGGTCGAGCGGGCGGAGCGTGCGAACGTGCTCTTCGAGTCACTGTTGGCGGAGAACTTCGCCCGCGCCGGCGACGCGCCCCGCCTGCCGCCGCTGGTGGTTAAGGGCGTCGTCGCCGGGGTCAGCCGATTGGCCCAGGCGCGGCTGCTCTCCGACGAGCGGCGGCGGCTGTCGCTCGACGGGAACGAGCTGCAGGAGTGGGCGCTCTCCTTCTGTGACGGCGCCGCCGGCCGTCTCGGCGAGCTTGACGCCGACGGAGTGCGGCGCTGGCCGGAGACCGTTGCCGCGATGCCACTCGAGGACGAGCGTGAGCTGATCCTCGCCGCCACCGCGAAGCTGGCGAGCGAGGAGGGATATGCAACATTGACGGTGCCGCGGGTGCGCGCCGCCGCCGGCGTCTCCAGGCGTAGCTTCGACACCCACTTCGAGGGCGTTACGGACTGCTTTCTGGCAACGCTCGAGACGCTCAGCGATCGCACTCTTGCCGCCGCGGCGCCCGTCTATCTGTCCGCCGGTGACTGGGCGAGCGGTGTCCACCGCATGGTCGCCGGCCTCTGCTCGTGCCTCGCGCGCGACCCCACCTTCGCCAGCCTCGCTTTCCTCGAGGCCTTCTCTCCGTGCCCGGCGGCAATCCAGTGGCGCGGCGAGACGGTCGCCAGACTGGCCGCGAGGCTTCGGCGGGATGCCCCACTGCCCCACAAGCCGGGGCAGCTGGCGGCGGAAGCCTCGATCGGAGCGCTGTGGGGTGTGATCCATTGCTTCGTTGCGGCCGGGCGCGGCGCACAGCTGCCGGGCGCGGCGCCGGTGCTCTCCTACCTTGCGCTCGCCCCTGCACTGGGAGGAGCGGCGGCGGTCGAGGTGATCGCCGGCGAGGGATCGGCTCCCCATAGATAGGAACCACTTTCACTGAGTGCTTGTCCGGTCCTGCGTGGTGCTCGATGCTCACCTGCGCCGGGGCGGGGGTCGAGCAAGTGAGAGGGAGAGAGGGGGCCGAGCCTGAAGGGATGGCAGGCCCGGTCCCCGCCAACACCTCGAGGCGGGGGCGGTTGAGGAGGCTAAGCTGACTAGCCTTCCTCAGCCGCCCGTATCTCCGCTGAGACCCGCACTCCGGTGCATGGCCCCGCCTTCGCTAGCCGAGCAGCTTGGCCTTGGCTTGGTCGAACTCGGCCTGCGAGATGGCGCCCTTCTCCTTCAGCTCGTTGAGCTTGTGCAGCTCCTCCGCCGGGTTCCCGGCGTGCGCCTGCTCACGGACGTATTCGTCGAAGTGCTTCTTCGCATCGGCCTGCTCCTTGAGCGCGCGATCGCGCATGCCGCTGCCGCGGACGATCAGGTAGAGCAGGACGCCGAGGAACGGCAGGAAGACAAGGAAGAAGACCCAGACCGCCTTCGCCACCCCGGAGAGCTTGTGGTCGCGGAAGAGGTCCATGATCACCGTGATCAGAATCCAGATCCAGGCGAAGAGCAGGAAGAACTCCAAGATCAGCAGCAGGAGTTCGCCGAAGGAGAGGGTGGCAAGCGGCACGGTTGTTCCTTTCAGTTGCGGAAGGCCCCGAAAATATACGAAGGATTTTTGATCCTTGGCTCGCTTTCGGCGCATCGCTGTCTTCAAGGCGCTTCAAACGATCGGCTTAGGCCCCCGCTTCCCGGGTAGGGGACTAGCTGACGAAAGGAGCTTGCCATGCCCCCTCGTGGTGTGAAAAAAGGGTCCAAACGGGCTCGTCAGTACGAGCACATCAAGAAGAGCGAGAAGGAAGCCGGGCGTTCGGAGAAGCGGGCCGAGCAGATCGCGGCGCGATCGGTGAACAAGGAAAAGGCGCGCTCCGGGGAATCGAAAACCTCCTCGCGCAGCTCCAAACGCGGGGGCTCCGCGAGCAAACGCGGTGGCAAACGTTCGGGCAGCGGCCCCGGTGGCCGCACTCGCGAACAGCTCTACAACGACGCAAAGAAGCTCGGCATCGAAGGCCGCTCGTCGATGAGCAAGGCGCAGCTGCAGCGGGCTGTGGCCGGGGCGGAAGGCTGAGGCTCAGGCCCGTTGGGTGGCCCCCGAAGAGGCCTCCCAGAAATCGTCGACCTTGGCCCCGCCGTCAACGTCGGTCCGCCGTGAGATCGCCCAGAGCTCGACCGGTTCGTCGCCTTCGTTGCGGTGGGAGCGGACCGTCTCCGGCGCGACGCGGACCGCCGAGCCAGGAGAGACCAGCTCGATCTCGTCGCCGAAGCGCATCGTCAGGGTGCCGCGGGTGACGAGGTAGATCTCCTCTAGCTGCTCGTGATGGTGGCCGGTGCCCTGCTCGAAGTCCGAGTGCGGCGGGACCCGGATCAGGGTCACGGCGATCTGCTCGCTGCCCAGTGCATCCTTGAGGCTGCGGAACTCGCCCGGGACGTCGCTGTCGGCGTAGGTGTCCTCGACCTCGTCGGCCCGGACGATCGAGTAGCCGCTCATGCGATCGATCTCGCCGAACTCGGGGCGGACTCGTAGTCCGTGAGCACCGCTGCAATCATCGTCGCTCGTTCCTTCAGCTCTTTAGCCCGGGGTCAGGGAGGGGCTCAGCTTCGGCAGCACCTCGCGCCCGTAGACGTCGATCGCCGCCAGCGGGTCGGCGCCCGAGTTGTTCATCAGCGCCACCGTCGTCGCGCCCAGCTCTTCGACCTCACGGACGCGCTCGACGTGCTGCTCGGGGTCGCCGGCGATGATCATCGCCTCGCGCAGGTCCTCGTCGGAGATCTGCTCCTCGCCGTGCTCGTACATCGCCTTCGGGTCGTGCCAGTCCTCCTTGTAGAACTCTTTCGGCTGGGCGCCCTTCCAGACGCGGGCGCCCTCCAGCGCCGCATCGTCGTCCTCGGCCCAGGAGAAGGCGGCTTGGAGGACGATCTCGCCCGGCTCGCGCCCCGCATCGTCGGCGGCGCTGCGATAGGCATCGAGGATCGCCGGCACCGATTCGGGATCGGCGAGGGTCCAGATGCCGTCGCCCTGTCGCCCGGCTACAGCCGCGGCCTGCGGGCCGAAGGCGGAGACGTAGATCGGCGGGCGGCGATCCTCGGGCAGGCTGTGGATGAAGGCGCCGTCGACGGAGAAGTGGTCGCCCTTGCCGCTCAGTTTCCTGCCATCCCAGAGCGCCCGGATCATCTCCAGCGCCTCCTCCATGCGGGCGATCTGGTCGCCGACAGAGGGCCAGCCGTGCCCGAGCGGCGCCTCGTTGAGCGCCTCGCCGGAGCCGAAGCCGAGGTAGGGACGGCCGGGGAACATCAGCTCCATCGTCGCCCAGGCCTGGGCGATCAGCGCCGGGTGATAGCGGGGGCCGGGCGGCGTGACCCCGGTGCCGAAGAGGGCGCGCTCGGTCGCCTGCGCGGCGGCGCCGAGCCAGACCCAGGCGTTGCCGGACTCACCGCCCTCCCACCAGGGCTGGAGGTGGTCGCTGCAGCCGAAGCCGTCGAAGCCGGCCCTCTCCGCCTCGACCGCCTGGCGCAACAGCGCGTCGGGTGGGAACTGCTCGTGGGCACAGAAGTGGAGGTATCGCATGATCGACGAATACCCGGTTGGGCGCGAGCAAAGCGCGGATAGGGTTGGAAAGGACGGGTAGGGGTTGTGCATGACCAACGCAAACGATCCGACGACTGATCCGACGACCGTCGTCCTGGATATCGACGGCACCCTGGTCGACACCAACTACCAGCACGCGATCGCCTGGCACCGGGCGCTGCGCGATCACGACTACGCCGTGCAGGTCTGGGAGATCCACCGGCACATCGGCATGGGCGGCGACCAGATCGTCACCGCCCTCCTCGGCGAGGAGGCCGAGGAGAAGCACGGCGACTCGATCCGCGAGGCCGAGGGCGAGGCCTACGGTGAGCTGATCGGCGAAGTGCAGGCGATGCACGGCGCGACCGAGCTGCTGCGGGAGCTGTGCGAGGACGGCTTCAAGGCGATCCTCGCCAGCTCGGCGAAGGCCGGCGAG
>DASZQM010000286.1:0-2822 GCA_035549645.1 Solirubrobacterales bacterium | reverse complement strand
AAGTTCGTCGTCTGACGCGGGCCGCTACTGGTTCGGGATCGGCGATCCGGCCAGCAGGAAGAACCAGAAGGTGAGGCAGATGGCGGCGAGCAGCACTGAGCCCATCAGGACGGCCTCGACCACGGTCGTGGTGCCGGCCCGGGGCTCGGTGTCGCGCAGGCTCTTGAGCCAGGCGGGGCGCATCGGCGCGAGCCGGTTGGTGCCCGTCACCTGTTCGTAGAGGCGGTTGAGCCGGCCGATCAGCCAGGCGACGATGAGGACCGAGACGACGATCCCGGCGGCGACGACGAAGTAGGGGCCCTGGCTGGGGAACTGAGTGTGGGAGACCTTGGAGCCGATGTAGATCCAGCCCAGCGGGACCGCGGTCCAGAGCGAGAGAGCGGCCAGCAGCATCAGCACGAAGATGAAGCTCGCGGCCAGTCCCCTGGCCGCTCCACCCCTATGGGAGTCGGTGGCCATTTCCACATTCATAGAATGCCAGGGTATGTCCGGTCACTCTAAGTGGTCTTCCATTAAGCACAAGAAGGGCGCCGCCGACGCCAAGCGCGGCAAGCTCTTCACCAAGCTCGCCCGTGCGATCACCGTTGCGGCGCGCGACGGCGGGCCCGACCCCGAGGGCAACGCCGCCCTCGCCACGGCGATCCAGAAGGCGCGCGACGCCTCGATGCCGAAGGACAACATCCAGCGCGCGGTCGACCGTGGCAGCGGCATCGGCACCGACGCCGCTGCGATCGAGTCGATCACCTTCGAGGGCTACGGGCCCGGCGGGGCGGCGATCCTGGTCGACGCGCTGACCGACAACCGCAACCGCACCAGCGCCGACGTGCGCCACGCCTTCACCAAGCACCACGGCAACCTCGGCGAGCCGGGGTCGGTCGCTTGGATCTTCGAGAAACGCGGCGCGATCGCGGTCGACTCGTCTCGATACGGCGAGGACGACCTGATCGTCGCGATCGACGCCGGCGCCGAGGACGTGCTCGACGAGGGCGAGCAACTGCGCGTGATCTGCGAGCCCTCCGACCTGAGCGCGGTGCGCAAAGCGCTCGAGGAGAGCGGGGTGGAGGTGCTCTCCGCCGACCTGACGATGGAGCCGAAGAGCACGGTGGAGGTGAAGGGCACCGATGCCGAGTGGCTGCTCAAACTGGTCGACGCGCTGGAGGAGCACGACGACGTCGACTCCGTCCACGCCAACTTCGACGTGCCGGCTGAGATCATCGAAAAATTCGCCGCTGTCTAGCCGCCGTAACGTTTTTTCGCTCCGCTGCCGTCAAAAAGCGTTACGGTCGCGGGTGGAGAGCCGGGGAGGCATCCGAAGCTCGTTCCAGAATCAGCTTCTATGCAAGTAGTGATGGGGATTGACCCTGGAGCGGCGAACCTTGGCTTCGGCGTGGTCCGGGTCGAGGGCAGCCGCATGGTGGCGCTCGACGGTGGCGTGGTGGAGACCTCGCCCGAGACGCCGATGGAGCGGCGCCTGGAGCGCATCCACAGCTCGCTGGCCGAGCTGATCGATTGGCACCAGCCGGCGGCGATGGCGCTCGAGGACCTCTACTTCGGCAAGAACGTGCACTCGGCGATGGCGGTCGGCCGCGCCAGCGGCGCGGCGATGCTCGCCGCGGCCCAGCGCGGTGTGCGTTGCTTCACCTACACGCCGCAGGCGATCAAGATGGCCGTCTGCGGCTCCGGCGCCGCCGGCAAGGGGCAGGTGCAGCGGATGGTCGGCACCCTGCTCGGCCTGCCCGAGCCGCCGACGCCCGACCACGCCGCCGACGCCCTTGCCGTCGCGATCTGCCACGGCGGCGCCGCCGGCCGTGAGGCTGCCGTGCAGGGCGTCGAAGAAGAGCGCGACGCGGCAAGGCTGGCCGGATGATCGCTGCGGTCACGGGGGAGGTGATGGTGCGCCGTCCCGATCACGTCGTCGTCGACGCCGGCGGGGTCGGCTACCGGCTCGCGGTCTCGGCCGAGACGCTGAAAGCGGTGCCGGCGGCGGGCAACGAGGTCTTTCTCCACGCCGAGCTGATCTCGCGCGAGGACTCGCTGGCGCTCTTCGGCTTCGCCTCCGAGGAGGAGCGCGACCTCTTCGGCCAGCTGATCTCGGTCAGCGGGATCGGGCCAAAGGTCGCGATCGCCGCCCTCTCGGGCGGGCCGACGCGCGAACTGCTGCGGGCGATCGCGGCCGGTGACGCCAAGCGCTTCCAGGCCGTGCCGGGGATCGGCAAACGCACTTCTGAGCGGATCATCGTCGAGCTGCGCGAGAAGGTCGCCGGCTCGCTCGAGGAAGAGGTCGCCGCCGCCGCGGTCGAGGGGGCCGACGCCCGCGGGCTGGCCCGCGACGGCCTGGTCAACCTCGGCTACGCGCCGCTGGAAGCCGAGCAACTGCTCGAAGGCGTGGACGGCGGCGACGCCGAGGAGCTGCTGGCGGCCGCCCTGCGCAAGGCCGGCTCCTCGCGGAGCAAGGCATGAGCGAGCGGATCCGCACCCCGGGGATCGACGGGCCCTTCCCGCCGGGCGACGACACGCCGCCGGATGACGTTCGCGTTCACGACGCCCGTGCCGACGCTCCCGACGAGGAGCTCGACCGCTCGCTGCGCCCCCGCACCCTCGCCGACTTCGTCAACCAGGAGCAGGTGACCGCGCAGCTGGCGATCTTCATCGAGGCGGCGCGCGGCCGCGGCGAGCCGCTCGACCACGTCCTGCTGGCCGGCCCGCCCGGCCTCGGCAAGACCTCGCTCGCCCACATCGTCGCCGAGGAGATGGGGGTGCCGCTGGTGCAGACGGCAGGCCCGGCGCTCGAGCGCAAGGCCGACGTCGCCTCCTTCCTCACC
>DASZQM010000285.1:0-1617 GCA_035549645.1 Solirubrobacterales bacterium | reverse complement strand
CCATCACCGGAATGTCGACCGACGCGATGCGGGCGATCGTCTCGGCCACTACCGAGCCGCCCTCGAGCTTCACCGCCTCGGCGCCGCCTTCTTTGATCAGCCGGCCGGCGTTGGCGACCGCGTCCAGCGGACTCACCTGGTACGAGAGGAACGGCAGGTCGGCGACCACCAGGGCGCGGCGGCGCGCCCGCGCCACCATGCGGGTGTGATAGACCATCTCGTCCATCGTCACCGGCAAGGTGGTGTCGAAGCCCTGCACCACCATGCCGAGCGAATCGCCGACCAGGATCAGGTCGACGCCCGCCTCATCGGCGATGCGCGCAAAGGGATAATCGTACGCCGTCAGGGCGACGATCGGCCGGCCGGTGGCCTTGGCCTTGACGATCTCGGGAACGGTTACTTTCTGCTCCATGCGAAAGCCCTCCGAGACCGAGTGCCGGAGGGCTGTCGGGAGCAGGGTCGGCGATCGACGCGCGGCTCGTCCGTCTCGAGCGCTGGTGAGTCGGGTTCGAGTTCCCGCTCGGCTCGATTCGGGGCGTGACGACGATCAGGGCCCGAAATGCCTTCCGTCTCGGTCCAGTTATCTGGATCCAAGCGGTATGTAGTGTTGTACGCCTTGTCCCATCTCGTGGATCTCGCGGATCAGATCCGCCGTCTCCTCCGAGTGCGCGACGAAGTCGATCTCGGAGCAGTTCACCACCAGAAGGGGCGTGTCCTCATAATGGAAGAAAAAGTCCTTGTACGCCTCCGCGATGCGCCGCACGTATTCCGGCGTCACCTGCCGTTCGTAATCACGCGACCGTTTCTTGAGCCGAGCCATAAGCACATCGGGCCGGGCTTGCAAGTACACCACCAGATCCGGCTTCGGAATGCGAGCCCCAAGTAAGTGGTACAGCTGCCGGTACAGGGCGAGCTCGTCCGAGTCGAGATTGATCTGGGCGAAGAGGTGATCCTTGGCAAAGAGGTAGTCGGCGACCAGGCTCTGCCGGAAGAGCTCCTGCTGCGCCAGCTCCTGCTGCTGCCGGAAGCGGGTCAGCAGGAAGAACATCTGCGCCTGGAAGGCGTACTTGTCGGGTTCGTCGTAGAAGCGGCGCAGGAACGGGTTGTCGTCCACCTGCTCGAGGACCATGCGGGCCTGCCACTCCTCGGCGAGCAGGCGGGCCAGCGTCGTCTTGCCAACGCCGATCGGGCCCTCGACGACGATGTACCGGGTCTTGTTCACCGCCTCCCCGCTGGCGGCGGCGAGTAGCACGGTGGTTCGGGGGAGTCTAGTTCGCGCTCCGCGCCAGAGAGGCGCGCAGAGGGAACACCGCGGGGGGATCTGATACGGGAGGCCGTGCTCGACGCGGACGAGATGGCTGGTCGTATCGTGGCGGTGGGCTTCGACGGCACGACCCTGGAGCGGCCGACCGAGCGCGCGCTCGAGCGCCTGCGGCCTGGGGTGGTGATCCTGTTCGGGCGCAATATCGTCGACCTCGGGCAGCTCGAGACGTTGGTCGCGGCGCTGCACCGATTGCCATCGCAGCCGTTGGTCGCGATCGATCATGAAGGCGGACGGGTGACGCGCCTGGGGCCGCCGTTTACGGCCTTTCCGCCGGCGGCGGACGTCGGTCGCGC
>DASZQM010000284.1:0-40293 GCA_035549645.1 Solirubrobacterales bacterium | reverse complement strand
CGTCGGTCGCACGGGCTACAAGGAAACCTCGGTCGCCGAAGTGATCGAGGAGGCCGGCGTCTCCCGCACCACCTTCTACAAACACTTCGAGGACAAGCACGAGTGCTTCCTCGCCGCCTACGAGATGCTGGTCGAGCAGGTGTTCGCCGAGGTCATCGCCAACTGCGACGGCACGGAAGCCTGGCTACAGCGGATGGAGAAGGGCCTGACGACGATCGTCAACCTCTTCGCCCTCGACCCCGAGCTTGCCCGCACGGCGGTGGTCGAGGTCGCCGCCGCAGGAGCCGACGCCCGGCAGATGCACTGGGACGCCGTCGCCCGCTTCACCCAGTACCTCGAGGACGGTCGCGAGCTGTCGGGTGGTCGCGAGCTGCCCGACAACATCTCGCTGATGTCAGCCGGGGCAGTCTCCGGCTTGATCTTCGACGAGCTCCTCGCCGGGCGGGCGGCCCAGTTGCCGGCGATGCTGCCGGACCTGCTCTTCGCCATGCTCGTGCCCTACATCGGGCCCAGCGCCGCGGCCGAGGAGATGCGCCGCGTCGCCGCGGCCTAGGGGCCGACCCTCCTGACAGCGACCCTCAAGCGAGTGCCGAGCCCATCGCCTCGCGCAGCCGGTGGCGAACGCGATGGAGGCGGACCTTGACCGTGCCGTCGGGGATCCCCAGCCGGCGCGCGATCGCCTCCTGGGTCAGATCCTCCTTGTAGCGGAGCTCGAGCAGTTTGCGATCGCGCTCGCTGAGGCGCTTGAGGGCGGCGTGGAGGTCGGCCCGCTCGACCGTGGAGACGATCTGCTCGTCCTCCTCACCTTCCCAGCTGTCGACCTCCTCGACCGGGTCGGGCCGCACGCGCGAGTGGTGGCGAAAGGCCTCGTTGCGGACGATCGTGCCGAGCCACTCCTTGCGTCGCGCGCCGTCGCGCAGGGTGGAGCGGCGACGCCAGGCGCGCAGCAGCGCGTCCTGGGCGATGTCCTCCGCCTCGTTGGGATTGCTGGAGTAGTGATAGGCCATGCGCAAGCAGAAACGGTGCGCCTCATCCCACTCCCAACCGTCTCCCTGATTCGAATCTTGAATGATCGAAACGTTGATTGCTCGACCGTACTACTTCTAAAACCAAACGGGTGAAATTTAGTGCTGAAACTTTTTAGATCAGAAGTCCGGTCTTTAAATCATGGTCTTCACTGCAACGCTCGAGACCGGGGGAGAAAGCGCGGAACGCACCTACGAGGCGATGGCGCCGGTGTACGACGATTTCACCGCGCACCACGAATACGATCTCTGGACCGCTGACCTACTGAAGATCCTGGAGCCGCACGGGTTGCAGGGGAAGCGGTTGCTGGACGTCGCCTGCGGCACCGGCAAGAGCTTCCTCGAGATGCTCCCCCGCGGTTGGCAGGTGACGGCCTGCGACATCTCGCCGTCGATGCTGGCGCGGGCGCGCGAGAAGGCCGGGGATGCGGTCGAGCTCAGCGTCGCCGACATGACCGACCTGCCCGTATTCGGCGAGTTCGACCTGATCTGGGCACTGGACGACGCGGTGAATTACCTGCTCAGCACAGACGAGCTGCAGCGGGCGCTGCGAGGGATGCGAGCCAATCTGGCCCCCACCGGCCTGCTGCTCTTCGATGTCAACACCCTGCAGACCTACCGCACCTTCTTCGCCCAAACGGAGGTGGTCGAGCGGGAGGGACGGCGGCTCGTCTGGCGCGGCCTGATGGCCCCGGACGTGCCGCCGCGCTCGATCTGCGAATCGCGCCTGGAGGCGGACTCCGGCGAGTCGCTCACACATCGTCAGCGCCACTTTCCGGAAGCCGACGTGCTGGCGGCGCTGGAGGCAGCCGGCCTCGAGTGCCTCGACGTATACGGCCATGGGACGGACGGAATCCCGCGCCAGCCACTCGACGAAACCACACACACCAAGGCGGTCTACATAGCCAGGGCGAGTGACCGTTAACCGTTGCCTGGGCTCAAACCTTTCTGGGCGAGTGCCAGCCGGCTCTCGGCAAGCGCCCACTTGCGCTGCAGCCGAGGTTCGATCGAACGTGTGTTGCAGGTCACGGTCGCCAGGCAGTCACCCCAGGTGTTGGCAGCGTCTATGTACAGGTTGAAGGCCCGCTCCGCGGGGCCGCCACTCACCACGAGGCAGCCGGCGGGAACCCGCCTGGGCTGGACCTTGGCGTAGACGGCCCGGGTGCCCCGCACGCGGCCCAGGTAGTCGTCGTAGCTGAGGCCGCGTGCGAGGTCGTCGCGCAGCGCCGCCAGCGAGGAGACGAAGGGACCGAGCGCCCGCTTGCAGGCGTGGCGGGACTCGGCGACGGTCTTGCCGCTCTTCGCCGCGGCGGGGGCACTTGCGGTGGAGCCGGTGCTCGCCGGGCCGCTCGCGGCGGTGCTCGCATCGCCTCCGCAAGAGCTCAGCGCCAGGGTCAAGCCCAGCACGATGCCGACTGTCGCCACCGCACTGAGCCGCATCGGCGTAGTGTAGAAATTCGCCAGATGCCGAGTACGCGCAAGCTCGCGATCCTGGCGGCGATGCTTGTTGCCCTCGCCCTTCCCGCTCCGTCCGCGAGCGCGAGCGGCAGCGGCGGGGTCCTCGTCGTCGGCGACAGCCTCGAGGAACTCACCTCTCCCTACCTGAAGCAGTACCTGCCCGGGGTGCCGTTGACCGTCAACGCGGTGGGCGGCTCCAACAGCTTCCAGATCTACGACCTCTTCCGAGAAAGCTACGACCCCTCGCAATCGGTGATCGTCTTCGACGCCGGCACCAACGACAACCCCGCCTATCCCGAGATCCTCGCCGAAAACCTGCAGAAGGTGGCGGCGACGGTGGGCGACCGCTGCATGGTGGTGCCGACCATCCACGGCCTTACCGTCAACGGCATCGACAGCGCCGGCAAGAACAGGGTGGTCAGGGCCTTCGCCGCCTCGCGACCGGGGACGCAGGTGCCAGACTGGGCGAGGGAGGAGGAAACGCACCCCGAGCTGATGCAGTCCGACGACCTGCACCCGATCCCCGCCGGAGCCGACCTGCGGGCGCGCCTGATCGCCCAGGGCATCAAGCGTTGCCTCGGCATCGCTGCCGCGGCCCAGCGCGCGCCGGCGCTCGAGTCGGGCCCGGAACTGCCGCCGGCCCACAAGCTGGCGCGGCGCGAGGCCCAGCTCCTCGGCTCGCTGCTGGACGCGGCGGCTTCGCTCCTCCCCTTCTCCCTGGCCGGCAATGCCTGAACCGGTAGGCCGCGGCCAGCGCTACATGCCGGGCCTCGACGGCCTGCGCGCGATCGCGGTGCTCGGCGTCGTCTTCTACCACCTCAAATTCGGCTGGGCCGAAGGGGGCCTGCTCGGCGTCGGGGTCTTCTTCACGCTCAGCGGCTACCTGATCACCGACATCCTGCTCAACCAGGTCAACCGCGGCGGGATCAAGCTCAAGTCCTTCTGGCTGGCGCGAGCGCGGCGCCTGCTGCCGGCCCTCTTCCTGATGCTGATCGTGGTGATGGCCTGGGTGACGGTGATCGGACCGCACCAGCCGAGCGACTTCCGCATGGCCGAGCTCAGCGCCGTCGGCTACTTCAACAACTGGTGGCTGATCCTCCATAACGTCTCCTACTTCGCCCGCTTCGCGCCGCCGTCGCCGCTCAACCACCTCTGGTCGCTCTCGGTCGAGGAGCAGTTCTACATCCTCTGGCCCTTCCTGCTGATGGCGGCGCTGCACTTCGTGCCGGAAGCGCGGCGCAAGTCCGGGCCGCGACCGCGGCTCGCCGCCGTCGCCCTCGTCGCGGCGCTCTGCTCGGGGATCCTGATGGCGATCCTCTACCACCCCTCGCTCGATCCCTCGCGCGTCTACTACGGCACCGACACGCGGGCGCTCGAGCTGCTGGTCGGGGCGGCGCTGGCGATGGTCTGGCCCAGTCGCAATCTCGGTGGCCGGGTCACGGCGCAGGCACGGCGGGTAATCGACGGCGCCGGCCTGCTCGGCTTGATCGTGATCGGCCTGATGTTCTGGCAGTCGAACGAGTTCGACCCCTTTATCTACCGCGGCGGCTTCGCGGTGCTGGCGCTGGGCACAGCGCTCGCGGTCGCCTCGTTCGCCCACCCCGCCTCGCGCCTGGGCCCGATCGTCGGCTGCAAGCCGATGCAATGGATCGGCGAACGCTCCTATGGGATCTACCTCTGGACGCTGCCGATCATCGTGCTCACCTCGCCGCAGGGGCCGCACGGGCCGAGCCTGCTGCGGGCGATCCCGCAGGTGGCGGCGATCATGGTGGTGGCCGAGCTCTCCTGGCGCTACGTCGAGAACCCGATTCGCCACGGCGCCCTCGGCCGGCTCTGGGCACAGTGGAAAGCAGGACGGTGGCGGCGCGAGCGGGTACCGCGCGAGGGCTGGATCGGGATCGGCGCGGCAGCGATCGTCGTCGTCGCCGCGATCGCCGGGCTGGCCGGCGTCGGGGTCTCCAACTCGCCGGCGATCGGCGCCGAAACGGTGGCGAAGACGGTCACCTCGAAGAACGCCAAGCGCAAGCCGCTGGCGACCTCCTGCGAAGCGGTCGTCCACATCGGCGACTCGACCTCCGAGGGCCTCGTCTCCGAAGAATATGTGCCGCGCAACGAGCTGATCGCCGCCCAGTACGCACGTGTCGGCGCCACCACCGCCCACCTCGAGGTGGCGGGGGCGCGCTCGATCTACGAGAACTTCGAAGGCGAACCCAACGCCCAGGAAGTGGCGGAAGCGTGGAAGAACGAAGGCTTCAAAGGCTGCTGGGTGATCGCCATGGGCACCAACGAGGCGGCCGACGTCGCGGTCGGCTCCAAGTTCACCTACGACGACCGGATCGAAAGCATGATGTCGACGATCGGCGATGAACCGGTGATGTGGGTCAACGTCAAATCGCTGGTGCCGAACGGCCCCTACGCCGAGACGAACATGAAGAGCTGGGACGAAGCCCTGCTCGCCGCCTGCGACCGTTACCCCGACATGCGCATCTACAACTGGGCGGCCGACGTCAAAGACCAGTGGTTCATCCCCGACGGGATCCACTTCACCTCCGAAGGCTACGCCGCCCGCGGCCGCATGATCGCCGACGCCCTGCTGGAAGCCTTCCCCAACACCGAAGCGACGAAGATGACCGACGCCAGAGACTGCGTCGTCACCGGCAACCCGCCGCCGCCGAGCGCGAGCGGCTAAAAGATCTGGGCGTCGAGGAAGCCGGCGATCAGCACCAGCCAGCCGCCGATCTCGGCGACGATGAGGCTGGCCATGAAGGCCTCGAGCCCGCGCACGGGGCGGCGGAACTGGTTGTCGGTGTCCCGCCTCCAGCCGTGCACCATGTAGCCGAACACCGCCGCGTAGAAGTAGAGGGCGAGCGCGCCCGCGGCGACCAGGTTGACCGCCACCCCCCAGCCGCTGAGCTCGACGAAGGTCGCGACCAGGAGCAGGGCGAAGCTGTAGAGCAGCGCGGCCCGGTGGGCGATGTCGGTGTAGGGGTGCGCCAGCCCCTCCTCCGAGGCGTCCATCTGCCGGAACTTCATCACCCCGAGCAGCAGCGCCCAGAGGAACATCAGGGCGGCAAGCAGCAGTACGACCTTGGTGTCGGCTCCCAGGACCACCCGGTCAGACTACGCCGAGCTCGGTGACGTCGAAGAGACCATCGCCGTTCGGGCGCAGCTCGTGCTCGTGTGCCTCGCCCCGGGCGGGCTCGAGGATCGCAAGGCGGACCGTCTCGTCGCCGCCGAGCAGGGGGACGCGAAGACCGACCTTGACGTGGACCAGCACGGCGGCGCCGGACGGAGCCTGCGCTTCTCCCCCTGCGAGGGCCCCCCAGCCCTCCCTCGCCTCGCGCCGCAGCCGGTGCCACCCAGCGAGGTCCAGGTAGGACCGGCCCTTGCGGGCCCAGCAGGTGAGCTTCTCCCCGTCTCGGGCTTCGGCCTGGCGGGGCAGGGCCAGGTTCAGGGCCCGCTCGCTCGGCAGGTAGCCGGCTGAGTACAGTCGCGTCAGCCGCCGCTGCTCGGAACGGCGTCCCCAGCCGATGTCGAGCCGCTCGAATGCCCAGGCGCAGCCGCCGAGCGCCACGCCGACCGCCAGGATGATCAAGGCGGCGAGGCTGGCGTTTTCGGGTTCGGCCGACCAGGTCGCGCTGGCCAGCAGGGCCGCAATGGCGACTCCGGCAAGCGCCAGCGGCACCAGCGCAAGGAGCCGCAGGCCCGACCCCGGCAGGCGCGCGAAGACGCTGACGAAGACCAGCAGGAATGCCGCGACCACGAGCGGGGTCGCCGTCTGGGTCAGCTGGTGACTGGTGATCGGTTCGTTCTGGTGCAGCAGCGAGATCGCGAAGAAGGCGGTCGAGCCCGCGGCCGCCAGCACCGCGACGATCGCGAACAGTTCGAAGACCGCCGTCCCCGACCGGCGGCGGCCGCCGAAGAAGAGAGCGAAGGTCGTGCCGACGCCGAGCGCCCCGGCCAGCGGCACCAGCGCCTGCAGCGCCGCGCGGTCGCCGTCGTTGAGCAGGTGCTCTTTCACGCCCTCCCCTTCGCCGGCACCCCCGCCGGCCCTCCGGCCGAAGCCGATCTTGCCGGCGGCGCCTAGTCTTCGGGCACAGCCCCCAGCAAGCCAGGAGGAGACCATGAGCACGATCACCGGCGTCGACTTCGCCACCGTCTTCGTCAAGGACTATCCCGCCGCCGTCGACTTCTACGGCCAGACCCTCGGCCTCGAGCAGTCAGCCGACTACGGCAAAATCCCCGGCGGCGAGTTCGAGACCGGCAACCTCACCCTTCAGGTCGTCAACGCCGCCGCGATCGGCCGCGAGTTCGCCCCCAACACCCACCCCACCGCCTTCCACGTCGAGGACGTCGAAGCCACCCGCACCGAGCTCGAGTCCAAGGGCGTCTCCTTCCTCGGCGACACGATCGACAGCGGCGTCTGCCACATGGCGATCTTCAGCGACCCCGACGGCAACACCCTGATGCTCCACCACCGCTACGCACCGCGCGACTGAGGCGTGGCCGCTTACGCTCCAAGTGTCACCTTGACCTTGGTACCGGGGGCCAGAGTGCTTCCCGGTTTCGGTTGCTGTTTGACGACCTTGCCGGTTTTCGCGGTTGCGCCTTTTCGCTTGGTGACCTTGCCCACCTTGCAGTGCCCGGCACGAATCTTCTTCTTTGCCGCTTTCAGCTTCTTGGTCTTGAGCTTCGGCACCGTGCACCCTTCGTAGGCGAAGGACGAGGCCGAGGAGGCGCGGCCCGCCAGGGTGGAGACGACGATCGGTACCGAGACGAGTGCGGCATTCGGCGGCGCCGTCGCGGTGATCTGCGTTTCCGAATCGACCTTGAAGGCGGATGCAGGCACCGATCCAAACGACACCCCGCTGACTTCGGCGAAGTTATCGCCCGAAATCGTCACATTGGTCCCTCCTATCACGGAGCCTCCAGCCGGTCCAATCGCGGAGATGCTCGGAGGGGGCAGCACGTCGGCATTGAACCCGAGTTCGTTGCCAGGGTGGAATTGATTGTCCGGCGCGCGTCCTTCGGCGCCGTCGACAAGCCCGGGGTCCCAGTACGAGATCGTGGTCAGCGCGGAATTCGTGGTCAAGGTGCCGATTTTGTCGTTGCTGTGCTCAGGATCGAGACCGACGAGGTCACCAGCCTTGATCGGGAGGTTGGTGGCGAAGACGTTGGTGGTGGGCGCGCCCACCGGAGTCTGGGGATTGCTGGTTCCGGCACCCATATAAGCCCCACCGCCCGTCGGCCGCAGCACCCTCAGGCGAAACGGACCACCGGAGTACGCCCCGGTCATCCGCCAGCGGATGACGACGCCATCCACCGGCGAGGAGACATTGGCTCCTGGGGCGGCCAGGGCAGTGGCCGTCCAGGTGTTCGGACCGCCGCCGAACGACGTCTGCGAGAAGTCGCCGGCGAGCGGGCTACCGACGGTGACCACCGCTGCGCCGGCACGCCCACACAAAGTCAAGAGTGCCGTCGATAGCAGCATCGAAACGGCAAGGGTGCGAAGCGTGGTCATTCTCGAAACTCCTCTCGGGCTGGCGTCGGAGCTTCGGCAGTCTGGCAAGGGTGCCGGATTGCGAGACGAGCCCCTCCTAAGCCGCCGCCTCCGGCTCGGCCACACCAACCGGCTCGCCCTGCGGCCGCATCACCGTCACCACGACGACCAGCGCCAGGGCGATCAGCACCGCCGAGGCGGTCAGGGCCGCGGGGACGCCTTCGGCCAGTTGGCTCGCGCCCCCGTTACCGGCTGCGGTGAAGACCGAGATCAGGATCCCGATCCCCAGCGTCCCGCCGAGCTGGTGGGCGGTGTTGACCAGGCCAGAGGCGGCGCCGGCGTCTTCGTCGGCGACTCCCGATATCCCGGCCGTGGTCAGCGGCGTGAAGACCGAGCCCATGCCGATCCCCAGCAGCACCATCGGCAGCGCCATCTGGGTGAAGTAGTCGCCGCCGACCGAGATGCGGCTGAGCCATGTCATGCCGATCAGCGCCAGCAGCAGGCCTGCGGCCAGTAGGCGGGAGTCGCCGACCTCAGAGGCGATGCGGGGCAGCGCCTGCACCGTCGCGAACAGCGACAGCGTCATCGGCAGGAAAGCGAGCCCCGCGGTGAGTGCGCTGTAGCCCTCGGCGCCCTGCATGAACTGGGTGAGGAAGAAGAACATGCCGAACATCGCGCCCACCGCGAGCATGCGAGCGCCGTAGGCACCCGAGCGGATGCGACTGGAGAACAGGTGCAGCGGCGTGATCGGGTGCTCCGCACGCCGCTCGTTGGCGACGAAGAAGGAGAGCAGCACCGCCGCGGCAGCGAACGAGACGAGCGCCAGCGGATCGCCCCAGCTGACGTCGGCCGCGCGGACGAGACCGAAGACGAGCGCGGTCATGCCCATTGTCGAGGTGGCGGCACCGGCGAGGTCGAAGCGACCCTCCTGCGGCTCGGTCTCCGGCAGGTAGCGGGGCGCCAGCCAGATCAGCGCCAGGCCGATCGGGACGTTGATGAAGAGGCCCCAGCGCCACGAGGCCCAGGTGGTCAGCATGCCGCCGAGGACGAGCCCGACGCTGCCGCCGGCTCCGGCGACGGCGCTGTAGTAGGCGACCGCGCGGGTGCGCTCGCGTCCCTCGGGGAAGCTGACGGTCAGCAGGGCGAGGGTGGAGGGTGCGGCGATCGCGGCGCCGACCCCCTGCAGCGCCCGTGCGCCGAGCAGCCAGGCCGGCGACTGGGCGAGCCCGCCGAGCATCGAGGCGCCGGTGAAGAGCGCGATGCCGGCGATGAAGACGCGGCGGCGGCCGAGCAGGTCCCCCGCCCGCGCGCCGAGCAGGAGCAGTCCGCCGAAGGTGAGCGCATAGGCGTTCTGGACCCAGGACAGCGCCGCATCGGAGAAGCCGAGGTCTTCGCTGACGTTGGGCAGGGCGGTGATCACGACGGAGACGTCGAGGATGATCATCAGGTAGGTGGCGAGGATGATTCCGAGGATGAAATTGGCGCGCTGGAGCGACTTGGGCGTCAAGGGCTGACCCCTTTCGGGCTGGGAGGAGCGGTGATAAAATGGAGGTCGCCTCCGGATAATTCGGAGAGTGCCTCCGCTTCGTACGAGCACTATACGGAGGGAGCCTCCGGTTTGTCAACCCAAATGTGCAAGATTTAGGAAGAGCCATGAGCGCAGCCGACGTCACCACCCTCGCGCCACGGCCCAAGCGGGCCGACGCTCGCCGCAACTACGACAAGCTGGTCAGCGCCGCCCGCGAGGCGTTCGCGGAGAAGGGCACCTCAGCCACCCTCGAGGACGTCGCCCGCCGTGCCGGCGTCGGCATCGGCACCCTCTACCGCCACTTCCCCACCCGCCAGGACCTGCTCGAAGCCGTCTACCTGGAGGGAGTCGAGGGCATCTGCCGCGCCGTCGAGAACTACGAAGACCTCCCCCCCTGGGAGGCCCTCAGCGGCTGGCTCCACGAGTTCGTCGGCTTCGCCGCCACCAAGCGAGCCCTAGCCGAGGATCTCCTCGCCTACATCGACCGCGACGCCAAGGTCTTCACCGCCTGCGGCGGCGCCATCTTCGCCGCCGGCGAACCCCTCCTAAAAAGAGCCCAAGATGCCGGCGTAGTCCGCCCCGACGCCGACATCGCCGACGTCACCAAGATGGTCAGCGGCATCGCCGCCATCCGCACCGCCGACGCCGAGCAGATTGACCGTATTCTCGGCGTGGCGCTGGATGGTCTTCGGGATAAGCGCTAATCCATGACCGACATCAACGGGACCTGGCTCCGGGCTGCCTCCGCTACGCTCAGCCGGCGTCCTCAGATTCTGAGCCGATAATTCGGACCCCGACCAGTTCAAGAAAGTTATGCAGGCGTCCCATCGTCACATAAGGAGCACAAGAGCCCATCCAAGCATGGCGAAAAGCCTCCCACTCTGCATTGATCGTCTGGACTATGGAGGTCGCAGACTTCAAACTTTCACACTCCAAAGCGATCACGCAATCTGAAAGCTGAAGCGCCTCATCCTTATGATAAAGCTGAATCTTCCAGTTCATCGGTTGTCCGACACGCGGAAGCAGAACAGCGGGAGCTCGTACCTGACGCCCGCCTATCGGTGAGACCCGAATGGGAACGACGCCTTGGCGCGTCAGACCGGTCGTATGAATAAATAGACTCCCATATGCGCGTTCTTGCGTCTTAAACATAGGTGTACAACCCCTAACAAGTCGCACTGTGGAACTGCCTACCGAGTCCTTTGCTTCCACTACCTCGGCCTCTTCGCACTCTTTGGTGGCTCTGGTTATCGTCACCAAAGTGGCATTAGTATTTGTGCCTGGCAGCCAGCCACGCTCGAACTCGTCAATGTCGTCAACTTTCCAAGCACTGCGTAGTGTGTCCCAGAAAAGACTGTCCTTTTCTGACGTCAGTGACCCTTTAGGTACCAACGCCACAATTCTCGATTGCGAATGTGTATAAGAAGTAGCTACTCCTATGAAGGCAGCCGCCGGACTACAACTAAGCCGCTTTCCTAGCAGCGAAATGCGAGCGGTAGCTCCACCTCGATGTGAGAATGGCGGATTTAGGAGAACGACGTCATACCTTTGATCACCGCGGGTTACCCGAGACCTACCCCGAGATCGCGCATTGAGAAAGTCACAGCGACTAACGGTCCATTCTGGCTGTCTTACCTTAAGTCGCTGCACAGCCGTAAAGTCAATGTCTGCACCCGCAAATTTTGCATCCGGACAGCGGCGGGCGAGCTGCTCGACCAAAGCACCCCCTCCAATAGCAAAGTCCGCAACGTTACGAATCATAATGCCGTCCTTTATCGCGGTATCAGCAACAACTGCCGCCACTTCGGGTGGGGTGTAGAACCGATCCTCCACTATGCAACTGTCGCTGACGGGACCATTAGCGAGCTAACGTGATAAATGAGGGCTCGAGATGCACCTCGGGTACGTTTTGCGGTTCGCACTGGATGGTCATAAACAAGCTCTACATCCCCTTGGCGAGAAATCGCGTAAAGAATGGCGCCAAGGGAATGTGGCTTTGTTCCTATTGGAGCAATTTTAATGGGCGCCGAAGCACTATCCTCAATTTCTTTCAAAGTGGCAAACATCTGGAATGGGCAATTGGCGGTCACGTACTTCACTGCAGCCCAACCCCTTGTATCCAGTAGAGGGGACTGGTTACCGTGATAGGCATAAAAGGGATACTCGGGTCGAAACCCTGGAGCGCCAACTAGCGGGATGACGTGGTCGGCGGGTGGCTGCACCATCTCGAGCAAATACGCAAAGCGGGTGCCCTCGAAGCCGAGCAACGCCACCAATACAAAGTCATCCTCTGGCGCGATCCTGAACGAAGCAAACCCCGGCAACGGGGCAATGCCGGTGATCTTTTCTGACAAATCAAAAATTTCACCCTCCGTCGGCGCCGCGCTTTGCGTGTAATCAGTTGGCTCGACATAGACGACTCGTATATCACCACCAACTTCCCCAGCGGCTCTCAGCAAAGGGGCCCAGACATGGTGCCCAAGACCGGTAATGTCTAGATAAAATACTCGTCCAGAAAAGTTCGACCAGAATTCACGCAGTGCCGCGCTATTTCTCAGCGTCAGTGAGGCTTCCTCACCATTCCATGTGAACTTTGCGACATTATCTATCTCTTCGGCGAGTCTAATGAACTCGACACCCGTAGCTCGGTTCTCCCAGTCCTGTGAATGGGCGCTCCGCTCCTCCGGCGTTGTACCAAACACATAGACACTGTCTGGTACTGGCTGAAAGTCATCCAGCTTAGGATAGAGTTCACTCAGAGTCGGCTGATTGAGATCGGGTGCCAAAGTAGGCCTCAAAGAAATTGAGTTGCTCAGGGAGTACTTCGTCGACTGATCGCTTTCGCCTTGCCAACAGTGCCGGAATCGCGTCTTGCGGCGATGAAATTACTTCCAATAGCTCCGCTGACGAAATGCCCATCTTCCGCTTTTGCCTGTGACTAAAGACGAAAGTAGGGCTGAAAATCGGATGAAGTCGATAATCAAAATCCCTAGTGTCGGACGGATCATTGGACACCTTGGTTCCAGCCTTTCTTAGCAAGGCCAATTGTGAAACCGCAAAAGGAAGGAGCTCTGCGACATCTTTTATTACGTCAGGGCTTGTATTGTCGCTATCTATTAGCTCGAACTCATTAACCTCGGGCGTGTGCCCTATTGGTTTAAGTGCAAGAAGCTGAAAGATGCGTCCTAGACCCAAAACAAGCTTGGTTAGGCGCGCACCATGCACCGATAGTCCCTCGAGCTCCGTAAGATTCTTTCGTCCCACTTGCTGTGCAGCTCGGGTCTGAACCGACGGATCTACTGGTTCAGCCAACCTCCCGCCGCTTTCCAGATGAAGCAGAAGAGTCTGCTCTACCAACTCTAGCAAGTACCGAATATTTCCAGCCGCCAATGAAGTAAAGACGTCCCATCCACTGTAATACTTCTGAATTCCGCCTCTACCTCTGCCCCGCTGGAGGGTAAAAAGCAGGGCGTAGCCATAGTTATTAATACGATTGGTCCACTCCGGTGAACCTTCCAAATATTCGATTACGAGCTTCTCTACTGGTTCGTCGTGAACTTCTGCCCAGCGAATGACGAGAAGTTGCTCTAGCGCCGGTGCGTCTCTAAACGCCTTCCATTGCGCCGGTGTGAGGTTTGGTTGAAGCCTTCGGAGCGGCTCCGCGAGAACTTCGTCTACTTTGAGTCGATGAGCCTCTTCCTCCTCAGAAAGACCGGGAAGAATTTGGTTGATTTCCAGAACAGCGGTCGGATCGGAAATCTTGAGACGAGCGAGCCTACTGTTGCATACTTGTGCAGCGAAGTCAGCGAACTCTGCGCTACCGAATTTCTCGGAAATACGAATTTTTACGTAATCGGCTGGGCTGGTCAGCTGCTCTGCCGGATTTAGTGTTTCGCGAGTTCGCAAACCAAACTCGCGCACTCCGACCTTGAAGGTATAGCCGGTGCCCGAATGCTTAATAAAGGTATTGACGACCCTTTGCTGATAGGGGCTGAAATTCTCATACTCGTCAAACAGGAAGAAAAAGTCCTTATCTGGAAGGCTTTCACTTAGGCCTTCCATGAGAACATCAACTGGCGCCTTTTGTAGGGAAAGCCCGCTTGGGACCTTTTCTCCTACATTATTTACCTCGGCCTCCAACTTAAGAAGTCCGTTACGAACATTTTTATACAAGTCATATTGATTGGGTGATACGTCGAGATTTAGGCTATAAGCAACCGATCTGCACAGTTCATCCGAAATGAGCTCAGATCTACCTAGATGACTGGAATACCAAGTCGTAAACCGCAAGACAGCAGATACAAGCCGGAGATTGAGGTAATGCCCAAAGATACGGATCCACATACTTTCGGGAATCTCGGTGCCAGCAAATGCCCGAACTCGATTGGTGTCTATGCGCTCATAGAATCCCAAAAACGGCTTTTGATCAAATGTGTCGGCTTGTCGACCACCAAGCGCGTACTGTCCCTCGTGGGCCAGTAGACGTAGAACTGTGGTCTTTCCGGTGCCACGCCCCCCCTCCAAAATGCACGGACGCTGTGTCATGAGCTCCGGCCAGTAAGTAGGCTCGGTAAATAGGTCGAAGATTCGCTCGCTCAACCACTCCGCCTTATAGCTCCCAAAAAGCGTGCTTAGTTCTTCTTGAGGGTTTGAGACGTCGCTACTCATGCTCGCTCTAGAAGGGGCTTCCAGTTGTTCTTCTTCCAGTAAAAAAGTGGAATAGTTGCATCAGGCACTCCATGCTCAAACCCTAGGCAGAGGCCTAGTTTACGGTAGCCCTGCCAATCTGATGCCGACGTACCTTCGGTATCCGGGATACCAGCGCGCTCACTTGATTCCTTGATCACTTGCTGGCCATTTTCTTTATGATCTATCGGCCACAATAGAGAGTCATTTACAAGTGCACTGTACTGAGGGGGAATGGTGTGAGTGGGGGATAGAGTGACCCCAGGGCAATCTTCCTTAACTGTTCGTACCCCATCGGTCGTGCCAATTAGAGGAAGATAGTACGACGAGAAAGCCAGCTGCGTACTGAAGGTGTGAAAGCTCGTGGTGATTCCGTCGACCTGCAGATTTCGAGTCCACGTCGCGACGAACTGACGGCCGGTTCCCAGGAAGTCGTCAAGGAAAAGGACAGGGCGTGGCCCTCGATCCATCAGATATTTGATTGCTTCCGACGGCGCAAGAATTCGCAACTCTGAAAAGCCAAGTACCTGCCGAGCCTTTCTTGCAAATGTATGTCCGCTATCCGTAGGGCGCGGCTCTTCTCCGGTAGGAAATGTGACTACTGCGCTTTTTAGAAAATCGCCCCACTTCGCCGTTGCTTGGACGTTACCTAGAGTTGGTTGCGAAACGAGACGCGAAAGCTCCAGCAATCCGCCCAAGAGAAGCGCATCGACGAGAGGATCGCAAAAGAAGAGAAATTGGTTGAGGAGATGGACTGCGTAAGGTTGCTCCGCCTCTGTGAAGTTTTCGAGCCAAAGCTCGGGAAATAGCGTTTGTCGCGGCCAAACTTGGGCGTCCACGAAATACCGGCACTTGGCCAGCACGAAGTCGCGGTCGGCTAGATATTCGGCGGTAGCGTTTGCCATTCGGCCACCGTACCCGAGGTATCCCGAGAACGCCTTTTAGACTGACGACTCGCATTGGGCAGGAACGACACGGGAGCGACGGGGCAGGAGTCCTCAAAGGACACCGGATTGAGATTCGGAGCTAGGCACGCTGCCCCTCGATCCGGCCCTGCAGAGCCGCGAGTGCGCCCCTCTCCTCTGCCTCTGCTGCCGCCGCCTTTGCCTCCTCGACGCTCCGCCTCTCGCGGTCGAAGGCGAGCGCCTCCTTGGCCCAAAGACCGACGCGGCGCGGATCCCAGAACGCGGGGACGATGACGTTGTTCCAGGTTTGGTCATATGGGGCGGCGGAGCGCTCGGGCACCCAGCACTCCGGAAAGTGATCGGGAAAGCGCTCGCGCAATCCGATCGCCAGATAGGACGGATTGCCCGTGAGCTCGTCGGGAAATTCGGCCGCGACCATCGCTTGAGCCGCCACGATCCGATGCTCGTTGCGGGGCATCCTGATAGCGAGGTCCTTGAGAGGGCACCCAGCCTCCTCGATCCCTTTCCGAAAGCGCCGCAGGATCTGCTCTTCGGCCGCGCGGTCCTCGGCGTCTTCGAGCGCCCGTTGCGCCAGTACGTCTTTCGCCTCCTCGAGCAAACGACGCACCGCGGACCACAGCTCCTCCTCGCCCAGATCCCGGCGGCAGCTGACCGAGAGGATGCCCGCGGGGCTCAGATGAGCGGCAGTAAGTGCAGAGTCACTGAGCCGATCGCGCGCGGCAAGGATCGCCCAGTCGAAGCTCGGCTCGCTCTCAGGGACGTCGGTGAGCTGAAAGCGCCACTCGCGCAACTCCTCGATCCGACCCCCGGCCGCCCCCGGAGCCTCGCCGATCGTGACCGAGTCGATGTGGGGGCCGTTCGGCCGGCCGGTGGTGGGCGCGCTCTGCTCGGCGCGCCAGCGTTCCCAGCGCTCGACGTTGTGGCGCTCGGTGTAGCTCTCGAACTCGAGTACGCAGGCGAGCACGAAGGCGAAAGCGCGGGCCGCATCGACGCCGGAGGGAGGTAGACCGCGAAACCGCTCACCCTGGCGTTGGCGAAACCAAAGCCACTCCGCCGGCTCCGAAGTGAAGGCAGAGAGCTCAAGCTGCTCGGAAAGTGCTTCGAGCTGCTTGGCGAACTCGCCCCCTCCGCCAACCCCGCCCCGCCCGGCGAGGACGGGTGGCTTCGGTGGGAAAAGTTCGGTGGCAAGGCGAAGCTCGCGCCGTGCCACTTCCAATGCCTGCCACGAAAGCTGGAAAGAGGCCTCGGCCTCGCCGGCCTCGAGCCCCTTCTCGGCCTCGCTCAGCAGCTGGCGCAGCTGCTGGTCCTTGACGCCGGCTGCAGACCCGACGCTGTTCAGACCGACGCCGAAGGAAGCCTCGATCAGGGCGTCCGTCAGCTGCTCAGTTTCAGCAAGCCAGAGCGAGATCTGCTCGCGGTCGGGGAGGATTCCCTCGTGCTGAACGAGGTTGCGGGCCTTGTGGAGATCTTCGAACCCCTTGCGCCCTGACGGCGCGATCCGAAGGTGGTCGACGAGGCGATCGAGGCGCACCGCGAGCGGCGCGTCGTGCTTGACGGCGACCCCCTGGCGGCGTACGCATAGTCCGATCGCGAGCTCGCCTACTCCGTCGATCGCGATCACTGCCAGGTGCACGCCTGGATCCGAGCGATCGCGCGAGCGGCGGCGCGCCTCCGATCGGAGGATGCGCAGCCGGCTCAGCCGCTGGGCATCGGTTGGGTTCAGCGGCTCTGAGGACACTCGCCCTCCTCGGCTGACGCCTTAGCAGTCTCCCCCTTCGGCGACTCGGGCTTCGTCAGCCAGGCGGGGGCGTGGCGCAGGGAGCGTGCGCGCCGCGCGCCTGTGAAAGTTCGTTTTGCAGCTCTTCGCCTCATCGCTTCTCCGATGGTAGGCGGCGCTGCGTGACACGGCCGTACGCCACGGAACTCACTTCGGCGGCAACGTGCGAACCTGATGTATTCCGAATGCATATACCCTCGGACCCAATGGACCTTGAAACCGCAAGGACGTTGACGCGGCAGTTGTGGCCGCCAGCGAGCGAGGGCGGGCCGGGAGGCGAACTCGAGTGGACGATTGCCCAGACGCTCGCGAATCAGTTCGCAGCGGAGCCGCTCGCCACCTTCGCTCAGCCAAGCGAGGGAGCTGCCTGGCTTCTCTTCGAGGGCTCGCTTCACCAGGGGGAATCGCGCCCCGACGAAGGCGAAGGTGGGGAGTTCAGCCTGCGCGGCTGGCCGCTTACGAGTGCCGCTTGGCGGGTCTCGCTCGACAGCCACGGCGCGACGCTCAACCTCGGCCAGCCCGGACTTGAGACCAACTGGGCCTTCAGCTTCGAAGGCCAGTCGCTGCTGGAGGTCAAAGGAAAGATCGCCCTGGAGAGGGATCCTAAACCCGACGAGGACGAGCGCTTCGCGCGACTCTTGGCCAGCTCGGTCGGCTGGTCGGCGCTCGCCTAGGAACATCACAATCGCGCGCCCATTTCGGGACAACGACGCCGCTCGTCGGGCTGGCGCGCGATACTGAGCGGATGAACGACCGCCGTGGCGCATATACCGCACAGCGAGCCGCAGCGCTCTCCGGAGTGCCTAAGTCGACGGTCCACCACTGGGCACGCAAGGAATGGCTCGTCCCTAGCGTGTCGCCGACCCGCGTGAAGCTCTGGTCGTATACGGATCTGATGGGCTTGCGCGCCATCTATTGGCTGCGCCATCCAAAGCCGACGCCCGAGGGCGATGAGATACCCCCGACCCCGATGTCGCTAGTCCGCGACGCTCTCGCCGAGCTCGATCGCATTGACCTCGATCTCTGGCACGAGGAAGACGGCTACATGGTGCGGGTGAGCCGAGAAGGAGAGGTCTACGTCGGCCCGGCAGAGGACAGCGTGCCGGTTGGAGGGCAGCTGCCTCTCCACAACCTGGATCTGATCGAGCCGTTCGAGTCCGAGGCAGGGATTCGAGGACCAGACCTGTTCGCGCCTCGACCCCGACTGCGAATCATCGCTAGCAAGTTGGCCGGCGCCCCCCACCTTCTTCGCACTCGTCTGGAGACGGAGGCCCTCGCCGCGATTGCGCAACGCGGAATCGACAAGGCAAAGCTCTACGGCCTCTATCCGAGCTTCGACAAGACGGCGATCAACGAAGCGCTGGATCTCGAGGCCCAACTCGCCAGGAACCTGGAACCGGTAGCGGCTGCGGCGTAGGCGGTCGGAGGAGGCGACAGTGGCTCTGTTCGCTCTCGACCACAACTACCCGATGCCGATCATCGAGCAAGCAAAACCGTATCTCCGCGATGTCGAGCTGGTGCCGATCGGCGACATCGATGCGCGCCTACCGGAGCTCGACGACTGGGAATTGCTGCTCGCCCTCCACCACCACTCCCGCGAATGGGACGGGCTGATCAGCAACGACACGAGCATGCTCGACCAAGAGCGCGAGTTGGCGGTTCTCGGCTTCACGCACCTGACGCTTGTCGCACCTGTCGCGGCCGGCCACGATCCGATCCGCTCCACCGGCCTGGTTCTGGCCCACATCGAGGACATCGCCTCCCGCACCACACTCCGCAAGCCACAGGTCTGGCGGCTTCCCGGCCGTACGGGAGGGGGCCACCACCCCGATCAGTTCATCGGCAAGCTCGCCAAGAAAGCCAGGCTCGATCCCATCGACCTGCGCAAGAAAGCCATGCCCTCAAGCCGCATGCTCGGCCAGGACCCACTCGCCTCATAACCTCTCATCCGGTTTTTCTTTTTGGATTGCCGAGAATCGCGGCTGATGGCTAAGTTCGACGAACTTTCCGACCTCGACTTTGAGGAGCTTGTTGCCGACCTGATGCGGGCTGAGTTTGGGCGCCCGTTCAGAGCCGGAACCCGTGGACGGGATGGAGGGATCGATGTCCTCGCAGTCGATGACGAAGGAGGCGAGCATGTGGTCCAATGCAAGCACTACCGCGATGGGACCTACGCGAAGCTGCGGACAGTGGCGAAGGTGGAGGCAGCCAAGCTCGAGGCGGCAGGGGCGAGCTTTGGGTCTTACCGGTTCGCAACCTCGCTACGCCTGAACCATCGACAGAGGGACGAGATCGCATCGATCCTTGGTCAATGGATCGATTCCGTGGACAATGTGTATGGGGAAAACGATCTGCGCCGTCTACTGCGGAACCACACCCGCGTGGAAAGCCGTCATGTGAAGCTTTGGTTGGCAGGAGCTGGTCCGCTGCAGCAACTACTGAACGCGGCCGCCTTCCAAAGGAGCCGCGCTCTACTGGAAGAATCGCGACAAGCGCTGCCGCGAGTCGTGGAAACCGAGGCGTTTCACAAAGCGAGACAGATTCTCCGCCAGCAGAAGCTCTGTGTCATCGCAGGACCACCAGGAGTCGGCAAGACCACGCTCGCGCGTCTTCTGATGCTAGACGCCCTGGAGGAGGGTTTTCAGCCCTACGAGATCGCGCCCGGCGGGCTCGACGATGCGTGGAAGCTGTTGGAAGTCGAGGACGAGTCGCAGCTCTTCTATTTCGACGACTTCCTCGGCCAGACTGCGCTCTTTGAATCGCGCCATCACGACGCTGAGCTGCTGAAGTTGATGAAGAAGGTGATGCGCACGCCAAGGAGACGATTCGTCCTGGCTACGCGCGAGTACATCCTGCGCCAGGCGACGCAGCTATCGGAGGCTTTGGACCGGGATGCCAACGAGGACCGCAAGTTCCTCCTGACGATCGACAGCTATAACCGCCAGGAGAAGGCGCGGATCTTCTATAACCACATCTACTTCTCTGATGCGATCGACGCCACAGCGCGGCTTTCTCTGCGAGCAGACCGCAACTATCTGAAGGTCATAGATCACGAGGGCTACAACCCACGGTTGATCGAGTGGATCACCGGATGGTCAGGCCATCGACTTTCGGATGAGGAGAAAGAGGATTACGCGTCCTACTGCCTCTCGGTCCTGAACAATCCCCAGCAGCTTTGGAGCCATGCGTTCGAGCAGGGGCTCGGCGCCGCCGAACGAGCCATGCTGACCTCCATGCTGGGGCTACCCCGGAGGGCATCCGACCGGGATGTCGAAGCGGCCTTCGAGAGTGCCTGCAAGGCGCAGGGGCTACCCGTCACCGGCAGGCAGTTCATCCGTTCGCTCGAGGTCCTGGATGACTCCTTCCTCCGTTCTGACGGTGGCGCAGACTCTCACCTCTCCTTCATAAACCCTTCCCTTGTCGATTTCCTTCGCAACTACCTACTCGCGAGTCCCGCCGACGCCGAACAGGCGATCCGGGGGGCGCACTTCTTTGAGCAGGTCGTCTGGCTGTGGAACGCGCTGAGCCCGACCGACGGATCGCCACCGCCGCGGCTCGCGAAAGCCTTCAGCGATGCATTCGGTAGAACGCTTGAGTCGGCGGTCGTCGAAGGATCTGGTATCTCCCTGATCTTCGAATTGATGGACGCTCCGTGGACGTGGGATGATCATCCGGTCCTGCAGAGTCGGCTTCAGCGCGTCTTGAAATATGTGGATGAGACGCCCGAGCTGGCGGATCATGTGGAGGTCTGGATCGACATCGGTCGGAAATGGCTGTCCGATGTCGGAAATAGCTCGGCCCCGGTCGACACGGCAACGCCAAGACTTCTTCCCGGCTTGTCGAAACTCGGTGCCTTCGATTTGACAGCAAGTGGCGAAATCGTTAGAGCGGTAGTCGAGCAGATGGATTCCGGGCCCGAGAGGTGGGGCTGCGTTGACGAGCTCCATGACGCTGTGCCAGACCTTTTCAGCGATGCCGAATGGACGGAGATCTGCAGAGGCTTCGGGGAATATCTCGAAGAGGTCCTCGACGACCCAGTCGCCTGGCTCGACGGTCCAAACGAGGTCGATACCCTCGAATTTCACTACATGAGCCTGGACTCCTCGGTGGACACCGAGAGATTCGAGGAGGCCCGGGAATTACTCTCCGAGGAAGATCCGGATGACGACTACGAACCTGACCGCCAACACTTCGCAAGGGATTCCGCAGAGGAGCTCGAGTCCGATTACGGCGACAGCGATCGCGATATCGCGCTAATGTTCGAGCGGCTGGACTAAGCATCGAGCGCATTGACCGGAAGCGGGTCGATTAGCTGGTTCGAACGGCACATTCGCGACGTGGCGAACTCCTTCCCTCCACTCCGTCCTCCGGTTTCGCGACGGTCTCTTTCCCTTAGTCGATTCGTCGGTAACTTGACGCACCAGAGTCACCTTCTCGGCTCATCCCGGTCTCCAACACTTGGACGCCACAGATCACACGGCTTGGGCGGCACCTATCCGCTTAAGGCGGCTGGAGGCAGGGGTATCTCGCCCAGGGACCGTGCATTCACTCCCTGGGATGCAAAGGTCTATCTGATCAACGACTCTGGCGACTCGGGGACTGTGAGGCCGAGGACTCGCTTCTCGCGCTCCAGGTCGGCGTCAGAGGATTGAGTTTCAAGCTGGCTGACGATGCTGGCCTTTTGGCCGTCGCGCTGGCAACGCAGGCGCGTCAACGTGGTCGGCCATCCTGCAACGGCACCGAGCTCCTCTTCGAGCAGATCAGCGAGCACAGGGTCGTGGGTGGTGATGATGAGCTGCTCGGGCCGCGTCAGCCGAACGATCGAGCGCAACGTGGCGACTAGTCCCGCTCGGTTGATCGCATCTAGGCCGCCAGCGGGATCGTCTAGCACTAGAACCCGGCGCTCGGGCTCGGGCTGGAGCAGGTGCAGTGCCAAGAACCAGCCGATGCCAACGACGGTGCGCTCCGCTGCGTTCAACAAGAGCCGTATGTCGAGGCCCTCCTGAGAGGTGGCGAGGCCCTCAAAGCCCAGCTGTCCCCGCTTGACCCGCAACTGCATCGGCTCGAAATACCACTCAAAGCGGACCAGGGCTGCGACGAGCTCGCGCAGGAGCGGAAAGAGGCGCTCCTGGAGCATGTCCTCGACCAGCGAGGTCTTGGCTCTAGCGATTGGGCTATTGGGCAGTCGCATGGCGCGCAGTAGCTCGAAATAGGTGACCGCAGCCCCAATCGGCCGAGCCTGCCTGGGGAAGTGCTGACTGGGGTGACCCCGCAGTTTGTTGGCGATTTCTGCGAGTCGATCGGCACGCCGATCCGTCGTCTCACGCAACTCGATCAGCGCCGCCGAGAGCTTCGGAGACGTGTCAAGCTGTCGCTTAAAGCCCACCTCGGCGAAGAGAGAGGCGGGGACTGCAGGTGATGGAGCGCTGTCGATACGCGGAACTGAGCGCGTGAGTTTGCGGAGCTCGTCGGCAGGAACTTCCTTCAGGGCCTTTTCAAGCGCCTCCACGTAGCGTTTCAACCTGGTGCGCCAAGTTGAATCCTCAATCTCCTTTAGGGCCTCGCGCAGTCCGGGGAGGGACTCAGAGAGCCCAGTTAGCTGTGAATACCAGCGAATCGCCGTCTCGGGCAACAAAGGCGGGGCGGACTCTTCGCCAAGGAGTTCCGTCGGCGCAGGGACACTGTCACCGAGTGCAGTGATTAGCGCTCCCAGCTGACGGGAGCGCTCACGCAATGCAGAAACCGCTTCCTTCAAGCTGTCTTCAGCACGGACGGCATGATCGCCGACAGGCGGAGGATCGTCGAGTTTCGCGGCGACCGCCTCGCAGGCAGCATCAAAGGTGGAAAGAACACGGAAGAGATCGGATTGGTTGGACCAGTCCGATGCCACAAAGGCCCCATCGCTAACGTCCTTCAACGCTACTTCGGCTCCGGTCAAGTCACTGAGTGGCGGCAGCTCAGCCGACAGCTCTCCGCGGAGGTGACGGCGGATGTGCTCGCCAGCGTTGCGGTTAGCCGCGGGCAGCGGCGGAATGTGAACCTCATCGAGTTCGCGGTTGAGCGCCATCTGGGCGTCCTTCGCCAGGGCTTTGATCCGCTCCTCAAGCTCAGGCACCTGCAAACCAGAGGTTTCGAGAAAAACGTTGAAGCGCTCCTCAGAGCGACGTGATGCCATGCGAGAGATCGCATCCTGAGTGAGGACGGCGCGCGCTAGCTTGTCGATCGGTGCCTGCTCCACGCCACTGACGGTTTTTGGGGTGCCGTCTGCAAACTCCGCCTCGACCCTGAACTCCCCACCGTCGCGACCAGTGTGCTTCGTGTAAAAGGAGGATTTCTCTCCGGCTGGCATGCGCTGGGTCGTACCGGACCAGACCAACTCAAGCGCCTCGATGATGCTGCTCTTACCGGAGCCGTTTGCGCCCTCAATCAAGGTAACCGAGGAGCTCCCGGCATCTGTGGCCAGCGGGATGTCCTGCGCCGCGAAAGAGCGAAAAGACTTGAGCGAAAGCCGGGAGATGGGAGCCAAAGCCTTACCCATACCAATGGAACTGCCGTTAGGAACAATTGCCTCGATCAAGCGCTCAGCCGCAGCGTCGCACGCTTGCTCGGAGGCCTGGGCAAGCACGTCCCTCGCGGCCTCGCGAATCTCGGTGTTGAGTCGCTCCCAGAATCGCTCTACATCTACGGGGGCCACCGTCTGGCCACATTTGAGTGCCTCGCGAACCTTGAGCAGCATCGGCGCAAGGGCAACGTCGAGATCTTCCCCACTTACGTCGTCGGAAACGATATTGAGTTCAACCCTGGTGAACAGCGAATAGCTTTCAGCCAACTCGTTCGCCAATCCGCGAAGTCCTGCCACAACCCCAGAATCGACCACGGCAAGGAGCACCGGCGTCGCCAAGGCGGGGGCATGGTTGGCGCGAAGCTGGTGTCGGAGCCCAGAGGCCGCAAACAGCAACTGCCGCCAGGGCTCCATTCCGCCTGAGAGCTCGTCCTGGGCCGCAATGAGCGCAATTTGGGCGCTTTCGTCATCCCAGGCCACTGCCTTTACGAGCGGCATCTCCTCGCCAAAAGGGGAGACTGGGCCGCGCTTGACCTGGAAGTCAGCCTCCTCAAGGCGAGCGAGTACGGCATTGACCTTGCTCATGGCACTGGCACCTCTTTACCTGAATCCACCGCGATGCCGCTCAAAGTTGTGTCTTCAGAGGCCACAAGCACAGCGTCGAGGCTCACAGGGAAGGGAAGAGTTTCGCGGGCCTGGCGCAGACTCGCAGGCGAGACCCCCTTCAGCTCTTTGCTGTTCAGCCCGGTAGGGAGGTACGCGATACCCCGGCCCTGAATGAATGCGTTAGCTGCAAGGACATCGGTAATCGACTCCGCTCCTGCAATCCCGAGCTTGGCCCGCAGAACCTCGCGGACATGCAACGCGCGAGCTGCCCGGAGCGGCGCCGAGGCAAGCGGCACGTAACCCTTCTTAGCTGCTTGCTCGAGGTTGATCCACTGGGCATGTTGCTCTACAGGATCGGGAGGTGCCAGCAAGTACGCCCACCGCAGCGCCTGCGGCGCCGCCACGATCAGTGCCGCTAGCAACGGCTCGGGGTCGGTAGGGAGCGTGTAGCCGATTTCGCGCGCGAGAGGGTCAAGCCTTAGCCTCAGCGAAACGACAAGCAGGGCCAGGGTGACGGCGGTAATCGAAGAACCGTCGCTGGAAAGCGAGGTGATGGCCGCCGATGTCGATGTCCCCTCTGGGCGGCCGGCGCTGATCAGCCCTTCCAAGGCGATCGTGCGGGGATTCCGATCAATAACGACGACACGCGGGTTCGACGGAGCCGCCTGCTCGCGAACCTCATGGAGGATACGGGTCAAGGTGATGTTGATGACTGGGTCGGTTCCAGAGAAGCCAAGTAGCAGGAGGACGTGGCGGCGGGTGCGCTCGGTGACAACATCGCGAGCCCAAAGGTCGGTGCGCCAGTCGAGCAGTTGGCCCTGGCGGACGACGATCGATTCCGCGGCCCCTTTGCTGGATTCGACGGCACGGTCTCGGTAACGCTGAACGCAGCCGTGAGCCTTGGTGAGTACGAAGGCGCCGCGGCGCCTGAAAGAGGCGTTCTGCTCGGCGTCGGCTATTACCGTCGCGTGGTCGAGCCAAGCTCGGCCGCGGGGTGCATAACGAGACAGAGCGAAGCCCTCATCGCGCAAGCCGCGCTCGAAGTTGCAGTCGTAGTTGAGAGTCATAGCTTCACTGAGAAACCCCTCGCGGGCAAGGCGGGCGAGGACGCGATAGCCGCAGAAGTGGTCGGGGATCTGATCGACCGGTGGCCACATAGTCTCGTCGACAAACTGAAGCGCATCGATGACCTCCTGCTGGCTCTCGTTGCCTGCGAGGAAGACTGCATCCGCCATAGCACCGAGATCTAAGTCCTTCTCTTTGAAGTCACTCGCACGCGCCGGTTTCGACACCGATGATTCGTAGGCAGACGCAAGTTGCTTGGCGAGTCCCTTGGTAGAGGGCCCTGCGCAGTCGATCGAAGCCCCCGCGCCTATTAGGGGAAGCAATGCAACATCATCGATCTGTTCGGAGAGGGCTCTGATCGCGTCCCAGGTGGCGCTCGGCAGCGCAGCCGCCTCGAGAAGCTGCTCGGGCAGATGTCTCAATCCTGGAGGAGATGGCGTGGCGGTTGTAGTCACGGAATTTCTCTATCCAAGGAGTAATCGGATGCACGCTAGGGGCTGGAATGCAGGAACTTCTCAGTGTGACCCTAACGCTGCGAGACCACATGATTCCCTATCAGGGAACGCAGGAGTTGGGTCCGCAAGCGGGGAATCTCCGCGCATCCCCGCCAATCGGCTCGCTTCCTCCGCGCAGCAGAGCTAACGTCCATCGCCGACCAAGACATAGCGGCCCCGGCGGCGTTGGAGCGCCCCGGGGCCTGGCACCGAAGAAACAGCCTTCGATGCGCGACTGATTCTCCCAGAGTGCTTCGGCAGCTCGGGTAGATCGACGGCCCTGATCTGAGGCGACTCTTCGGTGCCCTACCGAAAGGGGGCGCCATGCCCAACGTCACCGCCACGATCGACCGCGACCAGCGCGACGGCCTCTACGAACTGGTCCGCCATCACCTCTACAGCATCGAGGATCTCTGGATCGCGTTCGGGCGGAGCAGAGACTTCGCAACAGCCGAGCGTCTCGGCGAGGAGTACGGCGAAGACTTCCGCCTGTTGGCCGACATCGGCTGGGCCGCAGAGGACGATCGCGAGAGCTTCGAGCTGACGATGCCGCCCCTCGACCTGATCGAAGTGCTCCGGCGCCTTCGCGGCGAAGCCGAGAGGGTTCTGGTCGAGTCGGGCACCGAGCGCGAGTCCAGGGAAGCCGACGCAGAGACCGACGCCCGCTTCCAGCTTGGCCTCAAAGCCTGCGAGAAAGTGCTCGTCGACCTCGATGAGCGAGAGGGTGAGCGAGCGTGACCGCCGCGAAGGCGAAGCGCCTCCGGCCCGGCGAGCTGGACGGCCTCGTCCTCGCCTACCTGGCCGAGCACGAAGGCGACGGCCCGCTGACTGCCACTGCGATCGGCAAGGGCATCGAGCGCTCGGCAGGCGCGATCGCCAACTGCCTCGCGCGACTAACCAAGAACGGAGAGGTGCGCCAAGCCAAGAAGCGTCCGCGTGCCTACGTCCTCAAGGACGCCAAGGGGAAATGACCGGGCGAGTTGCACCTGCGGTTGCTCGAGGGCCGAGGCGCAGGCCACAGGGAGGTACGGGGCGTCCGCTGGTTGGGTGCCTCGATACCTGCCTCGGCCCTCGAACAACCGCAGGTGCGCGTAGGGAATGTTCGCGATGAGACAGCGAGCGCCGACCTCCGCTCCGCCCACCGAGGAGATGAAGCTTCGCTTCGGCCAGAACCTCGCCCGCTGCCGCGAGGGCGCCGACATCTCCCAGGAAGAGCTGAGCTTCCGCGCCTCGATCCATCGAACGGAGGTAGGCCTGCTGGAGCGCGGGGAGCGGATACCGCGCGTCGATACGGCGCTGCGAATCGCCGGCAGCCTTGGCGTGCCGCTCAACGATCTCGTCGCAGGCTTGGAATGGAGGCCTGGCTACGAGATCGTCGTGCCGGGATCGTGGGAGGTGGTCGAGCGGACCGGCCACGCGCCAGAGAGGCCCGGCAAGGCTCCGGTCACCCCGACTGTTGTCGAGACCGCGAACGGCTCGCGATGACGGCAGGCTCGCGATCGAAGACGCCGTTTCCGTTCAGGGCGCTGGCCCGCTTCGCAGACAACGTCTACCGAGGCCGTGAGCTGGCCGGCCTCGACCAGAAGGAGGCGGCCAAGCGCGCCGCCCTCAACCGCTCGCGACTCGACAAGATCGAGAACGGCGAGTACATCCCGACCCTCGACGTCCTGATTCGCCTCGCCGGCGCCTACTCGACCTCGGTCGGCGACCTCGTCAACGGCGTCATGTGGCGCCCGGGCTGGGTCGAGCACTCCGGACCTGCGGAGTACCTCGTCTCCGAGGACGCGCCGGGCGATCCCCGGTAGCGCTGTCAGGGCACACCTCGGCAGCACCCCGAAATCCGCGGCGCAAAACCTCTCGACGTCCGACAGAGAGGTATGAGCGCCACGAAATCCAGCTCGGGAAAAACGTCGGATTCGTCACGTAAGGGGGTCCACTTTCGCTGCTCGCCGCTCTGTAGTTATGTGAGAGCCGAATCTAAAGATTGCCGCGAATCACTGTCCACTTTCGCTGCTGCTTGCTCTGTAGTAGCGGTGGAGAACACAACGAACAAGGCGAGCAGCGGCAGCCGACCAGCGGTCGGGCGTGGGGTCGGGCCTGTGGTCGGTCCTCGGGTCGGGGCACCGAGCGCCGAGATGCGCGCCCTTCCGCATGGTGGCGGCGATCGCCGCCCCGGCGTTTTGCCGACATATCTACGTCACCCAAGGGTCGGTGCATGATGGGCGGCGATCGCTCCGATCCAAGGCCGATGCTCGCGATCTTCGCCCTGCTCGTGATCGCCGCCATCGTGCATGCCGTATCGAGCATCCACCCCGCTCGGCTGCTGGCCTCCGCGGCCTCGCTCGCGCCCTTCGCTCTCGGCGCCATCGCTATCGCCTCCGCGCTGGCTCCACAGCGCTTCCGCCTCGCGCGCCGCTCGCTGGCGACGCGTACCGCCGTGGCAGTGGTGCCTGCCGACGAGTTCGACCCAAAGCCCGAGGCGGTGCAACGCTTCGCCGCCGAGCTGGCGCGCAGCGACCGCAGCCTGCATGGCTTCTTCAACCGTCGCGCCCAGGCGTTGCGGGTGCGCCTCACCAACGACCGCGAGGGCCGCCTGGTCTACGTCCTCGAAGTCCCGGCCCGCTCGCGCGAGTCGCTGAGGGCGGCGCTGCGTGACTACGAAGGTGTCGAGCTGCGCGAGGTCACCGAGGTACTGCCGGCGCAGCAGGAGCAGGCTGTCAGGCTTCGCACCGAGCTGGTGCTCTCCCGTCCGAGCGTCGAACCGCTTGCGCAGCTCGCGCTCGATCCCGATCCGCTGCAGCCCTTCGCCGCTGCGATGGCCTCGCTGCGAGCCGAGCACGGCGAGCGGGTCAGCGTCTGCATCGACCTGCTGCCGAGCGCCGGCCTGCACCGCGCGCGCCTTCAGCGGCGGCTGAAGCGCCAGGCCCGCCGCCTGCACGGCGAACGGCGAAGCCTGATCGAGGTCCTCAACAACGAACGGCGGCGCCGGGGACCGAACGATCCGACCGAGCTGCTCGAACGCCGCATGGTCGGCCAGGCGCTGGAGGCAAAGCTGCGCGGCGCCGAGCCGCTGTACGAGGCGCAGGTTCTGCTCTGCGCCGAGGCGGCGAAGAAGCCGCGCGCCAAGCTGGCGATGCAGCTCCTGCTCGCCGCCTTCGCACCGCTTGCATCGCAGAACCGGCTGCGACCGTCCGGCCTGCCGATCGGCGATCTCGTCTTCCTCGGATCGGACTTCCCGACGCGGCGCGGCAGCTTCGACCGGCGCCTCGCCACTGGGCTTCACCGCCCCGCGAAATGCTCGATCCTCACCGCGCGCGAGGTAGCTGGGTTCATGAAGCCGCCGACCGCCTACTGCGTCTCGACCAACGTCGTGCGCTCGGGCACGCTCCTGCCAGCGCCTCCCTCGCTGCCGAACTTCGAGGAAGGCCGGGCCGACCTGATCCCGCTCGGAAAGGTCAGCTGCGAGCGGGGCAAGCGCCTCGTCGGTGCCCGCACCACCGACACCTTCTTCACCTACATCGCCGGCCGCAGCCGCTACGGCAAGACCGAGACGGCGATCGCCCAGTTCGTCCACCTGGTCCGCTCAGGGCATGGCGGGCTCTTCCTCGACCCGCATGGCGACGCGCTTGAGCGGATCAAGCCCTACCTCACCGAGCCCGAGGTCGCCCGGCGGGTGGTCGAGATCGACGTCAGCGAACGGGGCACCTGGGAGCTGCCCGGCTGGAATCTCTTCGAGCTGGGCGGTGGGAACGCCGCGGAAGTCGAGTCGCGGGTGGCGGCGATCGTCGGCGCCTTCGCATCGACCCTGCAGTGGGGCGACCAATCGACGCGAGCGATCAACCTGACCACGCAGGCGACGCGGGCGCTTGCCCATATAGCCCGCCTACTGCCACCGGAGCTGTGCCCGACGATCTTCCAACTGCTGCCGCTGCTCTCCAGCGAGCGCTGGCGCAAGGCGGTGCTTCCTTTCCTGCCCACCTCGGCGCAGGCGTTTTGGACCGAGCGCTTCCCGCGCCTCTCCGAAGAGGCGACCACGCCTGTCACCAACCTCGTCGACCGCCTGCGCGGCTCGACTCCGATCACTGCCCTGCTCGGCCAGAGCCAGAGCACCTACCGGGCGCGCGAGGCGATGGACGAGGGGCTGATCGTCCTCGCCCACCCCGGATCGAGTGATGTCCACGAGCGATTGGTCGCCAACCTGCTGCTCTTCGACTTGCTGCACGCGGGGAAGGGGCGCTCGGTGATCGAAGGCAGCGAGCGCAAGCCCTTCTGGGGTCTTCCTCGACGAGGTGCAGACCTACGACAGCGTCGCCTCCGGCAACCTCGCGGCGCTTCTGGAGCAAAGCGCCAAGTTCGGCCTGCGGGCCGTCGTGCTGAACCAGAACCCGGAGCGGCTCAACCCGCAGACGCTGACCGCGCTCGCCACCAACCGCTCGCACCTGCTGGCGACGACGATGAACTACCACGCGGCGGCTCTGGTGACCAAGGAGTGGGCGGGCAAGCCCAACCCCGCCGCGCTGACCCGCCTCGGGCGCTATCGCTTCATCGCCCAGGTCACCGACGGCGGCGAGCTGAGCGAACCCTTCGCGCTGGAAGGAATCAGGGTCGAGGACGTGGCCGAACTTCCGGCAGGCAGAGACGAGAAGCCAGTCGGCGACGCGGTCGCCAGAACCGAGGCTGACGAGGTCATCCGGCATCTGGAGACGCTCGACGAGCGCATCCTGGCCGAGCTGACGAAGCGGCGCCGAAAGTCTGCGGAGTCAGGAGGTTCGGCATCCGGGGAGCCAACGCCCGCCGATCCCGACCGGCAGGACCAGTCGGCCGACCAAACGACGCTTTGGGTGCCCGGCGAGGAGAAACCCAAACAGTGAGCAAGCGCGTCGCCGTCCAGACCGCGCTCACCGAGACTGGTACCGAGGTGACCGCCTCACTTGCCCAGCATCGAGTGCTTTCCACGGCCCAAGTCCGCGCCATCCACCTGCCCGGTCGTGGCGATCGCTGGACGCAGCGGCTCTTGGTTCGCCTGGAGCAGGCTGGCCTCGCTGGCTACGTGCAGGCGCCGCGCTCCCACGGCCGCCTTTGGCACGCAACCGAGCTGGGCGCGAGATTGGCGCAAGAGGCGGGACTGCTCGACGGCGAGCCGCGCTTGATCGACGCCGAGCAGGCGGCCGGGCCGCTCCAGGCACACACGCTCGCGGTCAACGACTCGGCGATCTGCTTCGTGGAGGCAGCGCGCAATCGCGGCGACGATTTCGGCCCCTTCGCCTGGCATCACGAGGTCGCCCACCCGCTCTCGCGTGGCCGCGGCCGGCGCCGCCGCAGGCTGATCGCCGACGCGGTTCTCACCTACCTGCGGATCGAGGAGAACGGGGTCGCGGTCGAGCAGCGCTTTTTGGAGATCGACCGAGCCACGCTCACCGTGGACCGGCTGGCCGCCGAGCTGTCGCGCTACGCGGAGTTGCACGGCCTCACTGGCTTGGAGGGAGAGCCGGTTTGGCGCTCGCGCTACCCGTTCTTCCCACCCGTGCACTGCGTGCTGACGGGAGGGCGAAGGCCGGCGCTCGAGCGGCGCCGCGCCACCGTGCTCGCGCTGCTGCGCAGCGATCCGCGGCTCTCTCGAACTCCCGAGGTCGGGATCTCGATCTGCTTGCTCGATGACCTGAAGAGCGACGGTCCCTTCGCGCCGATCTTCCGCGATGCTCGCGACCCCGAGCGCGGGGTCGATTGGCTCGGCAGCGGCCAGGCGAAACGATGACCGGCGCTCCGCGGCCGTCTCCGAAGGCAGATCGATCAACCCTGTTGAGATCTCCGGCGCGCGGAGCTAAACGTGTCCGAACCCGCGAACCGGGCTCGCCGGCCGACGCTTGCCGGCGACCCGCGCAGACCAGGAAGCGAGGAGACGACTATGCAAGCAACCCCCCACTCCACCCCGAGATCGAGGCGTTCGCGCGCTGGTTCAGCGACTGGTGGCTGCGACGCGGAAGGCAACGTGCCGGCGACGGAGACTGAGACGCCGAAGCCTCGCGCGGTCGCCTACATCCGCGAGTCGACCGAGGAGCAGGGCCAGGGCTTCTCGCCCGATGCCCAGCGCGAGCAGATCCGCAAGTTCGCTGCCGAGAACGGGCTCGACCTCGGCGAGGAATACTCGGACTTCCATTCCGGCTGGCGCAAGGCCGACGCCCGCCCGCAGTTCCAGCAGCTGATGTCCGACGCCGCCGAGCAGCGCTTCGACGTCGTCCTCGTCTACCACACCTCCCGCTTCGCCCGAAACCAGGCCGAGTCCCGCCGCTACAAGCAACTCCTGCGCGAGCGGCTCGGCATTCGCGTCGTCTCGGTCACCCAGCCGATGGGCGAAGACCCGACCGATCCGTCCGCCTTCCTCGCCGAGTCGATCCACGAGATGTTCGACGAGTACTACTCGGTCTCGCTCTCCTTCTGGACCCGCACCGGGTTGCGGGAGAAGGCCCGCCAGGGCCACCTGCTCGGCCAGCTCCCCTGGGGATACGTGCGCGATCCCGACTCCGGCCTCGCCGTCCCCGATCCCGAGCGGGCGCCGCTGGTCCGCGAGCTGTTCGAGCTGTATTCGACCGGCCAGGAGTCCGACCGCACGATGGCCGCCTGGCTCAACGCCAAGGGAGCCCTGACGAGCCGCGGGCGCCCGTTCGGAAAGGACACCGTGCGCGACATGCTCTTGAACGCCGCCTACTGCGGCTACGTCACCGGCATGCGCAGCAAGGACCGCTCGATCAAGGGACTGCACGAGCCGCTCGTCTCCGACGAGCTGTTCGACCGTGTTCAGCAGATGCGGACCTGGCGGGCGCGGGTCGTCAAACCGGGCCGGCCCTCGGAGGAGTACCTGCTATGCAAGCTCCTCTACTGCGAGCGCTGCGACGCTCGAATGCACGGCCAGAAGGGCTCGACCCCGCAGGTCCGCCGCTACATGTGCTCGACCCGCCGCTACGGCGGCGAGTGCGAGCAGCCGATCACCAAGGCCGAACCGCTGGAGGCGCAAATCGTCGAGTGGCTGCGCGGCTTCCAGCCCGATGAGGAGCTGCGCGCCGTGGTCCTCGCCTCGCTGCGGCGGGCCGCAAAGCGCGAAGGCGGCGACGGTGCCCGCCGTAAAGAGCTGGGAGGGCAACTGGAACGCCTGCGTGAGCTCTACGTGATGGGCGACCTGACCAAGGACGAATACGAGATCCGCTGCCAGGCGATCGGCGAGGAGTTGGAGCGGATCGGTCCGCCCCTCGACCCTCAGATCGAGCGCGCCGACGCGATCCTGCGCGACTTTGCCCGCTTCTGGGAGGTCGAGCCGAAGGCAGCGGAGCGCCGCAAGCTGATCGCCTCGCTCTTCGATCGGGTGTGGCAGGACGAGGGCCAGATCGTCGCGGTCAAGCCATGCGAGCCGTTTCTGCGTTATTTCCAGCTCGCCGACGAAGTCGCCCAGCTACGCACGGGTGACAATCGCGGGAGCAAGGGAGGGGGTGGTCAAACCCGCAACAAGGCCACCAAACCGCATGGCCATGCGGCAGGTGTCAATAGCGGGAGCGACGGGACTCGAACCCGCGACCTCTGGCGTGACAGGCCAGCGCTCTAACCAGCTGAGCTACGCCCCCGGAAGGTCCGGCGTTGTGGGCCGGACGGGCAGACTAGCGCCTGGGGGGCATTATCTCAGGGTCGCTGGATTTGGAGGCGGAAGGGGCCTGGGTGGGGGCGGGTCGAGGTGATGACGAGGCGGAGGCGGTGGGCACCGCAGACGGTGTAGTTGAGGCTGTCGGAGGGGTCGACGGCGTTGCGGGAGCGGAGAAGGAGCCTGCCGGCACGGCTACGAAGGGCCAGTTCGTAGCCGTGCCTGCGCAGGCTGCTTGGGCGCAGGCTGACCAATCCGTCGAGCGGCGTACGCAGGGACTCGACGGCTGCGCCCTCCCCCCTGGCCGGAACGCGCCCGGAGAGCGTGGAGCTCGTCCGCCCCTGCCAGGGCGAGAGGGTGTCTTCGCGGATCGCCCGGAAGGCGGCGGCATCGGGCCGCAGCGCCGGGCTGTAGCGCCAGGTCGGTGACGCATCGCGGAAGCGGTAGTGAGCGAAGGCCTCGGCAAAGGCCTCGCCCGGATCCTCGAAGTAGTGGGTCCCCTCGTCCCCCGGATAGAGGCGGTGGTGGCGCTCGCCCTGGCAGACCCCCTCGAGGCTGGCCCAGTGCTCCGGCCCCCAGTCGATCGCGCTGCCGAACGGCGGCGGCATCTCGCGGTGCTGGGCGACGTGGTGGCCGTACTCGTGGGCTAGCACGAAGTCGAAGCTCGCCCCGTCGCCGTCAGCTTCTTCGTAGCCGCCGATGACGATCTTGTTTTCGCCGCTGAAGTAGCAGGCCTCGGCGCCGAAGCCGCAATCGAAGCCGAGCTCGTATTCGGTGTCGAGCTGGACCGAGAGCAGGTCGACCTCGGGGCCGTGGATCAGCGTGCCGATGAAGTCGGCGACCCGCTGCGGGTCCGTGACGTCGCACTCCGCTTCGCAGGAGGGGGTGATCGAGACGGCGATCGTCGCGCCGCTGCCGTCGTCGATCGAGTAGCGCTGCGACGACGCGGATGCCGATATCCGCGCCGCCGCAGCGCCGGGCTCGCCCAACACGACGTCGTGCATCGGTACCGCGGGGCGCGGCACCTCGAGCGAAACGCCCGGATTGGGACGCTCGGCGACGGCCCCGCCCGGGACCGCCAGGAGAAGCAAGGTCATGGCTATGCCCGCAAGCGCCCCCGCCGGGCGCCCGCTCACGGAGCGGGACCCGACCTGATCTCGTAGGCGTAAGTGACCGCAGGGGCTGACGTGTACGCAAGGAGCGCCATTGAAAAGAAGGCGATCGCGAAGAGCACTGGGCGGAACCCTGGCGCCGCAGAAGAACTGCTCTTCGCGTCGTCTGGAAACACGGTAACGCGCATCCGGCCGGGGACAAAGAAACCGCCATACCATTGGCGTACCGAAATCGCGCACAACGGTTGGGCCTCTTTCCAAGCCCGGGTTTGGAGGATTCATCCAAAGCTCGATCCCCTCCGTAGGTGAGGGACGATGAAGATCGCAATCGTCGGGACCGGCATCTCGGGGCTGGTCGCTGCCCACCTGCTCCACCACGAGCACGAGCTGGTCGTCTACGAGGCTGCGAGCCGCCTCGGCGGCCACACGAACACGGTCACGGTCGAGACCGAGCACGACAGCCACCGCATCGACACCGGCTTCATCGTCTTCAACGATCGCAACTACCCCAACTTCGAACGGCTGCTGGCCGAGCTCGGCGTCGCCAGCCAGCCCTCGCACATGAGCTTCTCGGTCTCCGACGGGCGCGGTGGGTTCGAGTTCTCCGGCACGCCGTGGGGACTCTTCTCGCGCCCGGGCCACCTGCTCAGCCCCACCTTCCTCGGCATGCTGCGCGACTGGCGCCGCTTCAACCGCGAGGCCCGCGCGCTGATCGGGATGAACGGCACCGCACCCTCGCTCGGGCACTGGCTGGAGGAGCGCGGCTTCTCCCGTCACTTCATCGAGCGGCTGATCGTGCCCCAGGCATCGGCGGTCTGGTCGGCCGACCCGGAGCAGATGTGGAGCTTCCCGGCCAGCTTCATGGCCGAGTTCTTCGACAACCACGGCATGTTCAGCCTGCGCGACCGGCCGCGCTGGCGCACCGTGCGCGGCGGCTCGTCCAGCTACGTCGAGGCGATCTCGGCCCCCTGGCGCGACCGGGTCCGACTGGGAGCGCCGGTGCGGCGGATCGAGCGCCTCGACGAGGGCGTGCGGATCGAGGCCGACGGCTGCGAGAGCGAGGACTTCGAGGAGGTCGTGATCGCCGCCCACGCCGACCAGGCGCTGGCGATGCTGGACGACCCGAGCGAGGCCGAGCGCGAGATCCTCGGCGCGATTCCCTACCAGCGCAACGAGGCCGTCCTCCACACCGACACCTCGCTGCTGCCACGCCGCCGCACCGCCTGGTCGAGCTGGAACTTCCACCTGACCGAGCCGCCGGCCGGCCGCACCACCGTCACCTACTGGATGAACAACCTGCAGCGCCTGCGCGCCGACCGCGAGTTCCTCCTCACCCTCAACCGCGAGGAGAAGATCGACCCGGCGAAGGTCCTGCGCCGCTTCAGCTACGAGCACCCGGTCTACACCGCCGAGGGCGTGCGCGCCCAGGGCAAGCACGGCGAGATCAGTGGCGTGCGCAACACCCACTACTGCGGTGCCTACTGGGGTTGGGGGTTCCACGAGGACGGGGTGCTGAGCGCGATCCGCGCCTGCGAGCGAATCGCGCCCGCCGCAACAGCGCTGGGCGGGCGGGACGAGATGGACGGAGCGCTGGCGGCGTGAGCGCCTCCGCCGTCTACGAAGGCTGGGTGCGGCACCGGCGCTTCGAGCCGGTCGGGCACAGCTTTCGCTACCGGCTCTTCCTCATGTACCTGGACCTGGACGAGCTGCCGGAGGTGCTCGACCCCTACCCCCTCTGGTCCGCTCGCCGGGCGGCGCCGGCCCGCTTCCGCCGGGCCGACTTCATGGGCGACCCCTCCCGCCCCCTGGCCGAGTGCGCCCGCGACGAGGTCGAGCGGGCGAGCGGGCGCCGGCCGGCCGGCCCGGTGCGCCTCCTCGCCAACCTGCGCTACCTCGGCCACGTCTTCAACCCGGTCAGCTTCTACTACTGCTTCGACGCGGCAGGAGAGCGGGTAGAGGCGGTCGTGGCCGACGTCAACAACATCCCCTGGGGCGAGCGCCATCCCTACGTCCTCACTCGCGGCGCGCGACACGGCCCTGTCCTCAGCGGCGATCTGGACAAGCAGTTGCACGTGTCCCCCCTGATGGGAATGGACCAGACCTACGCCTTCCGCGCCGGGGAACCGGGAACCAGCCTCTCGATCCACATCGAGTCGCGCGCGGTGCAACGCTTTTCGTCTCCCACAGGACCGAAAAACGTTGCACCGCATTCGGGGGCTGAGAGCGGCAAGCAATTCGACGCGACGCTCTCGCTGCGCCGGCGCGAGCTCAGCCGTTCGCTTCTGGCCCGGATGCTGGTGCAATATCCGGCGATGTCGCTGCAGGTGGTCGCGAAGATCTACGCCCAGTCGCTGCGGCTGAAGCTGCGCGGCGCCCCCTACTTCCCTCATCCCGAGGGGAGGCGACCGAAGGGCTTCCTATCGCCGTAGGGGACCGGCTCGCCCGCACTGCCGTCTCCGCCGCCCTCTCCCGCCTGCAGGGCGGCCGTATCGACCTGCGCGAGGCGGGCCGCGAGCGCAGCTTCGGCCCGGCCGGCGCCGAGCTGCGCGCCGAGGTCACGGTCCGCGACCCGGCCGCCTGGCGCAGCGTCCTGCGCGGCAGCGCCGGCCTCGGCGAGTCCTACGTCGACGGCCACTGGGAGACCGACGACCTGGTCGCGCTGATCCGCATCGCCGCCCGCGAGCTGCGCGACCCCGGGCCGTTGAGCGGTGCCGTCGCCGTGCCGCGCGGCTGGGCCCACCGCATCGGCCGCCTCGTCCCCGACAACACGCGGGCGAAGGCGCGGCGGCACATCGTCGCCCACTACGACCTCGGCAACGACCTCTTCGGCTCCTTCCTCGACGAGAGCATGCTCTACTCCTGCGCCTACTTCCCCCGCGCCGACGCCAGCCTGGAGGAGGCACAGCGGGCGAAGCTCGAGCGCATCTGCCGCGAGCTGCGCCTCGCGCCCGACACCCACCTGCTGGAGATCGGCAGCGGCTGGGGCGGGCTGGCGATCCACGCCGCCCGCGAGCACGGCTGCCGGGTGACGACGACGACCATCTCGCCCGCCCAGCACGCGCTGGCGAGTGAGCGGATCGCCGCCGCCGGCCTCGCCGACCGGGTGACGGTCCTGACCGAGGACTACCGCGACCTGCGTGGCAGCTTCGACCGGCTGGTCTCGATCGAGATGATCGAGGCGGTCGGCTGGCAGCACTTCGACGAGTACTTCCGCCGCTGCAGCGAGCTGCTGCGGCCCGAGGGGCTGATGCTGCTGCAGGCGATCACGATCGACGACCGCCTGTACGAGAGCGAGAAGGGCGCCCGCAGCTTCGCCAACACCCACGTCTTCCCGGGCGGCTGCCTGCCGTCACGGGGGCTGATCGCCGATTGCATCGCCCGCGTCACCGACATGCGCGAGGTCTGGATGGCGGACATCACCGCCCACTATCCCCCCACCCTCGCCGGCTGGCGCCGGCGCTTCCGCGCCGCCTGGGAGCAGTTGCGCGAGCGCGGCTACGACGAGCGCTTCCGCCGCCTCTGGGAGTTCTACCTCTGCTCCTCCGAGGCGGGCTTCCGCGAGCGCCGCATCGGCGACGTGCAACTGCTCTTCGCCAAGCCCGGGTGGCGATGAGCGGCGGGCGGGGCGAGCCGCTGCTCCTCCTCCACGGCCTCGGCGGCTCGAAGCTGATCTGGGAGCCGGTGCTGGACCTGCTCGAGGCGGAGCGCCGTCCACTCGCGCTCGACCTGCCGGGCTTCGGCGCGACTCCGCCGCTCGCCGCCCAGGTCGAGCCGAGCGCCGCCAACCTCGCCGCCGCCGTCCACGAGCGCTGCCTGCAGCTGGGGATCGAGCGACCGCACGTCGCCGGCAACTCGCTCGGCGGCTGGGTGGCGCTTGAGATGGGGCGCGCCGGCTGGGCCGCCTCGGTCACCGCGATCTCGCCGGCGGGCCTCTGGCGCGCGCCGATCGGCCCGCGCCGCCTCGACACCCAAAGCTTGGCGCAGCGGCTGCGACCGCTCGTCGCCCTCGCCCTGCGCAGCCGGGCGCTGCGCGAGCGGATGCTCTCCACCTTCGCCGCCCGGCCCGAGCTGATTCCCGCCGCCACCGCGCGCCGGCTGGTGCTGAGCTGGGTCGACGCGAGCGGCTACGAGGAGGCCAACCGGGCGATGCGAACCCACGTCTTCGACCCGAGCGGCTACCCGGACATCCCGGTGACCCTGGCGTGGGGCGAGCACGACCGCCTCGTCGGCCCGCCGCGGCCGGAGCGCCGCCCGGCGGGCGCCCGCCTCGTCGTCCTGCCCGGCGTCGGCCACACCCCCACCTGGGATGACCCGGACCTGGTCGCCCGCGTCCTGCTCGCGGGCAGCGCGGTCTCGCTCGCCGGCTGAGTTTGGGAGAGTCTCCGTACGCCGTCGAGCGGTGCCGCCCCCGAGGAGAAGGAGAGACGCGTGATCGTCGAGAGGACCGAGAACCCGCAGTGGCTGTCCAACGCCTACCTCGTCGCCGACGAAGCCGGCGGCAAGGGCGTGCTGATCGACGGCAACGACGACCTCGCGCCGCTGCTCGAGCGGGCCGAGCGGGACGGCATCGAGATCACCCACATCCTCATCACCCACCCCCACGGCGACCACGTCGCCGGCTTGGCCGAGGCGCAGGAGAAGCTCGGCGGGGTGCCGATGGTGGCCCACGCCGAGGCGGCGGCCGAGATCGCCGACGAGGTCGCACAGACGCTCGCCGACGGCGAGACGCTCAGCACCGGCGGCCTCGAGATCGAAGCGATCTCCACCCCGGGCCACGCGGCCGGCCACATCGCCCTCCTGGTCAACGGCAGCGACGTCTTCACCGCCGACGTCCTCTTCAAGGGCACCGTCGGCGGCACGATGGCCCCCGGCGCCAGCGGCTTCGCCGACCTCAAGGCCTCGGTGATGAAGCTGATGGAGCTGCCGCCGGAGACCGTCGTCCACCCCGGCCACCGCGAGCCGACGACGATCGGCGAGGAGTGGGAAGGCAACCCCTTCGTGCGGATTTGGCGCGGCGAGGAGGAGACCGGCGCCGAGGACATCACCGTCTGGGACCGCCCGGCGACGCTGAAGCTCTGGGCGCCGGACTACGACGGCGGCAACAAGGCCTGGATCGTGTTCGCCGACGATGGCACTGAGGCCATCGTCGGCGGGTCACAGGTCGTTCGCTCTACTTGATCAGCGCTTCCATCAGCAGCCAGCAGCCATCGGTGTCGCTGGCGGGGGTGAAGTAGCCGCCGAGGAAGAGAGGCGGGTTGTAGATCAGGGTGTTGGGGCCGCCTGAGGAGCAGCGGATCATCGAGGTGATGCTGCCGCGGATGGCGAGCTGCTCGCCCTTCTTGATCTTCATGTCGACCGGGAAGGACTCGACGTTGTAGTCGCCTTCTTCTTCGGCCGATTCCATCTGGCCGCGGTATTCGATCCGCTGGCCGTAGCGCTTGGCGATCGCGTCGGTGCCGTTGATCTTCTTCACCGCCATCAGGCGGAAGCTGCCGGGGCCGCCGGCGATCAGGCGAATCTTCTTGATCGTGCCGGTCTTCGGCGCGATCTCGCCGCCGTTGGGGCGACCGTAGGCGTCGTTGAGGACCATCGTGCAGGTGGTGAGCGGCGCTTCGGGACCGCTGCAGCTGAGGCCGGGCAGCGAGTTGGACGGCTGCACCTTCGAGTTGAGCATGGCGCCGAATTTGACCGGGGCCTTGGCCTGCCCGGCGGCCGGGGCGACGGCCAGCGCCAGGCTGGCGATGGCGGCCAGGAGGCCGAGGCGGCGGGCGATCTTCTGGGCGGTGTGGTTGCGAGTCATTTGAGTCTCCTTTGTGAGTCGTTTGAGCGGTCAACTGCTTCGTGGACTCAGCTTCGCCCGCATCCGCCGCCCCTCCCAGAGCCCCTAGGGGTGGACTCGCTCACCCCTCGCCGTAGGATCAGCGCCG
>DASZQM010000283.1:0-2838 GCA_035549645.1 Solirubrobacterales bacterium | reverse complement strand
CGTCGTGATCGGCAGCGGTGCCACCGCGGTGACGCTGGTGCCGGCGATGGCCGAGCGGGCGGCGCACGTGACGATGCTGCAGCGCTCGCCGACCTACATCGCCTCGATGCCGGCCGAGGACCCGATCGCCGAGGCGCTGCGACGCTTCCTGCCCGACCGGGCCGTCTACCCGATCGTGCGCTGGAAGAACGTGATCATGCAGTCGCTCTTCTACCAACTCAGCCGCCGCCGCCCGCAGCTGGTCAAAAAGCTCATCCGCCGCGGGGTCGAAAGTTCGCTGCCGGCGGGCTACGACGTCGACAAGCACTTCAAGCCGAAGTACAACCCCTGGGACCAGCGCATGTGCCTGGTGCCCAACGGCGACCTCTTCAAGGCGATCCGCGACGGCAGCGCCACGGTCGTCACCGACACGATCGACCGCTTCACCGCGAACGGGATCAAGCTCGACTCCGGCGAGGAGCTGGAGGCCGACGTGATCGTCACCGCGACCGGCCTCAACCTGCTCTTCCTCGGTGGCATGGAGCTGGTCGTCGACGGTGAGCCGGTCGAGCTCTCGAAGAAGATGGCCTACAAGGGGATGATGTTGAACGGCGTCCCCAACTGCGCCTTCACGGTCGGCTACACCAACGCCTCCTGGACGCTCAAGGCCGACCTCACCTCCGAATACGTGGTGCGCGTCCTCGCCCACATGGACGCCCACGGCTACCGCAAAAGCACGCCGGAGGTCACCGACCCGAGCATCAAAGAGGAGCCGCTGCTCGACTTCACCTCCGGCTACGTGCTGCGCTCCCTCCACGAATTTCCCAAACAGGGTTCGAAGGAACCCTGGAAGCTGCGCCAGAACTACGTGCGCGACATCCGCACCATCCGCCGCGGCCCGATCGACGACGGGGCGTTGAGGTTCTCCGCGACGCCGACGGGATCCCGCCGCGAGCAGGTTCCCGCCTAGCGCGGACCGCTAGGGCAGGATCGCGATCGCGCGGCCGGGGGCGCCGCTGGCGACGGCGATCTTCAGCGGCAGGAAGACGAAGGAGGCGCCGCGGGCGGGCAGGCGCTCGAGGTTGGTCAGGCCCTCGATGAAGGCCATTCCGCGACTGAGGCCGGCGCGGTGCACTTCGTTGCCCTCCTCCGCCGAGCCGACGCTGGGAGCGTCGATGCCGATCGTGGTGACGCCGCGCTCGTGCAGGAAGATCGCGGCGTCAGGCTCGGGCGCGGGCCAGGCCGGGCGCGATTGCAGAACCACCGGCTCGTGCAGGAAGGCGCGACCGTCCTCGCCCCGCACGTAGTGCTTGTCGGTCCAGCCGGTGTGCAGGAGGACCACCTCGCCGGGCTCGAACTGTCCGTGCTCCCCCTCCCAGGCTTCGAGGTGAGCGACCGTGATCGCCGGGCTGGCGCCGTCCTCAGCCTCGCCGTCGAGCTGGCGCAGGTCGACGACCGCAGCCGGGCCGATCAGCTTCGAGAGGTCGATCTTCTCGGAGCTGTCGCCGTCCTTGAAGTAGTGCGAGGCGGCGTCGACGTGGGTGCCGGCGTGCTCGTCGAGGATGAAGAAGTGGGTGACGTAGGGGCCGAGCGAGCAGGTGCAGGCGCCGGTCGGCAGCTCGTCCTCCTCGAACCAGCTCCAGTTCTTGTGCGCGAACGGCATGTGCTCCGGCCAGGTGGTCGGCAGGTGCTCGGAGAGCGTCACCGAGAGGTCGACGATCCTGTCCGCGTCCGCGCCAATCAAAGCGCTTCAAGTAGTACCACGCGATGGCCCGGGACCCGCGGCCGCTGCCTCAGGCTTCGGCGAGCAGCCGTTCCGCGAGGCGATTCATGCCCAGGTCGTGGGCCGCTTTCGCCGCGTTGACCCAATCGGTCGGGCGGTCGGGTGGCGGCTCGACCCCGGCGTCGCGCAAGGTCGCGATGTCCTTGAAGGCGCGCAGGTCGTCGGCTGCTTCGATCAGGGCGCTGCGTAGCGCCGGCCGGCGCTCGCGGATCGCGTTGTCGAGGATCGCCTCCAGCGAGCCATGGCGGCGCAGCAGCTCGGCTGCTGTCTTCGGGCCGACCCCCTTGGCGCCGGGCAGGCCGTCGGCGGGATCGCCGCGCAGGGCGATGAAGTCGGGCACCAGCGCCGGCTCGATCCCGTAGCGCTCGACCACCTCTGCCGGCCCGACTTCTTCCGCCCCTTTGGTCCCGGTCTTGACGTAGAGCACGGTGACCCGCTCGCCGGCGCACTGGTACATGTCGCGATCGCCGGTGAGGATTAGCGCCCTGCCACCGGCCGCGGCCTCGCGCTTGGCGAAGGTGCCGAGCAGGTCGTCGGCCTCGAGGTCCTCGCTCGTCGCGACCGTCCAGCCGAAGGCCTCGAAGAAGTCGTGGGCGAGGGCGAACTGGTGGGGGAGGTCGTCGGGCATCGCCGCCTCGCGCTCCTCGTGGTAGCTCGGGTAGAGCTCGGTCCGGTAGGAGGCGGCGTCGGGGCCGAAGCAGAGGACGACCGCGCGCGGCTCGTGCAGCTCGACCTCCTTGAGGATCAGGTTGGCCGTGCCGAGCAGCGCGTTGACCGGCCGCCCGTCGGGAGCCTTGATCGAATCCGGCAGCGCGTAGAAAGCGCGGAAGAGCATCGAGGGCGCGTCGACGGCGAGCAGGGGCTTGGCCATGTCGGCAGCCTACGGCCCGGAGCGTCGGCGAGGACTCGGGTACGGTCCGGGACCTATGGCGGATCTGCGGGGACCACGCATCGCGCCCGGCAGCAGGGAGCAGCTCGGTCTGCTCAACGCCGGCATCGCCCGCATCGCGGGTCTGGCGACGCGGGGCGAGCCGCCGCGGATCTTCACCACGCTCGGGCGGCACCGCGGACTATTT
>DASZQM010000282.1:0-3436 GCA_035549645.1 Solirubrobacterales bacterium | reverse complement strand
AAGCTTCCTCGGCGGCGGGCCCCCCTACGGTGCCACCCGCGGCAGAGACGCCTACCGCACACGAGGCTGAGCCCGACGCCGAAGCTGAAGCTCCTCCGGCGCCCGAGGCTGCGGCGTCCGTTGAGGACCCAGCTCCAGAGGCCGCGACAGGACCCGCGGGCCCCGTGACCTTCGAGGAAGTCGTCAACACCTGGCCCGCGGTGCTCGACAAGCTGCGGGAGACGAGCCCGGCGCTGGCCGCCACCTTCGACGGAGCCCGCCCGGTCAAACTCGACGCCGAGGGCCTGGAGGTCGGGTTCCCCGCCGAGCTCACGTTCAACAAGAAGAAGGCCGAGACGCCGGAAAAGCGCGAGCTGATGGCGGACGCGATCGAGGACGTGCTGGGGGAGAGGTTGCGACCCAGCTACGTGCTGCTCGAGGACGGGAGCGAGGAGCCGGCCGCGGAGGAGTCCGCCGCGGAGGGGAAGATCGATCACGATGCGCTGGTCGAGAAGCTGAAGAGCGAGTTCAACGCGGAGGAGGTCGGTTAGGTGGCCAGAGGCGGTCCAGGAGGTTTCGACGTCAATGCGCTGATGAAACAGGCGCAGAAGATGCAGGACGAGATGCTGCAGGCGCAGGAGTCGCTCAAAGACGAGGTGGTCGAGGCGAGCGCCGGCGGCGGCATGGTCAAAGTCAAGATGGGCGGTGACCTGACCCTGCGCGAGATCGTGATCGATCCCGAGGCGGTCGACCCCGAGGACGTCGAGATGCTGGCCGAGATGGTGCAGGCCGCGGTAAACGAGGGCCTGCGCGCCGCTCAGCAGCTGGCCGAGTCGAAGATGGGCGGGATCACGGGCGGCCTCGGCGGCCTCCCCGGGATGTGAGCGCCGAGGGCCCGGCGCCGCTGGCGCGCCTCGTCGCCGAGCTCTCGCGCCTGCCGGGGATCGGCCAGCGCACGGCGCAGCGGCTCGCCTTCCACATCCTCCGCGCGCCCGACGAAGAGGCCGCGGCCCTTTCAGCGGCGATCGTTGAGGTGAAGGAGAAGGTCGGGCTCTGCGAGGAGTGCTTCAACCTGGCCGAGGGGCCACGCTGCCGGATCTGCGCCGACCTCCAGCGCGACCGCTCGACGATCTGCGTGGTCGAGGAGCCCGCCGATGTGATCCCGATCGAGCGCACCCACGAGTACCGCGGCCTCTACCACGTGCTCGGCGGCGCCCTCTCGCCGATCGACGGGGTCGACGCCGACGACCTGAAGATCGCCGAGCTGCTGCGCCGGGTCGAGGGGGGTGAGGTGAGCGAGGTCGTCCTCGCCACCAACCCGACCACCACCGGCGAGGCGACCGCGCTGCACATCGCCGAGCTGCTGCGCGGGCGGGTCTCGGTTACCCGCCTGGCCAGTGGCCTGCCGGTCGGCGCCGACCTCGAGCACGCCGACGAGGTGACGCTGGGCAAGGCCTTCGCCGGCCGTCGCAGCCTGGACTGAAGCGGCCAAAACGTCCAGGCCACGCCGCAGACAAGGAATTACATCGGCGGACATGTTTTCTAGACAAGTGTCGGTCCGCAATTAGCGAGCTTTTGCGGCACTGCCGTCCGTTGCTTTCGAGAAGGTCTTTCTGGTGACGACGCAAGCTCCGACAAGAGACGAAGGCAGGGAGGAGTCGGCGATCGAGCAGGCGGCCCGCGAGGTCTTTGCCGATGCGGCGCAGCGGCTCGCCGAGGAGTTCAGCTCGGTGGCGGCGACGGCGGTCGCAGCCGTCCGCGAGCAGAGCCTTCCCGCGGCGCCGGAGGCAGAGCCGTCGCTCGCTCAGCCCGCGCCGGCAGTCGCCCCCCCGGCCCACGCGAGCCTCTACCAGCCCGGCCACATGCGCCGCCGGCTCGACCAGCTGATCGAGACCAACAAGCGCTACGGCCACCCCTTCGGCCTCGTCGTCTTCGACGTCGAGGGACCCGGTACCCGCGACGACGCCGATGCGCGGGAGACGGTCCTGACCGTGGTCGGCGCCGCTCTGCGCGACGCGGTCCGGATCGTCGACGAGACCTTCCTGCTCGAGGAGGACGCGCTCTGCGTCCTCGCCCCGAACCTCTCCACCGTCGAGGGCGTGCAGATGACCGAGCGGCTGCTGCGCATGCTCGACGAACTGGAGGCAGCGGGGGGGATGCGGATCTCGGTCTCGGCCGGCGTCGTCGCCTGTCCCGAGCACGGCAACGACGCCGGCGAGCTGCTGAAGAAAGCCGACGAGGCGATGTGGCGAGCCCGCGCACTGGGCCAGCCGGTCGGCGTCGGCACCTTGCAAGATCGCTGACAGATTTCGCAAATCTGTCCATAACTTGCGTAAACCTGGATTTTCGCTGGCAAGATGCCGATGCACGGCGAACGTCGCTGTGCAACCCCGAGAAGACTGAAATGCCTGGAATTCGAACAAACGCCGCCGCCGAAGTCCTGGGAGTAAGCCCCAACACGCTGCGCAGCTGGGAGCGCCGTTACGGCTTCCCGACGCCCAAGCGCACCCAGGGCAACCACCGCAACTACGAGCTGGTCGAGCTGCAGACCCTGCGTGACGCGCTCGCCCAGACCGGCAACATCTCATCGGCGATCGAGCTGGCGCGACAGCGCCAGGCCGCGCCGGCGAGCGACGACGGGTTGCTGGCGGCGCTGCAGAGCTTCGACGAGGACTCCGCGGACCGGGCGATGGAGGAGAGCCTGGCGCTGCGACCGCTGGAGCGAACCGTCGAGGAGCTGCTGTTGCCGGCGATCGACCGCCTTGCCGTCGACCCCGACCGCGAGGCCGAGCTCGAGTTCGCCTCGCGCTGGGCGACCGGCTGGCTGCACGGCGCGCGTCGCCTCGCCTCCGCCGCCTCGCGACCGGCCGGCATCCTCTTGCTCGACTCCAGCCGCGGCTCAGATGCCGAGGCGGTGCACAGCCAGGCCCTCGACCTGACCCTGCGCCGCGCCGGCTTCCGCGTGCTGATGCTCTCCAACGAACTCGGCGACGAGCGCCTCGAGCGCGCCCTGCGCGCCCTCGACCCGACCGCGATCGTGCTCTGCGGCCCCCGCGCCGACACCGCCAGCGCGGTCAAGCTGGTGCGCCAGATCCGTGACCTCGGCGTCGACGCGCCGCTTTTCGGCTTCCGCGCCAGCGGCCTGATCGGCGACGCGATCCCGGCCGCCGGCAGCGTGCCGAGCGAGGTGACGGGGATGCTCAACGCGGACCTGCGCCGCCGCGCCGCCCAGGCCTTCGCCTAGGGCGCCGGCCGGACCAGACGCACACACAGCGGCGGCCCCTTCGCCAATAGTTTCGATCACGTGGGCAGTGGCTTAGACATTGTCGCCCTGATCAACGGCCGGCGAGTGCCGCGCAGCGAGGTGCTCGGGTGGGAGGCCGAGCGGGCAAAGAAGGTCTGCGCCAAGCTGGGCATTACCCCGCCCGACGACCTGGCCGAGCAGCGGGATGCTCTG
>DASZQM010000281.1:0-9334 GCA_035549645.1 Solirubrobacterales bacterium | reverse complement strand
CGCGGTGATGACGGTCGGCGCGGCGGCGATCGATGCCGCCGAGCAGGCCCGGCGGGCGGCCGAGCTGGCCGAGCTGGCGAGCATCTCCGCCCGCGACGCCCAGGAACGGGTCGCCGCCGTGGCGGCGGTCGCGCCACCTTCTCTGGGCTCGCCCCCAGCGGCCGAGCCGGCTGCCGCGGCGGAGAGCGAGGACAGCCTCAGCGACTTCAGCGCCCGGGCGGATCGCTTGGTCGCCCGGCTGCGCCAGCTGCAACGGGTTCCGCTGCCCCCTCCAGCCAGCGGCTTCGCAGCCCAGCCGCGATCCGCGCACTGAGCTCGGTGGGGGGAGCCAGCGCCGCGCCGTCGATCGCTGCCGCCGGCTCGACGCCGCGCACCGAGCCGGTGAGGAAGACCTCGGCGCCGCGCAGGTCGGTCAGGGCAAGGCGCTCTTCGGACGTTTCGATCCCCACCTCGCGAGCCACCTCGAGCGCCTGAGCGCGGGCGATCGAGGGCAGGATGCGCCCGTCGGTCGGGGGCGTCAGCAACCGCTCGCCGGCGATCGCGAAGACGCTCGCCCGCGAAGCCTCGAGCACGCTGCCGTCGGCGTCGAGGAGGAGGGGCAGCTCGGCGGGGAGCAGCGTCGCGGCGACGCGGTCGAGCAGCCGGCGGTCCACCCACTTGTGCTCGCCGAGACCGCCGGCGACCGGGGTCGAGCGCAGGCCGACGGCGCGCTCGGGCGCCGGGAAGATCGCTGCGGGGTCCACCTCTTCGGTGGCGACGCGCAGGTCCGGGCCGGAGGACGTCCCCGCCGGCGGGACGAAGGTGAGGCGCAGTTTGCCGTGCTCGATCTCGCCCGCGCGATCGCCGGCCAGGGCTCGCGCCCCGTCCGGCAGGTCGCCGCCGTAAAGCGTCCTGACGCTCGTCCTGAGGCGCGCGAGGTGGGCGTCGAGCTCGACGACCCGCCCGGCGAGGACGAGCATCGTCTCGAAGACGCCCCAGCCGGGATCGGCGTGGGGAGGTGCTGACATTGCCGGATATCTTGCCGCCGATGCTGCTTGCCCGCCGGCTCGACCTCTTGCCCGACCCGGAGAATGCCTTCGTCCACCTCTACGGAGCGAGCCCCGACGCCTTCTGGCTCGACGGCAGCGCCACGGGAGAGCGTGGCCGCTTCTCCTTCCTTGGCGATGCCGGCGGGCCGCTCGGCGCCGTGGTCGCCTACGACGTAAAGCGCGGCGAGGTGAGCCTCTCAAGGGGCGGCCGAGTCGAGATTCGCGACGAATCGATCTTTGACTTCCTCGCCTGGCAAACCGCTGAGTGGGGCGCGTCCCTCGGCTCGGCTCGGGTCGAGGGCATCGACGAGCTCCCCTTCGACTTCGAGTGCGGCTTCGCCGGCTACCTCGGCTACGAGCTCAAGGCCGAGTGCGGCGGGTTGCCTGCGCATCGCGCCTCGACCCCCGATGCCGCCTTCGTCCTCGCCGACCGCCTGATCGCCTTCGACCACCAGGAGAACCAGACCTACCTCCTCGCCCTCACCGCGTCCACCGAAGTGCATCAGCTTGTCCATCCAGCGGGCGTGGAAGTCGATGCAGTTGGCGCGGGGGAGGCCTGGATCGAGGAGACGGGGCAGCGGCTCGCCGAGTTGCCTGCGCCGGCCGAGCCCGTCGTGGGCAGATCGCCCTCGTTTGCACTGCAACGTTCCCAGGAGCGCTACCGCGACGACGTCGAAGCCTGCCGGCGCTACTTAACCGCCGGGGACAGCTATGAGATCTGCCTGACGAATCGCGCCGAGACGAAGGGCGCCATGGAACCACTCGACCTCTACCGGATGCTGCGCCGCGCCAATCCGGCGCCGTTCTCCGCCTACCTGCGCTTCGGCGAGCTGGCGGTGCTGAGCTCCTCGCCGGAGCGCTTCCTCGCCGTCGACCGCGACGGCTGGGCGGAAACGCGGCCGATCAAGGGGACCAGCCGGCGCGGCGAGACGACGGAGGAGGACGCGCGCCTCGCGGCGCAGCTCGGCGTGGGCGCCAAGTACCGCGCCGAGAACGTGACGATCGTCGACCTGATGCGCAACGACCTCGGGCGGGTCTGTGCGGTCGGCAGCGTCGGCGTGCCGGAGCTGATGCGGGTCGAGACGTACGAGACCCTGCACCAGCTGGTCTCCTCCGTGCGCGGGCGGTTGCGTCCCGACGTCAGCGCGCCCGAAGCCGTTCGCGCCTGCTTCCCGCCCGGCTCGATGACCGGGGCGCCGAAGCTGCGGACGATGGAGATCATCGACGAGCTGGAGGGAGCGGCGCGCGGCGTCTACTCCGGCGCAGTCGGCTGGTTCGGGCTGGGCGGCACCTGCGATCTCAGCGTCGCGATCAGGACGATCGTGCTCGACGGGGAGCGGATCTCGGTGGGGGCGGGGGGAGCGGTGGTCCTCGATTCCGACCCCGAGGACGAGTTCGAGGAGATGTTGCTCAAGGCACGGGCGCCGCTCTCCGCCTTCGGCTCCACCGCCGATATCCTTCCGCTTCCGACCTGAACCCGAGACCGAGCTAGGAGCCATGGCCGTAGATACCGCCGCTTACCGCGACCAGACTGACGAGCAGCAGGCGATCACCGAAATGGTGCGTCAGTTCGCCGACGAGCAGATCATCCCCAACGCCGAGCACTACGACCACGAGGACTCCTTCCCGGAGCCGATCGTCGAGCAGATGAAGGAGCTCGGCCTCTTCGGGGCGACGATCCCCGAGGAGTACGGCGGCATGGGCCTCGACCTGACGACCTACGCGATGATCGTCGAAGAGCTCTCGCGCGGCTGGATCTCGATCTCCGGCGTCGTCAACACCCACTTCATCGGCGCCTACCTGCTGATGAAGTTCGGCACCGAGGAGCAGAAGCAGCACTACCTGCCGCGAATGGCGACCGGCGAGATCCGCGCCGCCTTCTCGCTCTCGGAGCCCGAGACCGGCTCCGACGTGCAGGGCATCAAGGCGACCGCGACCAAGGGCGAGGACGGCAACTGGGAGCTCAACGGCCAGAAGATGTGGGTCACCAACGGACTCGGCTCGGACCTCGTCTTCGTGCTGGTGCGGACCGACACGACGGCCGACCCGCCCTACAAGGGCATTACCTGCTTCATCACCGAGAAGGAGCCCTGGAAGGAAGTAAACGAGGGCGAGTACAAGGGCCTCAACGTCCCCCCGAAGATCAAGAAGATGGGCTACAAGGGCGTCGAGTCGACCGAGCTCGTCTACGACGGCTACAAGTGCCCGCCGGAGCGGATCCTCGGCGGCGAGGAGGGCCTCGGCCAGGGCTTCGTGCAGATGATGGACGCGCTCGAGGTCGGCCGCGTCAACGTCGCCGCCCGCGGGGTCGGCATCGCCCAGCGGGCGCTCGAGCTGGCGCTGCGCTACAGCCAGGAACGCAAGACCTTCGGCAAGGAGATCGCCAAGCACCAGGCGATCCAGTTCAAGATCGCCGACATGGCGACCCAGCTCGAAGCCGCCCGCCTGCTCACCCGCAAGGCGGCGCGGATGAAGGACGCCGGCGTGCGCTCGGACCTCGAGGCCGGCATGGCGAAGCTGATCGCCTCCGAGACGGGCAAGTTCTGCGTCGAAGAAAGCTTCCGCATCCACGGCGGCTACGGCTATTCGAAGGAGTACGAGATCGAGCGCCTCTACCGCGACGCGCCGCTGCTGCTGATCGGCGAGGGCACCTCCGAGATCCAGCGCATGGTGATCGGCCGCAAGGTGCTGGACCGGGCCAAGATCTAGATGGAGCGTCGCTGACCGCATGGCATCGACCTCGGACCTGATCAAGACCGCGATCGAGCGATTTCAGGCCGAGGTCCCTGCCCTGCAGAAACTGAAGCTGGTCTTCGGCCTCGAACTGCGGGCCAAACACGACATCCAGCTCTACCGGGTCGAGGTCCCCGGCCCGGTGATCAAGAAGGACCTCGCCCAGGACGAGCGGGTGCTGGTCCAGATCGACCGCGCCCAGTTCAACCAGCTGGCCGAGAACGGGACGCTGAAGAGCTACCGCAAGGCGTATGAGACCGGCCACATCAAGGCGACCGGCGACTCCAACGTGAAGAAGCTGATCGCCCAGGTGGTCGAACGCCAGGAGGAACGCTCCCGGCTCAAAAAGGCCCACTGACGGGGCCGGGCGCTACAGGCGGATCAGGTTCTCCGCCTCGATGCCACGGGTGACCCCGCGGAAGTCGACCAGCACCGGCGCTGCCGCGGCCACCGCCTCGTAGTCAATGCCGGGGTGGGCGGTGACGATCGCGGCGACGTCCGCCTCGGCGGCGGCAGCGTCGAGCTCGACCGAGCGAAGGCCGAACTGGGGCAGCTCGGGCACGTGCGGGTCGTGGTAGGAGACGTCCCCTCCCAGCTCCCGCAGCAGCTCGGCGATCTTCAGCGCCGGCGACTCGCGCATGTCGCCGACCCCGGCCTTGTAGCTGACCCCGAGGATCAGGATCTTCGACCCCTTGACCGGCTTGCCGGCGTCGTTCAGCGCCCGCTCGATGCGCTCGGCGCAGTAGGCCGGCTGGGCCTGGTTCATCTTGCCCGCCAGCTCGATGAACTCGGGATAGAAGTCGTGTTCGCGGGCCTTGAAAGCGAGGTAGAAGGGATCGATCGGCAGGCAGTGGCCTCCCATTCCCGGGCCGGGCTCGAAGCGCATGAAGCCGAACGGCTTGGTCGAGGCGGCGTCGATCACCTCCCAGACGTCGATCTTGAGCCGGTCGCAGAGCTGGGCGAGCTCGTTGACGAAGGCGATGTTGACCGAGCGGAAGATGTTCTCCAGGAGCTTGGAGAGCTCCGCCGCCTCGGGGCCGGAGAGTACGACGACCTGCTCGCAGATCAGCGAGTAGAGCTCGCGGGCGCGCTCGGTGCAGGCCTCGGTCAGGCCGCCGACGAGCTTCGGCGTGGTGCGGACGGTGTAGTCGGTGCGACCGGGGTCGATCCGCTCCGGCGAGAAGGCGAGATGGAAGTCGGTGCCGGCCTTGAGGCCGGACTCTTCGAGGATCGGCGCCAGCCGCTCGCGGGTGGTGCCGGGGTAGGTGGTCGACTCGAGCACGACCAGCTGGTCGGGCTGCAGGACCTGGGCTAGCGCGGCGCCGGCGTCGACCAGATAGGTGAGGTCGGGCTCGCGCGAGCCGGTCAGCGGCGTCGGCACGCAGATGATCACCGCTTCGCAGGAGGCGAGGTCGGCTTGGCGGGTCGTGGCGTGGAGCTTCTCGCCGAGCGGCGCCAGGGCGGCGCTCGGGATGTCCTCGATATAGCTCTCGCCCCGCTCGAGGCTCTCGACCTTGCGCGTGTCCGCGTCGAGCGCCACGACGTCATGTCCCGACTCCGCGAAGGCCACCGCGAGCGGCAGGCCAACGTAGCCCAATCCGACGATTCCGATCTTCATCGGCGCGCAGTCTAGTCTCGACCCCGGTCAGGAGGGGGCGGCATGTAGCATCCCGCGCCGTCCAAGACCCAAGGAGATTCCCGCACCGATGAGCGAGCAGACTTACGAGCTGACCACCGACCAGGCCGAGCGCGAGGCGTCCGGCGCGCACGCCTACGGCCGCTACCTCGAGGAGTTCGAGGTCGGCGCCGTCTACAAGCACTGGCCGGCCAAGACCGTGACCGAGGCCGACGACCATCTCTTCTGCCTGATCACGATGAACCACCACCCGCTGCACATCAACGACGTCTACGCATCGGGCTCCCAGCAGGGCCAGAACGTCGTCGTCGGCCCGCTCGTCTACTCGCTGGCGCTGGGCATGTCGGTCTCCGACGTCTCCGGCAAGGCGATCGCCAACCTGGCGACCGAAGACCTCAGCCACCCCAACCCCGTCTTCCACGGCGACACCCTCTTCTGCGAGACCGAGGTGCTCGAAGTCAAGCCCTCCAAATCGAAGCCCGACCGCGGCGTGGTCAAGGTCCACACCCGCGTGCTCAACCAGGACGGCACCCTCGTCGCCGAGTTCAAGCGCCTGGTGCTCGTCCCCCGCAAGAACCCGGGCGAGGCCCCGACGCCCGAGGGCGACGTCGAGTAGGGCTCAGTGCGCCTCGTCGGAGGCGTGAGCCGGGGGGCGCGACTCCTCGGCGAGTGAGGTGATCTCGAGGGGGCCCTGGGCGGCCTCCTCGAGGACCTCGGTGGCCTCTTCGGCGGAGCGGGCGTAGAGCTCGACCAGGGCATGGACGACGACCTCCTCCTCGTCGTGCTTGTGGAAGCGGACGTGGGTGAAGAACTCGCGCACGCCGGCGTCGCCGAAGGCGCCGTAGGTGAGGAACTCGGCGGCTTCGGGACCGGAGCAGGTCTCGACCCGGTCCTGGTCGACCCGGACCGTGCAGGAGGCGACCCATGGGGTGCCGGCGACCATCCGTTCCCAGCGGTCCTCGATCGGCACGACCTGGTTGTCCTGGAAAGTGAGGTGGGGCTGGTCGTGCATGCAGTCGACGCACTGCACCATCGCCTCCTGGATCTCGTCGATGCCTTCGGCGAGGGCGCCGCTCTCGGGGTCGACGCGGCGGATCGCGTCGTAGTGGATCTGGATCTCGAGGTTCACCGACCAGCAGCGATAGCAGCGCAGCCAGGCCGACCGGTCCCCGTTGAACGAGCTCATGTGCCTATTGTCGCGCTTCCAGCTCGTCGGCGATCAGCCGTGCCAGCGGCAGCGAGGAGGTCGCGGCGGGGGAGGGGGCGTTGCGGACGTGGACCGCGCGCTCGCTGCGATGGACGACGAAATCGTCGACCAAGGTGCCGTCGCGCGCCACGGCCTGGGCGCGGATGCCGGCTGGGGCCGCGATCGTGCGGGCGCCGCGCAGCGCCGGCACCATGCGCGCGGCTTCGGCGGCGAAGGCCCGGCGGCTGGTGGCGTGGCGCAGTTCACGTGCGCCGGCCCGCCAGTGGCGGACGGCGAGCCGCCAGGTGCCGGGCCAGGCCAGCGTCTCCCTGAGGTCGCGCCCGCGCACGGTCGTGAGGCGGTAGGCGTCGCGGGCCGGCGCGATCAGGGCGCTGGGGCCGATCAGCAGCCGACCGCCGAACGATCTGGTCAGGTGGGCCCCGAGAAAGGGCAGGTCGGGGTCGGGTACCGGGTACACGTTGGCCCGCACGAGGTCTGCCTCCGGTCCGGTCACCTCCAGGTAGCCGCCGCGGAAGGGGACGATGCGCGGGTCGGCGGGGGCGCCACAGGCGACGGCGAGCCGGTCGGACCAGAGCCCGGCGCAGAAGACCGTCGCGGCGGCCCGAGTGCTGCCCCGCGCGTGCCGTAGCCGAAGGCCGCCGCTCTCCGGCTCGACCGCGGTCACGGCGGCGCCGCAATGCACCGTGCCACCGGCTCGCGCCAGGTCGGCGGCGTAGGACTCGGCGACGGCGACGAAATCGACGACGCCGGTCTGAGGCGAGTGCAAAGCGGCGAGGCCGCTTGCGGCGGGCTCGACCTCGGCGATTTCCTCGGTGGCAAGGCGACGCAAGCCGGCGACGCCGTTGGCATTGCCACGTCGCTCCAGCTCGTCAAGCCCGGCGAGCTCGCTCTCCCCGGTGGCAACGATCAGCTTGCCCGATTGGAGGTAGGCGACGCCGTGCTCGTCGCAGTACTCGTAGAGCTCGCGCGAGCCTTCCACGCAGAGCCGTGCCTTGAGTGAGCCAGGCCGGTAGTAGATGCCGGCGTGGATGACGCCGCTGGAGCGCCCGGTCTGGTGCTCGCCGATCCGCTGGCCCGCCTCCAGTACGCAGAGACGGGCGTCGGGGTGGCGTCTCGACAGCTCGCGCGCGACCGCCAGCCCGAGGATCCCGCCGCCGACCACGGCGAAGTCGCACTCGGCGGGAGGCTGAAAATCAGGAGTGGCCGTTGCCGCCGTTTGAGCGCTCGCCGACGAGGTCGACGATCTCGCCCATGATCTTGTTGATGTCGAAGTCCTTCGGCGTGTAGACGCCGTCGACGCCGGCCTCGCGCAGGCGCTCGGCGTCGGCCGGGGGGATGATCCCGCCGGCCACGACCGGTGCCTCGACCTGCTCGTCGCGCAGGCGGCGCACCACCTCGGGCACCAGCTCGAGGTGGGAGCCGGAGAGGATCGAGAGGCCGACCACGTCGACGTCCTCCTGCAGGGCGGACTCGGCGATCTCCTCGGGGGTGAGGCGGATGCCCTGGTAGATCACCTCCATGCCCGCGTCGCGGGCGCGCAGGGCGATCTGCTCGGAGCCGTTGGAGTGGCCGTCGAGGCCGGGCTTGCCGACCAGGATCTTGATCCGGTGGCCGATCTGATCGGAGACCTCGTCGACACGAGCGCGAATCGCCTCCAACTGCTCGCGGTCGGTGGCGGGTGCGGCGCCGCTGACGCCGGTCGGGCCGCGGTAGGCGCCGAAGGCCTCGCGCAGGACTTCCGCCCACTCGCCGGTGGTGGCGCCCGCCTTGGCGGCGGCGATCGTCGCCGGCATGATGTTCTTCGAGTCGTCGGCGGCGACCCGGCCTAGCTCCTCGAGCGCAGCCTGCACCGACGCCTCGTCGCGCTCGCCCTTCCACTTCTCCAAAGCCTCGATCCGCTCGCGCTCGACCTCGGGGTCGGGCGTGAGGATGCCGCCGTCCGCACCGGCGGTCAGCGGCGAGTCCTCGGTCTCGGTGTAGCTGTTCTGGCCGATCACCTTCTGCTCGCCAGCCTCGATCCGCGCCACCCGCTCGCGGTGGGACTCGACCAGGCGGGCCTTCATGTAGGGGACCGCGGCGACGGCGCCGCCGTGCTCCTCGACCACGGCCATCTCGGCCCGGGCGCCCTCGACCAGCTCGTCGACGAGGCCGTCCATCACCACCGAGCCCTCGAAGATGTCGGGGTACTCGAGCAGGTCGGTCTCGTTGGCCAGCACCTGCTGGATGCGCAGGCTCCACTGCTGGTCCCAGGGCCGGGGGAGGCCCATCGCCTCGTTCCAGGCCGGCAGCTGCAGCGCTCGCGCCCGCGCGTCGCGGCTCAGGGTCACCGCCAGCGCCTCGAGCACGATGCGCTGGATGTTGTTCTCCGGCTGCGCCTCGGTCAGGCCGAGCGAGTTGACCTGGACGCCGTAGCGGAAGCGCAGCATCTTCTCGTCGGTGACCCCGTAGCGCTCGCGGCCGATCTCGTTCCAGAGCCGACCCATCGCCCGCAGCTTGGCGATCTCCTCGATCAGCCTGATGCCGGCGTTGACGAAGAAGGAGATGCGGCCGAAGACCTTGGGGAAGTCGGCGTCGGCGACCTGGCCGCGTGCCTTGACCTCGTCGAGCACGGCGATCCCGGTCGAGAGCGCGTAGGCGATCTCCTGCACCGGCGTCGCCCCGGCCTCCTGCAGGTGGTAGCTGCAGATGTTGGTCGGGTTCCAGCTCGGCACCTCGTTGACGGTGAAGGCG
>DASZQM010000280.1:0-5706 GCA_035549645.1 Solirubrobacterales bacterium | reverse complement strand
CGCCCGCGACCTGCTGGTGCCGCTTGTCCTGCTGCCCCTGGTCGTGCCGCTGATGATCGCCGCCACCGGTGCCAGCGAGCCGCTGCTGGCGGCGGGCGGTCCCGGTTACCACCGCTTCGGGACCTGGCTTGCCGTGCTGGGTCTATACGATCTGATCTTCACCCTGGTCGGCTACGCGGTATTCGACTTCCTGCTCGAGGACTGAACCGCCGGTGCCGGCCGACCGCCCCCCAGCGGCATGTACGGCAAAGGACTGAAACCACTCTCGATCGCCACCGTGGCGCTGCTCGCGGCGGGCCTCTCCCTTGTCTTCTTCTACGCGCCGCTCGACGCCGACCAGGGCTTCATCCAGAAGATCTTCTACCTGCACGTGCCGCTGGCGATCACCGCGCTGGTCGGCTTCATCGTCGGCGGCGTCTTCGCGATCGCCCACCTGCGCAGCGGCAACCGCAAGTGGGACGCGTACTCCTACGTCTCGATCCACATGTCGGTGATCTTCGGCGTCGCGGTCTTGATCACCGGCGCGATCTGGGCCAAGGCCTCCTGGGGGCACTGGTGGGTCTGGGACGAGCCGACCCTGGTCAGCTTCCTGATCGTCTTCCTCATGTACGCGACCTACTACCCCTTTCGCTACGCGATCGAGGACCCCGATCGACAGGCCCGCTACGCCTCGGTCTTCGCCGTCACCGCCGGCGCCTTCGTGCCGCTCAACTTCATGGCGGTGCGGATGGCGCAGAGCCTCGTGCACCCACGCGTCTTCGCCACCACCAACGGCGGCCTGCCGGGGTCGATGATGTTCACCTTCCTCGTCTGCCTGGCGGCGGTGGCGCTGCTCTGGGTGACGCTGGTCAAGCTGGAGCTGACGGCGAAGAGCACCTCGGGACAGCTGAAGCGCCTGCGCCGCGCCCTCGACGCGCCGCCGACCGGGAGCGGCCGGCCGCGGATCGCGCCGGAGGTGAGCTAGATGCCGGACCTGCTCTTCGCCACTCCCGCCCTGCCGCTCGACGAGGCCGGCAAGTACGTCGCCGGCGCCTACATCGTCTTCCTCGTCCTGATCGTCGTCTACGTCGCGATCATGGCGAGCAAACTTGGGCGGATGGAGAAGGAGCTGCGCGAGCTGGCCGGCTTCGCCGAGAGCCGCGCCGGCGGCGAGGCCGAGTCGTCGTCGGATCGCGAGCAGGTGAGCGCCGATGTCTGAGCTGCTCGCCCTGGGGGTCTCGCACAAGACCGCGCCGCTCGACCTGCGCGAGCGCCTCTCGCTGACCGAGGGACGCGCCGCGGGTGCCCTGCGCGAGCTGACCGAGGTCGCCGGCATCCACGAGGCGGCGGCGATCTCGACCTGCAACCGCACCGCGCTCTACCTCGTCGTCTCCGACCCGGTCGAGGCCGAGTCGAGCGCGCTCGGGGTCCTCACCCGTCAAGCCGAGATCCGCCCGACCGAGCTGCTCGGCCACCTCTACTCGCTGCGCTCCGGCGAGGCCGTCCGCCACCTCTTCCGCGTCACCGCCGGCCTCGACTCGATGATCCTCGGCGAGGCCGAGATCCAGGGCCAGGTCAAGCGCGCCTACGAGCTGGCGCTGGTCGAGGGCGCGACCGGGCCGATCCTCAACCGGCTCTTCCGCGGCGCCCTTACGGCGGGTGGGCGAGCCCGCGACGAGACCGGGATCAGCGAGAAGAACGTCTCGATCCCCTCGGTCGCGGTCGAGCTGGCCCGGCACACGCTGGGCGACCTGTCCGACCGGCGGGTGCTCGTGGTCGGCGCCGGTGAGACCGCCGAGCTGGTCGCCCGCGCCCTGGTCCGCCGCGGCGTCGCCACCGTCTTCGTCGCCAACCGCCACTACGACCGGGCGATCGGCCTGGCCCAGCGTTTCGAGGGCAACGCAGTGCGCTTCGAGGAGCTGCCCGAGCAGCTCGAGCAGGCCGACATCGTCGTCTCCGCCACCAACTCGCCGCACCACATCGTCGAGCGCGACGACCTCGAGCAGGTGATGAGGACCCGCGAGGGACGGCCGCTGCTGCTCGTCGACATCGCGGTCCCGCGCGACATCGAGCCGGCCTGCCGCGAGATCCCCGGCGTCAGCCTCCACGACATCGACGACGTCCAGCAGATCGTCACCCGCAACGCCGGCGGCCGCGAGGCCGAGGCACGGCGGGCCGAGCGCCTGCTCGACGCCGAGCAGGACCGCTTCGAGCGCTGGCTCGCCTCGCTCTCGGTGACGCCGACGATCGCGGCGATGCGCGAGCGCGCCGACGAGATCGTGCGGCGCGTGCTGGCCGAGAACGAGGGGCGCTGGGAGGGCCTCAGCGAGGCCGACCGGGAGCGGCTTGGCGTGATGGCCAAGGCGATCGCCTCGCGGCTGTTGCACGAGCCAACTCTTCGCATGAAGCGCTCGGCCGGGAGCGACGAGGCCTATCTGTACGTCAGCGCGCTGCGCGAGCTGTTTGGGCTCGACGTTGAAACGGAGCCGGAGGCGGAAGCACCGTCGAATGTGACCGAGCTGCGCCGCAAAGGCCGCGAGTCGGCCTAGCCTGGGTGGCTCTTCGAATCGCCACCCGCGGCAGCGCACTGGCGATTGCCCAATCCACACAGGTGGGCGAAATGCTCGGGGGTGCCGAGCTGGTCCAGGTCTCGTCGGATGGGGAGCTTGGGGACAAGGCTCGGTTCGTGCGGGGGGTCGAGCGGGCGTTGCTCGATGGCGAGGCCGAGATCGGGGTGCACTCGGCCAAGGATCTGCCGGCGGAGCTGACCGAGGGACTGACGTTGGCGGCGGTGCCGCCACGGGAGGACCCGCACGATGCTTGGGTCGGCGTGGGCTCGTCTCTCGATGACGTGCCCGAGGGAGCCAGGGTCGGGACCGCGAGCCTGCGGCGGCAGGCTCAATTGCTCGCGGCGCGCCCGGACCTCAAGGTCGGGGAGCTGCACGGGAATGTGGATACGCGGTTGCGCAAGCTGGCCGAGGGGGAGCTCGACGCGATCGTGCTTGCGGTCGCCGGGCTGCGGCGGTTGGGGCGGGCTGACGAGATCGCCTTTGCGATTCCGGCCGAGGTGATGACCCCGGCCGCCGGCCAGGGCTCGCTGATGCTGCAGGTGCGTGATGGCGATGAGGCGGCGATGTCCGCCGTCGAAGGGCTGGTCGACGGGGCGGCCCTGCGCGAGGTAACGGCGGAGCGGACCGTCGTTGCCCTGCTCGAGGCGACCTGCAACAGCCCGCTGGGCGTCCACGCCACGGTCGACCTCTCCTCGGGACAGATGCGCATCGAGGCCTTCGTCGGGTTGCCCGACGGCAGCGAGTGGCTGCGCGACCGGATCGAGGGCGACTCGAAGGAGCCCACGCTGCTCGGCGCCGAACTCGCCAAACGCCTGGTCGACACCGGCGCCCGCGACCTGCTCGACCGGGCTGAGGCGATGGCGTGAGCGCACGCGCTGGAGTCGTGTATCTCGTCGGCGCCGGGCCCGGTGACCCTGGCCTGATGACGGCGCGGGCGCTGGAGCTGATCGCCTCCGCAGACGCGATCTTCTACGACCGCCTGATCCCGCCGGGTGCGCTCGAGGGAGCGAGCGAGGAAGCGGAGCTGGTGTACGTCGGCAAGGCGCCCGGTAAGCCGTCGGTCCCCCAAGAGGAGATCGGCGAGCGCTTGATCGCGGCGGCGCGCGAGGGCAAGAGCGTCGTGCGGCTGAAGGGCGGCGACCCGTTCGTCTTCGGCCGCGGCGGCGAGGAGGGAGAAGCGCTGCGCGCGGCGGGAGTCGAGTTCGAGGTCGTGCCGGGGATCACCGCTGGCGTCGCCGCCACCGCCTACGCCGGCGTCCCCGTCACCCACCGCGACGACGCCTCCGCGGTCGCCTTCGTCACCGGCCACGAGGACCCCGAGAAGGAGGAGAGCGCGCTCGACTGGGATGCGCTCGCCCGCTTCCCCGGAACGCTCGTCTTCTATATGGGGGTGAAGCGGCTCGCCGACAACGCCGCGGCGCTGATCGGCGCCGGCCGCGACGCGGACGAGCCCGCCGCCGCGATCGAACGCGGCACGATGGAGGGCCAGCGCACCGTCGTCGCCACCCTGGGAACACTGGCCGCGGCGGTCGAGCGCGAGCAGGTGAAAGCCCCGGCCCTGATCGTCGTCGGCCAGGTGGTCGAGCGCCGCGAGGAGCTCGCCTGGATCGAGCGGCGTCCCCTCTACGGAAAGCGTGTCGTGGTGACCCGCGCTCGCGCTCAGGCCAGCGGGCTGGCGAAGCGCCTGCGCGGGCTCGGCGCCGAGGTGGTTGAGCTGCCGGCGATCCGGATCGAGTCGCGGATCGGGAGTGACGAGGCGGAGAGCGCGGTTGGGCAAATCGGCGAGTACTCCCTGATCGTCCTCACCAGCCCCAACGGCGTCCGTCTGCTCTTCGAGGCAATTCGCAAGGCGGGGCTCGATGCGCGCGCGCTGAGCGGGACGACGGTTGCCGCGATCGGCCCCGGCACCGCCCGGGCTCTCGCCAAGATCGGGATCAGCGCCGACATCGTCCCCGAGCGCTTCGTCGCCGAGTCGCTGGTCGAGTCGCTCGCAGCGATTGACGTCGAAGGCAAGAAGGTCCTCGTCGCCCGCGCCGCCGAGGCCCGCGACGTCATCCCCGAGCACCTCGAGGGCCGCGGCGCCGAGGTCGACGTCGTCGCCCTCTATGAGACCGTGCGCGAGACGCCCGACCCGGCGGCGGTCGAGGCCGCCCAGGCCGCCGACTACGTCACCTTCACCTCCTCCTCGACCGTGCGCAACCTGACCGAGGCGCTCGGCGAACGCTTCCCCGCCGACGCCCGCATCGTCTCGATCGGCCCCGTCACCAGCGAAAGCGCCCGCGAGGCCGGCCTCGAGGTCCACGTCGAAGCCGACCAGCACGACATCGACGGCCTGATCGCCGCACTCCTCGCCGACGCAACCACGTGATGTCGCAGTTCCCGCCGCTATGCGGATGAAAGTGCGACCGCAAATGTTCGGGGCGCCGCACCGGCACTTTCGAGTCACCGACTCGACCAACGACCGCGCGCGGGAGCTGGTGGAGGCGGGGGCGCCCGGGGGGACCGTCGTCACCGCTCGCGAACAGACCGCGGGGCGGGGACGGCAAGGGCGGGTCTGGACCGCGCCGGAAGGCAAGGCACTGCTCTACTCGGCGATCCTCAGGCCCCTCGACGAGCGCCACCTACTGCTGCCGCTCTCGGTGCCGCTGGCGGTCTGCGCCGCGGCGGAGGGGCTGCGGCCCGGTGCCGAGTGCCAGGTCAAGTGGCCGAACGACGTCTGGCTCGAGGGGCGCAAGCTCTCCGGCATCCTGATCGAGGCCAAGCCGCAGGAGGGCTGGGCGGTGATCGGAGTCGGCCTCAACCTCTCGATCGAGCCGCACGAGTTCCCTGACGACCTGCGCCAGCCGGCGGTCTCACTGGGCGGCGGGGTCACGCCGGAAGCGGCTCGGCGCGCACTCGATGCTCAGCTCGGGCACTGGGTCTTCGCGGAGGAAGCAGATGTGCTCGAGGAGTGGCGCCGGCGCGACGGGCTGCGCGGGCGAGAGGTTGCCTGGGAGGACGGCTCAGGAGTCGCCGACGGCATCGACGACCGTGGCAACCTCGTCGTCGTCGTCCCCGGAGGAGACCGCATCAGCCTCGGCGCCGGCGAGGTCAGCCTGCGGCTCTGATTTCGGCGCGGCTTTTTTCCGCCGCCGGCGTTTTTTCGCTTTCGGCTTCT
>DASZQM010000279.1:0-2267 GCA_035549645.1 Solirubrobacterales bacterium | reverse complement strand
CCCAGGCAATGCGAGCGAGCTTGTTGGCCAGGGCGATGGCGGCGGTGTCAACGCCGGACGGAGATGTCCGCCGTTCAGCGATCTAATTTGTCCGCTGTTCATCGGTTGAGTTGTCCGCTGTTCGCCGAGGAGGCGGTCACGCCGGAGGCGGGACTGCCTCCTCGGCGGCCGCCTCGCGGGCCTTCTTCTCCAGCAGCCCGGCCTTGCGCTTCTCCTTGAGGCGGTAGCTCTCGCCCTTGATGTTCAGCGTGGTCGCGTGGTGCAGGAGCCGGTCGAGAATGGCAGTGGCGAGCACCTGGTCGCCGAAGATCTCGCCCCAATCGACGAAGCTCTTGTTCGAGGTCAGCACCAGGCTCGCCCGCTCGTACCGCCGAGTGATCAGCCGGAAGAAGAGGCTGGCTTCGTCGCGGGTCAGCGGCAGGTAGCCGATCTCGTCGATGAGCAGCACCTTCGGGTAGACCAGCTGCTGCATCTGGCGCTCGAGCCGATTCTCCTGCTGGGCGCGGCGCAGCCGGCCCATCAGCGTCTCCAGTGTCAGGAAGAGCACCCGGTGGCCGGCCTCGACGGCTTTGACGCCAAGGGCGAGGGCGAGATGGGTCTTGCCGACGCCGGGCGGTCCGAGCAGGACGACGTTCTCGGCCCGCTCGACGAAGCCGAGCCCCGCCAGCTCGCGCACGACTTTGCGGTCGAGGCTGGGCTGGAAGCTGAAGTCGAATTGGTCGAGCGTCTTCACCCACGGCAGCCGGGCTTGCCCGAGCCGCGACTCGACGCCTTTGAGGTGGCGGCCCTGCCATTCGGCGTTCAGCGCGTCGAGCAGAAACTCCCGGTAGCCGAGCTCGCGCTTGGCCGCCTGCTCGCAGATGGTGTCGAGCTGGGCGCCGAGGTGCTCCATGCGCAGCTTCTCCAGCAGCGGCTCTAGCTCCATTGCGTCACCTCGTCGTAGACCGCCAAGTCGCGTCGCTCGACCTGGAGTGCCTCGCGCCACAGCCGCTGATGATGCTCCGGCACCGTCGCCCACCCGGCTGTCGCCGGCTGCAGGCGGTGCGTGCCGACCAGCCGGTCGTCGGCGTCGTACACGGCCAGCGTGTCGTCCAGGCGAATGCGCACGCTGACGGTCTGGCCGCAGAGGGGATCGGGAACGCTGTAGCGGTTGCCGCGCACCTCGATGTAGCCGTCCCATGCCACCTCGCGCCGCTCCCGGTACGAGGTGTCGAAGCGCACCGCCGGCAGCGGCTGGAGGTGCGGCTGCTCGCGGGAAAACCGCGCGGCGACCACCTCGCCGACGGTGCCGTGCACCCGCTGGTCGGCTTCGTCGGCCAGCCACTGCTCGGCGAGCTGGTTGAGGTGCGCGAGCGACTCGAAGGCGCGGTAGCGGACGAAGAAGTGGTGCTTGATGTAGTGCACCATGCGCTCGTCCTTCCCCTTGGTGCGCGCCCGGTACGGCCGGCACGCCCGCGGCCGGAAGCCGTAGTGCCCAGCCAGGTCGAGGAAGCGGTCGTGGAAGCGCACCTCGCGGCCGACGCGGTGCGCGATCACCAGCGCCCGCTGATTGTCGACCAGCACCTCGGCCGTCGCCCCGCCGACGTGCTCGAAGGCGCGCACGATGCCCTCGTAGGTGTGCTCGGCGTCGGCGACCTCCGTTGCCCAGAAGTGGAAGCGCCGCGAGTACCCCAGCGTGCTGACCGTGAACCACACGCGCTGCTCCAGCCCGCCGATCACCGTGCGGATCTCCGCCCAGTCGTTCTGCAGCTGCACGCCCGGCTCGGTTTCGAAGCGTACCGTCGCCCGCTTCGGACGCAGCGCCCGCTTCGGCCGGACGTAGTCCCGCACGATACTCTCGCCCCCGGCGTACCCCCGCGCCGCGATCTCCCGCTGGATCACCACAGCGTTCCACACCCCGGCGGCCAGCAACTCGTCGATCATCGGCTTATACGGGTCCAGCTTGCTGCGCCGGGCGCCCGGCCGCCGCCCGCTCGGCGGGCCGCCCCGCGCCAACGCCCGCCGTACCGTCCGCGGGTCCACTCCCAACTCGGCCGCGATGTCCGTCAGATAGACACCACGCGCCACCTGCGCTTGAATCTCCATCCAGTCCTCCCTCCTGAGCATGGCTCCTCTCCACGTGCTTGGTCGCTCGTGGATCGGTACCCGTGTTCGGGTTGGGCGGACAAATTAGTTCGGCGTTCTCCGGACAATTACCCTCGGCGCTGACACCATCGCCGCCGGGTCGGGCAGCGGCGTGCGCAACGCCCGGCGCGGCCGGCCGTAGA
>DASZQM010000278.1:0-3764 GCA_035549645.1 Solirubrobacterales bacterium | reverse complement strand
CCAGGTCGCCGGCCTGCGCCGCATCGCGCTCGCTTCGCCGCCCGGTCCCGACGGCCGCCTGCACCCGCTGGTGCTGGCCGCCGCTGCCCTCTGCGGGCTGGAGGAGATCTACGCGATGGGCGGCGCCCAGGCGATCTTCGCCCTGGCTCACGGCACCGAGACGATCGCACCGGTCGACGTGATCGCCGGCCCAGGCAACGCTTGGGTGCGAGAGGCGAAGCGCGCGGTCTCGGGCACGGTCGGCATCGACTCGCTCGCCGGCCCCTCGGAGCTGATGCTGGTCGCCGGCCACGACACCAACCCGGAGTGGGCGGCGCTCGACCTCTGCGCCCAGGCCGAGCACGGGGCGGAGGGACCTCTGGTCGCTGTCGCGGTCGAGCAGACCGTGCTCGAGGCGGTCGCGGCCGCGACCGAGAAAGCGGCGCAGCGCGATGGGATCGGCGACGCGCCGCTGGCGCTGGTCCAGGTTCCCGACCTGAGCGACGCGATCGACCTCGCCAACGCCTTCGCGCCCGAGCACCTCGAGCTCTTCGAGGAGGACGCGGCGCTGCTTGCCGAGCGGGTGAGGAGCGCCGGCTGTGTCTTCGTCGGGCGCTATGGCGCGACCGCTTTCGGCGATTACGTCGCCGGCTCCAATCACGTGCTGCCAACCGGCGGCGCCGGCCGCTTTTCGGGGCCGCTGGGCCCGGGTGTCTTCCGCCGCCGGATCGCCGCCGTGCAGGTCCCGGCCGCCGCCGCGGCGAAGCTTGCTCCGCACGTCGAGCGGATCGCCCGCGCTGAGGGCTTCCCCGTTCACGGCGAGTCGGCGATGATTAGACGATGAGTCGCACAGCCACGAGAGAGCGCAGCACCGCCGAGACCAAGATCAGGCTCTCGCTCGACCTCGACGGGGGGGATTCGAGCGCGAGCACCGGGGTCGGTTTCCTCGACCACATGCTCGACCTGCTCGCCCGTCACGGCCGACTCGGCCTCGTGGTCGAGGCCGATGGCGACCTCGAGACCGGGGCGCACCACACGGTCGAGGACGTCGGCATCGTCCTCGGTCAGGCGCTCGACGAGGCGCTCGGCGATCGCGCCGGCATCCGGCGCTACGGCTCCGCCGTGGTGCCGATGGACGAGTCGCTCGCCGAGTGCGCGATCGACATCTCCGGCCGCCCGCTCTGCATCTTCGACGCCGACCTGCCGGTGACCTCGATCGCCGGCTTCGACACCGAGCTGGCGGAGGAGTTCTTCCGCGCCGTCGCCAACAGCGCCAAGCTGACCCTGCACGTCTCCGTTCGCTACGGCACCAACGCCCACCACATGATCGAGGGCTGCTTCAAGGCCTTCGCCCGCGCTCTGCGCGTCGCCGTCTCGATCGACCCCGAGGAGAGCGGCGTGCCATCGACCAAGGGGACGCTGAGCCAGTGAGTGCGCGGATCTGCATCCTCGATTACGGCATGGGCAACCTGCGTTCGGTCGAGAAGGCGCTCGAGCACATCGGCGCCACGGCCAAGATCGCCAGCGACGCCGAGACGATCCGCGCCAGCGATGGCCTGATCCTGCCCGGCGTCGGCGCCTTCCCCAAGGCGATGGCGAACATCCGGCAGCTCGGACTCGACGAGCTGATCGAGGAGCGGCGCGCCACCGGCGTCCCGGTCCTCGGCATCTGCCTCGGCCTGCAGCTGCTCTTCGAGTCGAGCGATGAGCTCGGCGAGGCGGAGGGGCTCGGCCTGCTGCCGGGCGACGTCAGCGGCCTCGATGCACCAGGCCTGAAGGTCCCGCACATCGGCTGGTCACCGGTCCGCTGGGAGCGCGATTCGCGCCTGGTCGAGGGGATCGAGTCCGAGACGCCCTTCTACTTCGTCCACTCCTTCGCGCCGCGGCCCGAGCCCGGGGTGCTGCTCGGCAGCGCCGCCTACGGCAACCGTTTTGCCGTTGCCGCCGAGGGCGAGGGCGTCTTCGGCGTCCAGTTCCACCCCGAGAAGTCGAGCGCCGCCGGCCTGCGCCTGCTCTCGAACTTCGCCGGCATCTGCGCCTCCGTGCCGGCGTAGGCGACTCGTACCTTGATTCTCTACCCGGCGATCGACATCCGTGGCGGCCAGGCCGTGCGCCTGCTCCAGGGCGACTACGAGCGCGAGACGACCTACGACGCCGACCCGGTCGACGCCGCGCAGCGGTGGGCCGGCGAAGGCGCCGAGTTCCTGCACGTGGTCGACCTCGACGGCGCCAAGGCAGGCGAGCCGCGGAATCTCGAGCACGTGCGGCGCATCGCCGCCGCGGTCGACTGCCCGATCCAGGTCGGTGGCGGCTTGCGCGACGCCGACGCGGTTGCCGCGGTGCTCGACGCGGGCGCCGAGCGTGTTGTGATCGGCACGGCCGCGCTGCGCGACCCGGCGTTCCTCGCCGAGACCGTGGAGCGCCATGGAGAGCGCGTCGTGGTCTCGGTCGACGCCCGCGATGGCAAGGTCGCGCTGGCGGGCTGGGTCGAGGCAAGCGATGTCGACGTCGCCGACGCCGTTGCCGAGCTGGGCGAGCGCGGCGTCTCCCGCTTCCTCTGCACGGCGATCGAGGTCGACGGGACGATGGAAGGCCCCGCCCTGGACGAGCTCAACCGCATTGCCGCCGGCACCGACGCGGCCGTGATCGCCTCCGGCGGCGTCGGCAACCTCGCCGACCTGGAAGTCCTCAACCGCATCTCGGCCCCAAACGTCGAGGGCGCCATCGTCGGTCGCGCCCTCTATGAGCACCGCTTCACCGCAGCCGAAGGCATCGCCGCCCTCAACGGGTGAGCTCTAGGCTGTGAGCATGGTCTTGAAGCGGGTGATTCCGTGCCTCGACGTCGATTCTGGGCGCGTCGTCAAGGGGACGAACTTCGTCGGTCTGCGCGATGCGGGCGATCCGGTCGAGCTGGCCGAGCGCTACGACGCCGAGGGTGCGGACGAGCTCGTCTTCCTCGACATCACCGCCTCGCACGAAAAGCGCGAGACGATCGTCGAGCTGGCGCGGAGGACGGCCGACAACGTCTTCATCCCCTTCACGATCGGCGGCGGCATCCGCTCGGTCGCCGACGCGCAGGCGGTGCTCGACGCCGGGGCCGACAAGGTCTCGGTCAACTCCTCGGCGCTGGCGCGCCCCGAGCTGCTGACCGAGCTGGCCGACCACTTCGGCGCCCAGTGCGTCGTGATCGCGATCGACGCCAAACGCGAGGACGACGGTTGGGGCGTTTACGTCAACGGTGGGCGCAAGAAGGTCGAGGGGCGCGAGGCGGTCGCCTGGGCGCGCGAGGCGGTCGAGCGCGGCGCCGGTGAGGTGCTGCTGACCAGCATGGACCGCGACGGGACCAACGACGGCTACGACATCGAGCTGACCCGGGCGGTCGCCGACGCGGTGCCGGTTCCGGTGATCGCCTCCGGGGGTGCCGGCAACCTCGGCCACCTGAGCGAGGCGATCGCGGAGGGCAAGGCCGACGCCGTCCTCTGCGCCTCGATCTTTCACTACGGCTCCTACCGCGTGCGCGAGGCGAAGGAGCAGCTCGCCGCCGACGGCATCCCGGTTCGCCTCTGAGCTCTCAGGGACCGGATTCGAGGTCTTCGGCCAGGCCCTGGACGCCGCTCGAGCCGAGGATCTCGAAGCGAGCGAGTTCGTAGGGCGATTCGCGATCGGCGTAGCCCGGTATCTCCGTCGTCGCGGTCACGTAGCCGGCCTGCTTGACCGCTTCGATCACGGTCGCGTCGAACTGGCCTGCCGGGTAGCAGAAGTCCTTGACCGGGACGCCGTATTCG
>DASZQM010000277.1:0-6193 GCA_035549645.1 Solirubrobacterales bacterium | reverse complement strand
GGCGGCGCTGCGCCTGGAGGCGAACGTGACCGACCCGGCGACCTCGCTGGTCAAGACCGGTTTGCGCTTCTTCCCGCCGGCGAAGCGGGTGATGAAAGCGGGCCTCGGTCAGCTCGGCATTCCCGCCGGTGTGCTCAGCTATTTCAGCTACCCGACTCACTTCGACTCCCGCAACGCCGAGAGGGCGCTGCGCGGCTCCGGAATCTCGGTGCCGCCGCTGGAGTCCTACGCCGACCGGATCTGGGACTACTGGGAGCGCACGCTCGATCCCGACCTCTTCAAGGACCGCACGCTGAGCGCCGCGGTGCGGGGCAAGGTGGTGCTGATCACAGGTGCCTCCTCGGGGATCGGCAAGGCGACCGCGGTCAAGGTCGCCGATGCAGGAGCGACGGTGCTGCTGGTGGCGCGCTCGGTCGACAAGCTCGAGGAGACCAAGCGCGAGATCGAGAACTCCGGCGGGATCGCCCACATCCACCGCTGCGACCTCGCCGACATGGACGACATCGAGCGGATGGCGGAGGAGGTGCTCCGCTACCACGGCAGGGTCGACATCCTGGTCAACAACGCGGGCCGCTCGATTCGGCGCTCGGTCGGCCTCGCCTACGAGCGCTTCCACGACTACGAGCGGACGATCCAGCTCAACTACCTCGGCGCGGTGCGGCTGATCCTCGCCCTGCTGCCCTCGATGCGGGCTCACAAGTCGGGCCACGTGATCAACATCAGCTCGATCGGCACCCAGACCAACCCGCCGCGCTTTTCCGCCTACGTCGCCTCGAAGGCGGCGCTCGACGCCTTCGGCCGCGTGATCGCCTCCGAGGTGGTCGACGACGGGGTCCACATCACGACGATCCACATGCCGCTGGTGCGCACGCCGATGATCGCGCCGACGCGGATGTACGACGTCTTCCCGGCGATCTCGCCGGAGGAGGCGGCGGAGATGATCGCGGGGGCGATGATCCATCAGCCGAAGAAGGTGGCTACGCGGCTGGGGACGTTTGGGGAGCTGCTGTATGCGGTGGCGCCGAAGGCCTCAGACCGAATTCTCAATCAGGCTTACAAGTTGTTCCCGGACAGCCAGGCTGCCAAGGGCAAAAACGAGGAGGCGCCGGATAAGGCGCCCTCCACCGAGGCCGTTGCGTTTGCTCATCTCATGAAAGGCGTTCACTGGTAGGGGCGATGTGCCCCTCTCCTGAAAGCCGTCGCGCAGCTGGAGCGGATCGGAACTTCGGGATGTGGTCTCTTGAGCTTTCCTGAGAGGGGCACATCGCCCCTGCGAGCGGAGCGGGTTCATGGGTGAGCGGAGGCTTAAGCATTGGGGGTGGGGCTGGGAGGATCAGGTGCCTTCCAGGGTTGAGCTCGAGCAGGCTGCGGCGGGGATTAGGGAGCGGCTTGGATTTGGTGGGGAGCCCGAGGAGCCAGTTGCTCTCGATCGGGTGGAGTTGCGCCAGCCGCGGCTGAAAGCTCCGGGGGCGTTTGGCGATCTCTTTACTGCCGACCACTACGAGCGGACGGTGCATTCGCTCGGGAAGGCCTATCGGGATGTGGTGCGGGGGTTTCGGGGGGAATTCGAGAACCCGCCGGATCTCGTGGCTTATCCGAAGGATGAGGCGGAGATCGGGACGGTGCTGGAGTGGTGTGAGGCTGAGGGGGCGGCTGTCGTTCCGTTTGGGGGCGGGACGAGTGTGGTTGGGGGGGTGGAGGCGCGACTCGGCGACCGCCCCGTTGTCTCTCTCGACCTGAAGAAGCTCGACCGTGTGCTTGAAGTGGATGCCGAGTCGTTGGCGGCGCGAGTCCAGGCGGGGGCGACGGGGCCGGGGTTGGAGGAGCAGTTGAAGGAGCGGGGGTTGACGCTGCGGCACTTTCCGCAGAGCTTCGAGTACTCGACCTTGGGCGGTTGGATCGCGACGCGCGCCGGGGGGCACTTCGCGACGCTCTATACGCACATCGAGGACCTGGTCGAGTCGGTGCGGGCGATTACGCCGCGGGGGACCTGGGAGAGCAGGCGGTTGCCGGGGTCGGGGGCGGGGCCCTCGCCCGACCGGGCGCTGGTTGGCTCGGAGGGGATTCTCGGGGTGATCGCGGAGAGCTGGGTCCGGGTGCGGCCACGACCGCGGTTCAAGACTTCCGCCGGGGTGGAGTTCGACGATTTCCTCGCCGCCGTTGCGGCGGTGCGCGAGATCTCCCAATCGGGCCTGAATCCCTCCAACTGCCGCCTGCTCGACGCGCTCGAGGCGGGGACCACCGGGGCCGGCACGGGGGAGAAGAACCTGCTCGTGCTCGGCTTCGAGTCGCCGGGGCTGCCGGTTGACGAGCCGATGCGGCTGGCCCTCGACATCGCCCAGTCGCACGGCGGCGTGCCCAACTCGCCGCCGCCCGGCCGCAAGCCGGCTGGCGAGGGCTCCAAGGAAGGCGGGGAGTCGGCGGTCGACACTTGGCGCGGCGCCTTCCTGCTGGCGCCCTACCTGCGGGACACCTTCGTTGCCTGCGGGGTGCTCAGCGAGACCTTCGAGACGGCGATCACCTGGGATCGCTTCGAGGACTTCCACGCCGACGTGATGGAGGCGGTGCGGAGCAAGGTGGCCGAGGTCTGCGGCGCTCCGCGCGAGGGCGCGGGAGCGCCGCGGGTCAGCTGCCGCTTCACCCACGTCTACCCCGACGGCCCGGCGCCCTACTTCACCGTGATCGCCCCCGCGATCCGCGGCGGCGAGGTCGAGCAGTGGGACGAGATCAAGGTCGCCGCAAGCGAGGCGCTGATCGAGGCCGGCGGCACGATCACCCATCACCATGCCGTTGGGCGGGATCACCGCCCCTGGTACGACCGCCAGCGCCCCGCGCCCTTTGCCGCCGCCTTGCGGGCCGCCAAGGCCGAGCTCGACCCCGCCGGCATGCTCAACCCGGGTGTTCTGATCGACCCCTGATGCAGTGCAACGCGTTTCGGTCCATATGGCGCCGAAAAACGTTGCACTGCATCTCCGGATGCCGGAAAGCGATGGGCGGAAGCGCCTCGGTCGAGAATCTCCCTGCCCACGGCGCCCTCTTCACGATTCGGCTACCGGCCTGACCGCTACCCTTTCGCGATCCGATTCTCCCCGGCCGGGTAGCTAGCGCCTGTCCTCCCCGGCACTCCAGATGGAAACCATCACTTCCGAACAGCCGACAGTCCCGGCTACCGCCGCCGAAGCTCCGCCGCCGCTGGGCGAGCCGGTGACGCCGCGCCGCTCGCCGCTGCGGGCCGCGATCAAGACCGGCCGGCCGCAGGAGTGGATCAAGAACGTCTTCGTCTTCGCCGGCCTGCTCTTCTCCGGCAAGTTCAACCAGTCGCACGAGGTCTTCGAGGCGTTTCTCACCTTCGTCGCCTTCTGCCTGATCTCCAGCGCCGGCTATTACGTCAATGATCTGATCGACGTCGAGCTCGATCGCAACCACCCGAAGAAGCGCTTCCGGCCACTGGCGGCGCGCGAGCTCTCGGAGAGCGTCGCCAAGCTGATCGCGCCGTGCCTGGCGATCGTCGCGATCGCGATCGCCTTCGCCGCGGTCAACTGGGAAGTCGGCCTGATGGTGGTCGGCTACGGCGTCGCCCAGATGGCCTACAGCCTCGGCCTCAAGCAGATCGTGATCGTCGACGTGATGACCCTGGCCGGCCTCTTCATCCTCCGCGTCGCCGCCGGCGCCGTCGCCGTCGATGCCCACGCCTCCGAATGGCTGCTGCTCTGCACGGGGATGTTCGCCCTCTTCCTCGGCGTCACCAAGCGCCGCCAGGAGGCGGTCTCCGAGCTGCACGAGGGGACCAGCAGCCGCCCGGTGCTCGAGCACTACTCGCTGCCCTTCCTCGACCAGATGGTCGCCATGGTCACCACCGGCACCGTGATCAGCTACTCGATCTACGCCGTCAACTCGCCGCTGATCGGCAACCAGATGATGTGGACGATCCCCTCCGTCCTCTACTGCGTCTTCCGCTACCTCTACCTGATCTACGACCGCGCCGACGACCGTTCCACCGCCGCGATCGTGGTCGACGACAAGCCCCTGATCGCCGGCGCCGCCAGCTTCGCCGTGATCGCCTTCCTGCTGCTCTACGTCTTCAACTAGCGGCCTAGATGCCGGCGCCGGGCGGCTCTCCCTGGCCCTCCATCAGGTAGAAGCGGGCGCGGCCGATCTCCTCGTCGTTGACGTGGACGACGACGGCGTGGGGGCCGGCGGTGGAGAAGGTGGCGGCGGTGCCGATCGACATCACCAGGCGCTGGTCCTGGCCGGCGGGCATGCCGGGCGGGCGGCCGGTCTCGAAGTCGGCGGAGAGGCCCTCGCCGAGCTCGACGCCGTCAGGGTCGTGGATGACGACGTTGAGGCTGTGCGGCTGGTTGGTCTCGCTCCAGCCGACGTCGAGGCCAAGGGCGATGTGGAAGCCCCACTCGTGCGGCAGCTCCGGTGCCCGCAGCACGTTCCAGCCGCCGCCGACCATGTAGAGCTTGCCGTTCACCGACTCGGCGTGGTCGGCGAGCATGAGGAAGCCGATCTCCATTTGGCCAGGATACGGACGAGGGGTCCGCGGCGGGACCGGGCTCAGTCCGGCGCGACCGCGAGGTCGGAGAGCAGCTCGGTCTTGCCATCGCGCTGGAACTGGAGGTCGATCGTCTCGTCCTTGCGGTAGGTGCCGAAGAGCCCCAGGTACATCGCCAGCCAGCGCCCGGTGCCGACCTTCTCCTTGATGATCTGGCGGGTGAAGACGATCTCACCCGCCCGCACCTCGTAGTCCTCGCCCTCGCTCTGCTCGACCCCGTTGACGAAGACCACGTACGGCGCTTCCGCCCCCGCCGGCAACTTAACCCGCCGCCCGGCGGCGTAGCTGCCCTTTGGAATCTCAGCTTCAGCCATCGCCTTCGAGAGTCTCGCGCACCAGGTCGAACGGCGTCTCGTGCCTGCTCGGATCCAGCTCCTCCCGTCGCATCCCGCCCCGATACGGCATGAAGGTTCCATCCCCCCGAACGTCGATCCCGGCCACGCTCTTGTGCAACCAGCTTCCACCACTGAGCTGCAGCCGCGCCATCACCTGGTCCCCCGGCTTGAAGTCCCTCAACACCGAGGTCGGCTCCGCAGGCCCCTCAGCCCGAATCTCCAACGCCCGAGCCCGCATAGCGCTCACGGCCTCTCCAAGCTCCTCAAAGCTCAGGTGCTCGACATCAGGCCCCGATCGGACCGTGAGCTTCCACTTCGGACGAGCCACGAGCTGAGCGTAAGCCACGGCGGGCAAACCCGGAGTTCGCCCCGTCGGGGTGGAGCCGATGTCGCCCTCACGCCCCTCGTCTCGGCCGCTTCGGCCGTCTCGCCGGCGGCCCAACGATCTTCTCCGGCCCCTCCCGGTCGTTCAGCTGCACGTAGCTGCGCTCCCGCTCGCCCGTGTAGATCTGCCGCGGCCGGGCGATTTTCTGCTCGGGGTCGTCCTTCATCTCCATCCACTGCGCGACCCAGCCGGCGGTGCGGGGGATGGCGAAGATCACGGTGAACATCTCGGTCGGGACGCCGAGCGCCTCGTAGATGATCCCCGAGTAGAAGTCGACGTTCGGGTAGAGCTTGCGCGAGGTGAAGTAATCGTCGTCGAGCGCCTGCTTCTCCAGCTCGCGGGCGATCTCGATCAGCGGGTTGTACTCGGTCGCCTCGAAGATCTCCTCCAAGTGCTGCTGGATGATCCGCGCCCGCGGGTCGTAGTTCTTGTAGACGCGGTGGCCGAAGCCCATCAGCTTCTCCTCGCGCTCCTTCACCTTGTTGAGGAAGTCGGGGATGTTCTCGACCGAGTCGATCCGGCGCAGCATCCGCAGCACCGCCTCGTTGGCGCCGCCGTGCAGCGGCCCGTAGAGGGCGGCGACGCCGGCGGCGACCGCCGAGTAGGGGTCCACGTCGGAGGAGCCGACACCGCGCACGGCGTTGGTCGAGCAGTTCTGTTCGTGATCGGCGTGGAGGATGAAGAGGACGTCGAGCGCGTGCGAGAGGGCCGGCTTGGGCACGTGCTTGGCTTCGGTCTTCTTGAACATCATCGAGAGGAAGTTCTCGGCGAAGCTGAGGTCGTTGTCGGGGTAGACGTAGGGCAGCCCCATGTTGTGGCGGTAGGAGAAGGCGGCCAGGGTCGGCACCTTGGCGATCAGGCGGACCGCCGCCATGTAGCGCTCTTCCTCGTCTTCGGTGTGCTTCGCGTCGGGGT
>DASZQM010000276.1:0-6310 GCA_035549645.1 Solirubrobacterales bacterium | reverse complement strand
GCTTCGAAGCGAAGAATCCCTTCAGCGCGACCAGCGGTGCGACCGGGACCAGCGCGGCCAGCACCTTGTCGTTGGAGCGCAGCTGGGAGCGGAAGTCGGAGCACTCCTCGCAGTCGCGCACGTGGCGGCGGACCGGGCCGGAGAGCTTGCGCAGGCCCTCGGCGGCCTCGGCGAGGTCGATCCGCACCTCACCGCAGGTGAGCTGGCGCGCCTGGCTGGCCTCGGCGAGCGAGATCCGCGCCCGCACCAGCAGCGACTTGACCGAGGGCACGCTGGTCTCCATCGCCTGGGCGATCTCCTCGTAGGACATCGCGTCCATCTCGCGCAGCAGCAGCGCCGAGCGCTGCGTCTCGGGCAGCTTGCCGACGTCGGTCAGCAGCTGGCGGAACTCCTCACGGTTGTGGACCTTCTCGGCGGTGGTGGCGGCCTCGACCATCGGCACCATGTCCATCGATTCCTGCGCGTCGGCGGTCGGTTTGCGCAGGTGGTTGAGGCAGCGGTTGCGGGCGATCCGGTAGAGCCATGGGCGCAGGTTGATCTCGCGCTCGTCGGCGAGCATCGCCCGGTAGGCGTTGACGAAGACCTCCTGCAGGACGTCTTCCGCGTCCTCGGTCGAGCCCAGCATCTGGCGGCAGAAGCCGAGCAGCCGTCCCTGGTAGCGGTCGACGATCGCCTCGAAGGCGCCGGGGTTGCCGGCGCGGGCCATCGCGATCAGCTTTTCGTCCCCCTGAAGCTTGAGCAGCGGCGAACGGCGGGCGAGAAGTCCGCGGCGACTGGCGTGTGTAAGAGCTGAAGCCTCCAAGCGAATCCTCTCGATAGAACCAGGAAGGCGTGTGTCTTCTAGCTCAAGGACACCGTAGCAACGGTCGAGTTGCGGTTCATGAAGAGTTTTTAGTGCGGTTTTAGAAACCCAAAAGGGCCAAATAGCGCGCCAATCGCGAAGAATGCCCGGGGCGGGATTCGAACCCGCAAGCCCCCCAGTGGGGCAGCGCCTTTTAAGGGCGCCGCTTTTGCCAATTTCGCCACCCGGGCACAGGCGATGGTAGCCGCGAGGCCCTTATAGGCTCAACCCGTGGAGCACGGAGGACGAATCGTCGCCAAAGCGCTGAAATCGCGCGGCGTCACGCACCTCTTCACGCTTTCTGGGGGACACCTGTTCTCCATATATGACGGCTGCCGGGCCGAGGGCATCGAGATCGTCGACGTGCGCCACGAGCAGACGGCGGTCTTCGCCGCCGAGGGGTTCGCCAAGGCGACCCGGCAGCTCGGCGTCGCCGCCCTGACCGCCGGCCCCGGCGTGACCAATGGGCTCAGCGCGATCGCCGGCGCCCAGGCCAATAACTCGCCGGTCTGCGTCCTTGGCGGCAGGGCACCGGAGCTGCGCTGGGGGTCGGGCTCGCTGCAGGAGATCGACCACCTGCCCTTCGTCTCGCCGCTGGTCAGGTCGGCCGAGACGGTCAAGGACCCGGCTGAGATCGGGGCTCGCACCGCGGCCGGGCTGGATTTGGCGGCGGCTGCGCCGGGCGGTCCCACCTTCGTCGACTATCCACTCGACGTTGTCTTTACCGAGGCCGAGCCCGGGATTCCGCCGGCCTCCCCGGGCGCTCCACAGGCGGCGACCGGGGTGGAGGAGGCCGCGACGCTGCTCGCGGGGGCGGAGCGGCCGGCGATCATGGCCGGCACCGGTCTCTACTGGGGGAGGGGGGAGGAGGAGCTGCGCGCGCTCGCCGAGCAGCTCGGCATCCCGGTCTTCCTCAACGGCCTCGGTCGCGGCTGCTTGCCGGCTGACCACGAGCTTGCCTTCAGCCGTGCCCGCGGCGCCGGGCTCGGCGGCGCCGACGTGGCGCTGGTGATCGGCGTGCCGCTCGACTTCCGGCTCGGCTTCGGCGCCAGCATCGCCGCGGGAGCGAAGCTAATCCGCCTCGACGCCGCTGAGAACGAGCTGAGCGCCAACCGGGCGGCCGATGTCGACCTGGTCGGCGACGTCGCGGCGAGCCTGGCGGCGATCCGGGTGGCCCTCGGCGCCGCGAAGCGCAGGACCGGGCCGTGGCTGGAGCAGCTGCGCGGCGTCGAGGAGGAGAAGCGTGCGGCCGAGCAGGAGGAGCTGAACGACTCCCGCGCGCCTCTGCACCCGGTCCGCGTCTACAAGGAGCTGGGCGAAGTGCTCGAGCGCGACGCGATCGTCGTTGGCGACGGCGGCGATTTCGTCTCCTACGCGGGGCGCTACGTCGAGACCCACCAGCCGGGTTGCTGGATGGATCCCGGCCCGTTTGGGTGCCTGGGCGCCGGGCCCGGTCAGGCGATCGGCGCCAAGCTCGCCCATCCCGATCGCCAGGTCTGCCTCTTGCTCGGCGACGGCGCCTTCGGTTTCGCCGGCATGGAGTTCGACACGATGGCCCGCCACGACCTGCCGGTGGTCGGCGTGATGGGCAACAACGGCATCTGGGCGCTCGAGCACCACCCGATGAAGTTCCTCTACGGCTACTCGGTCGCCGCCGAGCTGCGGCCGGAGACGCGCTACGAGCAGATGGTCGAGGCGCTCGGGTGCGAGGGGGTGCTCGTGCGCGAGCCCGGTGAGCTGCGCCCGGCGCTGGAGCGGGCATTCGAGTCGGGCCGACCGACCCTGGTCAACGTCCTCACCGACCCCGAGGTCGTCTACCCGCGCAAGTCGAACCTGGCCTGAGGGCCAGGCGGCCCCCGAACACGCTCCTACTCCCAAAAGAGAAACGACCGCCATCGCTGGCGGTCGTTTCAAGTTGGTCCCTCAGGACGGGCAGGGGTACGTCTTCAGGGACCAGTTCTTATTTGGTGGACCCAGACGGCGGGAGGCGCCATGATGCGGCAATCGTCCGAGTCCTTTCACCGGGCTTTTGGTGGTTGTGCCCCACCTCTTTCCCGATGTGCCGATTATCTGCCCGACTATCCGATGCGTCTAGCCGGCCCACAAGCGACTACTTGCAATCGAGTAGGGACAACCTACCAACTTTTGGGGCTTCGACCGCTTGTTTAACCCAAATGTCGGGTCGAGGTGGACACCGCTGTCCAGTTAGGAACACGGAATTACCCCTGATTGAGAATATGGGCTTATCCGCGTTCTAGAGCGGATACAGAGGAAATTGCGCAGCCATAGAGGATGTCGTGCTCGGAGACTTCGATGTTTTCGAGGTCAAAGGCACGCATCGCCTCCACCAGAATGACCACCCCGGCGACGATGTTTGGCGCTCTGTCTGGGTGCAGGCCGACGATCTCGACCCGTTTGGACAGAGGGGCAGAGGCCAATTTCGAGAGTTGGCGCTGAATCGAGGGGAGAGCCAGCGTATGCCCGTGTACTTGCTTGGGGTCGTAGGGCTCGAGACCGATCTCGATCGAGGCGAGTGAGGTCGGAGTGCCGGCGACGGCGATGCCGGCCGTGGCCCGGGCGTCCGGCCCACCGTCGGCAATCGCCCCTTCGATCAGGCCCCGCACGTCCCCGGCCAGCGCCTCGAGCTCGGTCGTGCTGGGCGGGTCGTTGGTGATGTGCCGCTCGCTGTGGCGCACGACCCCGGCCTGCAGCGAGGTGTGGAACGAGATCTCCTCGCCGCTGCCGACGATCAGCTCGGTCGAGCCGCCGCCGATGTCGATCACAAGCGTCGGCTCGGCGGGCGTGTGCTCGCAGGTCGCGCCGAGGTAGGTGAGCCGCGCCTCTTCCTCGCCGTCGAGCACCCGGGCCGAGAGCGCGAAGCGCTCGCGCAGCTCGGCGACGAAGGCACTGCCGTTGGAGGCGTCGCGCACGGCGCTGGTCGCGATCGCCTCGATGCGATCGACCCCGGCCTCGCGGCAGATCGCGACGTAGTCGGCGATCGCCTCGCAGGCCGCCTCGATCGCCTCGGCCGAGAGCTGCCCGGAGAGGTCTACCCCGCGACCGAGCCTGGTCACCCGACTCTGCCGTTCGACCTCGGTCACCCGACCCTCCGTCACCTCCGCAATCAGCAGCCGCGTCGAGTTCGAGCCGATGTCCACCACCGCCACCTTGTGCGAGCCCGCATTCATGGGAGCGGCACTCTATGAGACAACGACCCTCACGTTGCTAGCATGCCCCTACGCCGCGGGGTGGAGCAGCCAGGTAGCTCGTCGGGCTCATAACCCGAAGGTCGCAGGTTCGAATCCTGCCCCCGCTATAGGAAGAAAGCCCCGCAAATGCGGGGCTTTCTTTGTTCTTGAGGCCCGCTGGAGTCGGTCTCGTGGTTCCAATGTGGTTCCGTTTTTTCGCTTCAGGTCATGGCGAGTGCTGCGGGCAAAACCCCGGGGTCGGCTCCCGCAGCCACTTCGCTCTGGAATGCGGGTTTGAGCCCTTTGGACGCAGCTGACCACGCACACACACGATGTGATGCGCGCGTGGTCAGCTGCGTCGTCGGGCGGTGGAGAGAGGGGGCGAAGTGGCTGCGGGAGCGGAATCTTGTAGCGGGTTCGGTTAGCGGCTCGGGCAAGGGGCATGAGAGGAGCCCTTTTCGTCCGACAGGCGAGCGGAGGCCAGGAACGTGGAGGAGAAAGGGTCGATCTGGAGCAAATGGTTCGGCGGGGACTCGGCCGATACGGGGAAGGACGGGAGCAGGTCTTCAGCGAGAAAGTCCGCTGAGGTCGGGCTGTCGTTCTGTCAGATGCCAGCAGGGTCGATGGCAATACCGGCACTTCGTAGCTCGCGGATCAGTTTCGTCTTCCAATCGTCCGCGAATGAGATGAACTCGACGCCGCTGTAGTCGGAGGGAAGTTCAACTCCGTCGTCATAGAGAGCGACCACCCGCTCGCGGCCGAGCTTTCCGATGAAGTAGCCAAGCTCCAAGATCACGTTCTGCCGCGCTCGGGCCGATAGCTGCCCCTCGGGAGCGACTCTGGAGCGGCCTACATCGTCGCTCGTCAATAGGACGACGGCAAAGCTAGTGCCGTCGGACTCCTGCTCGAACTTCTCGATGATTGTGCGCCCTTTGCCAGCTTTGTCGCTGAGGATCGTCGGGCGTCTGCCGGTGATGTTGCGAAGGAATAGGTCTATCTCCTCCTTCCGCGAATGCCCATGGACGATGAAAATCGACTCATCACCGCCGCTCACCGCCAAGTCTCTTCCAGGAGATACCGGCGGTTTGTCGCCGTTCTCGTCTGCACCTTGGGTTCGAGCCAATTCTCCCATTTTTTCCCTTAGCTGCTTTGACTGCTCTCGGCCGCGCATTGTCAAATCGAACTTCCTGCGCTTGTCGTGGTGCGGCTCTACCCGGAGAAATCCGAGTTCCTCAAGATCGTCAATCGTCTGCTCGGATGGCACCGACCACGACAGGTCCCAACGCGGATGATCGATTTCCCGCCCGTCGCCGGAATGGCCCAGTAGAAAGATCGTCGGCTCATGACCGTCCCTCGACCAGGCTTCATCGGCTTGGGCGATTCGGCGCAGAGCATCTAGGTGCCGGTTCTCCATTCGCGCCTTTGTCGTTACTTCTCAGCTGCTTTCACAAGGGCTGAGGCTGACATGCCGAGCGCCACTGCGATTTTCTTGAGCGTTCCAAGCGAAGGATTCGATAGACCTCGCTCAAGCTGCGAGAGGGTGCCGACCGTGAGTCCTGCTTCGTAGGCAAGGCCTTCCTGGGTGATCCCTTGGTCTTCGCGAAGCGTCCTGATCGCCTTTCCAATCTCTGGCTGGGGCTCGCTCGCTCGCGTCATGCCCGACACGCTTTCAAGCCTAGGCAGAATGAACCACGCATAAAAAGACTAGTCTTATTCCGCCTATGCTGTTAGGGTAGGCGCAACGAAAGAAAAGTGCCCCCGCGCTGCGCAAACAGCCGGGGGCGTGGCACAGGAGGGATTAGCTCCCATGCACGACGAAGATATCCGGCGGGGCGTACTCGCGCCCGCTCAAGAGGACGAGATCATGCAGCGCTCCGTCCTCACGCAAGTCCTGGTCCTGCACCCAGCACAGCTCACGATTTTGGAGCTTGCTCTGCGCCTTGAGACGGAATGGCGGAGCTGCGAGCAGGACGCTCTTGAGCGCGCGGTGCGGGAGCTGAGCCGTGATGGCCTGATCTCCTGCGACTGCCGTCGCATTACGCCCAGCAGAGCCGCTGTGCGCTTTGACGAGCTGCTCGGAGGCGTCTCTTAGGCAGGGCGAGCTGGCAGCGATTTCTCGGGGGCCGAGGCGCAGGCCACAGGGAGGTTGCGGGGCGGTCCACATGGACGGCATCGCATCCTGCCTCGGCCTCCGAGAAATCGCTGCGGTGCTCGGGGCCTGGTGGCAACAACAAGCGCCAATGCCCACCTCCACCTGCAAGCAGGTGGGCATTGGCGCTTC
>DASZQM010000275.1:0-3423 GCA_035549645.1 Solirubrobacterales bacterium | reverse complement strand
AGCCGACGTCGAGCTCGCCGATCTCGTAGTAGTGGCGCGAGGTGAAGTGCGACTGGTCGGGGTGGTCGTAGCCGATCGCCGGGAAGGCGCTGACCTTGCCCTCGCCGTGCAGCGTCGCCAGCCCCGCCGCCGCCGAAGCGGGCCGGGGACTGCCGGCGATCGAGGCGGGCATGCCCGACCCCGCCGGGACCGGGCTCTCGCGACGCAGCTTCCTCTCCTGGAGCGCCGGCATGGCGCTCGCCGTCTACGGCGCCTCGAAGATTCCCCTCGCCGCCTTCGAGGAGGGCATCGCCCAGGCCGCGGCCACCGACAAGATCCTCGTCTCGATCTTCTTCGACGGCGGCATCGACGCGCTCAGCGTACTCGCCCCGGTCGGCGATTCGCGCTACTCGCAGCTGCGTCCCAACCTTGCGTTCTCAGCGGGCGCCGGCGCCGAATTCAGCGAGGACCCGCGGCTGCAGTGGCACCCCTCGGCGGCCGGGCTGGCCACCCTGCACGGTGAGGGCAAGGTCAGCGCCTTCCCCGCGATCGGCTACGACCACCCGGACCAGTCGCACTTCACCTCGCGCCACTACTACGAGATCGGCGAGCTCGACGTCGGCTCCCACACCGGCTGGCTCGGCCGCTACCTGGACCAGGTCGGCGACGAAGACAACCCCCTGCAGGGTCTCTCGATGGATGGCTCGCTCTCGCCGATGATCGCCACCGCGGAAAAGCCGGTGGCGGCGATCGAAAGCGTCGACGGCTACGACCTCTGGTCGCCGGTGAGCTCGCCGATCTCCGACGAGATGTACAAGAGCTTCGCCCGCTTCGGCTCGCTCCCCGCCGACTCGCCAGCGCTGGCCCAGGTCCGCCGCGCCACCTCCCAGACCGACAAGCTGCGCACCGAACTCGGCGGGATCGGCGACTTCAGCAGCCCGGTCACCTACCCCGACACCTACTTCTCGCACAAGCTCGCCGGCCTCGCCGCCTTCATCGCCGCGGGGCTGCCGATGCGGGTGGTGACGATCCGCGCCTCCGGCGGCTACGACACCCACGCCAACGAGGCCGAAGACCTCTCCAGTGGTCTCAAAGAGACCTGCGAGGGCGTGCTCGCCTTCCAGCGCGACCTGGAAGCGCGCGGGCTCGCCGACCGGGTCCTGATCGAGATGTGGAGCGAGTTCGGCCGCCGCCCCGAGGAGAACGGCTCGCTCGGCACCGACCACGGCGCCGCCGGCTGCGCCTTCGTCGTCGGCTCCAAAGCCAAGGGCGAGATGGTCGGCGAGTTCCCCGGCCTGGAAAAACTCGACCAGAACGACAACGTCCGCGTCACCAGCGACTTCCGCGGCATGTACTGCTCACTGCTGGAGGAATGGCTGGGGCACGACGCCGCCTCGGTGATCCCCGGCGCCTCCTCCTTCGAACGGCCGGTCCTGGTGAAAGCGTGAGCCGGAAGAGGGCCACTTCGCTTGGCCGGCTCTCCGCTGCGGTGTGCGCTGTGCTCGCACTTGCGGCGCTGACAGTCAGTTCAGTGGCGACGCCGGCCCTCGCCGCCGGCCCGGCGCCTACAGAAGGGTGCACCTGGAAGCAGCACTCGAAGCGAGTCGCCAAACGGGTGCGCCGGCACGGGCAGTGGCGCAGGGTCAAACGCCTCAAGCACTGGTGGACGTGCGAAGCGCCGCCGACGCCGAATGCCCTTACATCGCAGCCCACCCTGCCCACCTCACCCACTCCGGAACCACCGCCCCTCACCGAACCCGAAGTCGGCCACCTCGGCGTCAAAGCGGTCGAGTACAGCTACACCCTCTCCCGTCCCGAAGTCAGCGCCGGCGAAGTGATCGTCGAGCTCAACAACCAGGGCGAAGACCCACACAACCTCGTGCTCGAACACGAGGGCACGGAAGATCCCGACCTCGAAGTCGCCTCAACTCCTTCGCTCGCCCAGACGAGCGCCCACTTCACCCTCTCCCCCGGCACCTATCGCCTCTACTGCAGCCTCTACAAACACGAGGCCAAAGGCATGCAGGCGACGCTCGTAGTCAGCGGCAGCTAACAAGCAAAAATTCGACGTCCGCCGGTGATGGGGTCGGGTGACCCCACACGGATGACACCCGTTGTGTCCGATTGACCATCGGATCCGGTTCGAGTCCGGCGCCCTCCGCAGATAAGCCAATGAGCGGGTCGAGTCGGTGGTAGCCTCCACCAACGGGTGTCATCCGTGTGGAGGTACCTGCGGGGCGGTTCCCGCACAATGACCAGACTCGACCCGCTCCGGCGGGTCTTGTCGTTTCTGGACCTAGGCCTCGTCGAGGCGCTCGCCGTCGAGTTAGCTTCTAGTAGCGGTAGTGGTCCGGCTTGTATGGGCCCTCGGCGGGGATGCCGAGGTAGGCGGCCTGCTCGGCGCTCAGCTCGGTCAGCTTGACGCCGAGCGAGTCGAGGTGGAGGCGGGCGACCTTCTCGTCGAGGTGCTTGGGAAGGACCGTGACCTCCTTGGCGGCGAAGCCGTCGGGCTGGCCGAAGAGCTCGATCTGGGCGATCACCTGGTTGGTGAAGGAGTTCGACATGACGAAGCTCGGGTGGCCGGTGGCGTTGCCGAGGTTGAGCAGGCGGCCTTCGGAGAGGACGATGATCGAGTGGCCGTCGGGGAAGCGCCACTCGTCGACCTGGGGCTTGATGTTGATCCGCTCGGCGTCGGACTCTTCCAGCGCCGCCATCTCGATCTCGTTGTCGAAGTGGCCGATGTTGCCGACGATCGCGTTGTGCTTCATCCGCGCCATGTGGTCGACGGTGATGATGTCCTTGTTGCCGGTGGCGGTGACGAAGATGTCGGCGCTGTCGACGACTTCGTCGAGCGTGCGCACCTCGTAGCCCTCCATCGCCGCCTGCAGGGCGCAGATCGGGTCGATCTCGGTGACGATCACGCGGGCGCCCTGGCCGCGCAGCGATGAGGCGCAGCCCTTGCCGACGTCGCCGTAGCCGCAGACCACCGCGACCTTGCCGCCGATCATCACGTCGGTGCCGCGGTTGATCCCGTCGACCAGCGAGTGGCGGCAGCCGTAGAGGTTGTCGAACTTCGACTTTGTGACCGAGTCGTTGACGTTGATCGCCGGGAAGAGCAGGTCGCCGGTCTCGGCCAGCTGGTAGAGACGGTGGACGCCGGTTGTCGTCTCCTCGGTGACGCCCTTGATCTGGGCGGCGATGTTGGTCCAGCGCTGCGGGTCCGCCTCGAGCGAGCGCACCAGGGTCTCGAGGATGATCCGGAACTCCTCCGATTCGGCCGAGGCGGGGTCGGGCACCTCGCCGGCCTTCTCGAACTCGACGCCCTTGTGGACGAGCAGGGTGGCGTCGCCACCGTCGTCGAGGATCATGTTCGGGCCGCCGTCGGGCCAGAGCAGGGCCTGTTCGGTGCACCACCAGTACTCCTCCAGCGTCTCGCCCTTCCAG
>DASZQM010000274.1:0-4452 GCA_035549645.1 Solirubrobacterales bacterium | reverse complement strand
CATGCGCCGCATCAACGAGGTGCTCCGCGAGGTGATTGGCGCTGCCATCGCCGAGTTGAGCGACCCGCGCATCGGCTTCGTGACCGTGACTTCCGTGGAGACAAGCCCCGACCTGCGCGCCGCCAAGGTGTTCGTCAGCGTGCTCGGCAGCGAGGAGGAGCGGGAGGAGACGATGGCCGGCCTGCGCTCCTCGCACGGGGTGATCCAGTCGAAGATCGCCGCCGAGACGCGGATGAAGCGAACGCCGACGCTGAGCTTCCGCTACGACGAGACGGTCGAGCAGGGCATCCGCATCTCGCAGCTGCTCGAGGACGGCGAGGAGCCCACGCTGGAGGAGGGCGCATGAGCGACGGCACCGGCCTCGCCACCGCCGGCATCGACGAGGTCCTGGCCGAGCTGCGCTCGCGTGAGCGCTTCCTGCTCACCGCCCACGAGGGCCCCGACGGCGACGCGCTCGGCTCGCTGCTCGGCATGCACCACCTGCTCGGCCAGCTGGGCAAGGACTCGGTGATGTTCATGGCGGCGAAGGAGTTCCCGCTGCCGATCGAGTACCGCTTCCTGCCCCTGGAGGAGGTCTTCCATGAGGCTCCGGCCGACATGGCCGATCGCACGATCATCTTCCTCGACTGCGGCAACATCGATCGCATGCCGGTCGACTTCCTCACCGACGGCGACAACTTCCGCATCAACATCGACCACCACCACGACAACACCCGCTTCGGCGACGTCAACCTGGTCGAAACCGGTGCCTCCTCGACCGCCGAGATCGTCTACAACCTCGCGTCTGCGCTCGGGGCCGAGATCACCCCCGAGATCGCCGGGGCGCTCTATGTCGGTTTGATCACCGATACCGGCAAGTTCATGTACGAGAACACCAACGCCGGCACCCACCGCATCGCCGCCGACCTGATCGACGCCGGCGTCGCCGTCGACGAGACCTACCGCCGCCTCTACGAGCACGTGCCGATCGAGAAGCTGCGCCTGCTCTCGCGCGCCCTCGACGGCATCCAGCGCTTCTGCGGCGAGCGCCTGATCGTCTCCTACATCACCGAGGCCGACTACGAGGCCAGCGGGGGCGGTGAGGAGATGACCGAGGGGATCATCGACCACCTGCGCTCGATCGAGGGATGCAAGGTGGCGGCGATGGTCCGCGACAAGGGCGATCGCGGTCGCGCCGCCCGCAAGGTCAGCCTGCGCTCCAGCGACGGCGAGCTCGACGTCTCGGCGATGGCCCGCCAGCACGGGGGAGGGGGGCACAAGCGCGCCGCCGGCTTCTCCACCGACCTCGAGCTGGACGAGCTGGTCAGCTTCCTCTGCGGCGAAGTAAAAGCCCAGCTCGGCCCCTGAGGTGAACGCCGCCAGCGACGCCGGCTCGGTGCTGCTCTGCGACAAGCCGGCAGGCAAGACCTCGCATGACGTCGTCGCGGCGGTGCGCCGCGAGCGCGGCGGCAAGGTCGGCCACGCCGGCACCCTCGACCCCTTCGCCACCGGCTTGCTCCTGGTCCTGATCGGCCGGGCGACGCGGCTGCAGCGCTTTCTCACCGGACTACCCAAGACCTACCGCGCCGTGGCGCGCCTGGGCTGGCGCTCAACCACGGGCGATCCCGACGGCGAGCTGAGCGAGACGGGGCGAATCCCGGCTTCGCTCCAACTGCCGACCGGGACGGTGCGCCAGCGGGTGCCGATGACCTCGGCGGTGCGGGTCGGCGGCGAGCGCCTCTACCGCAAGGCGCACCGTGGCGAAGTGGTGGAGACGCCCGAACGCGAGGTCGAGGTCTACCGTGCCGAGCTGCTGGCCGGCGAGGGAGATCGGGCGGAGTACGAGATCGAGTGCTCGGCCGGCACCTACATCCGCACCCTGGTCGAGACGCTCGAGGACGCCTACTGCGCCGAGCTGCGCCGCACCGCGATCGGTCCCTTCCGGATCGAGGACGCCGGTGAGGAGGTCGCTTTGCAACGGATTCCTGAGCTGGTCCCCGCCGCGGCGGAGGCCCTACGATGAGGCCTCGTCCGTGAGCATCCAGGTCACCTCGCTTCCCGACGCAAAACCGCGGCCCCGCCACGTCGCCGTCGGCACCTTCGACGGCGTCCACCGCGGCCACCAAGCCGTGATCAAGGGCGCCGACACGGTCCTCACCTTCGAGCCGCACCCGCTCGAGGTCCTGCACCCGGCGGCCTTGCCGAAGCTGATCATGCCCTTCGGGGTCAAGCGCGACGTGATCGAGGGCCTGGGGGTCGAGGAGCTGGTCGTGATCCCGTTCGACCGCGAGTTCTCCCAACGCAGCGCCGAGGAATTCATCGAGGGGGTGCTGATCGAGACGCTCGGCGCGGAGCAGGTCTCGGTCGGCGAGAACTTCCGCTTCGGCGCCAAGGCCAAGGGCGACCCGGCGATGCTGTCGGCGCGCGAGGAGTTCGAGACGCGGGTCGTGCCGCTGGTCGAAATGGACGGCGAGACGATCTCCTCGACCCGGATCCGAGCCCTGGTCGCGGCCGGCGACATGGAGGGCGCCCGTCACTGCCTCGGCGCCCCCTTCATGGTCGAGGGCGAAGTCGTCAGCGGTGACCAGCGCGGTCGCGAGCTCGGCTTCCCAACCGCCAACATCGTGCCGGACGACACCCTCGCGATCCCCGGCCACGGCGTCTACGCGGCCTTCGCCGACGGCGTGCCGGCGGCAGTCAACGTCGGCGTCCGCCCGACCTTCGAGACCGGCCGCGGCGTCCTGATCGAGGCCTACCTGATCGACCGCAACGAAGACCTCTACGGCAAGACCCTCCGCGTCGCCTTCGTCGAGCGCCTCCGCGGCGAGAAGCGCTTCGCAAGCGTCGAGGAGCTGATCACCCAGATGAAGATCGACGTCGAGGATGCGAAGCGCGTCTGTGCTAGCTTCCAGCGACCGTGACCCGTCTGGGCCGCGGTTTTTTTGAGACATGGGACTTACCAAGGAAAAAAAGAGCGAGCTGATCGGCAAGCACGGCCGCGCCGATGGCGATACCGGCTCGCCCGAGGTTCAGGTTGCCCTGCTCACCGAGCGGATCAACGAGCTCACCGAGCACCTGCGCACGCACGCCAAGGATCACCACTCGCGCCGCGGCCTGCTGATGCTGGTCGGCAAGCGCCGCCGCATGCTGCGCTACCTGGAACGCAACGACCTCGAGCGCTACCGCGCCTTGGTCGCCGATCTCGGCCTGCGGCGATGATCGCCGCCGGGGAGCCGGCGCCCGACTTCACCCTGCGCAACCAGGACGGCGAGCAGGTCTCGCTCTCGGACTTCCGCGGCAAGAAGGTCCTGCTGGTCTTCTACCCGCTCGACTTCAGCCCCGTCTGCAGCGACCAGCTCTCGGTCTACCAGGAGGTCAAGCCGGAGATCGAGGCCAAGGGCGTGACGATGGTCGGGGTCAGCGTCGACAGTGGTTTCGCCCACAAGGCCTTCCGGGACAAGCTCGGCATCGACACGCCGCTGCTCGCCGACTTCGAGCCCAAGGGCGAGGTCGCCCGCGCCTACGGCGCCTACATCGACAAGGTCGGCCACGCCAACCGCTCCCTCGTCCTGATCGACGAGGAGGGCACGGTGGAGTGGGTGCACGAGTCGCCGACGCCGCTGGAGATCCCCGGCGCCAACCTGATCTTCGACGCACTGGCGTCTGCCAACGCTCGATGAAGCATTACCCGGGTCCCAAGCCCGGCAATGCTTCATCCAAATGAGAAACCTGACCAGCGCCGCGGTGCCGCCGGCGGGGCCGGAGGACCATCGCAGGGGAGAGGGCCCAGAGTTGATCGTCTACGCCGACCTCGGCTGCCCGCACTGCGCTTCGGCCTGGGCCGAGCTGCGCGAGCGCTCCGCGACGATCGTCTTTCGCCATTTCCCAGTCGCCAGCAAGCACCCGCGCTCGCCCGCCCTGCACGCCGCCGCCGAGGCCGCGGGGCAGCAGGGCCGCTTCTTCGAGATGGTCGACTCGCTGTATGAGGACCGCGGCCACGTCGACGATCCGCATCTCTGGCAGCGGGCCGAGCGTTTTGGCCTGGACCTGGAGCGTTTCGAGGTCGACCGCCGCTCCGAGGTCATTGCCGGGAGGGTGCGCCGCGACTTCGAGTCAGGCATCCGCGCGGGCGTCACCGGCACGCCCGCCGTCTTTCGTTAGACCTGTACCCTCTTTCCGAACGAGAACGAGAGTTCTGAATACGAATGGCCGCCATCCGGGTGGCCTGGAGGTAAAAACTCAATGAGCATGTTTGACGTAAGCCGTGTTTCGGTGGATGTCGGCGATAGCCAGATTTCCTTCGAGACCGGCAAACTCGCCCGCCAGGCGAGCGGCGCCGTGGTCGTCCAGTCCGGCGACACGATGGTCCTCTGCACCGCGACGATGGGCAACCTGCGCGACGTGGACTTCCTGCCGCTGACCGTCGACGTCGAGGAGCGCATGTACGCCGCGGGCAAGATCCCCGGTTCGTTC
>DASZQM010000273.1:0-13816 GCA_035549645.1 Solirubrobacterales bacterium | reverse complement strand
CCGACTACGACCGCATCCGCGAGCTCGACGCCGCCGGTGCCGTCTTCGAGCTCGAGCAGCTGGTCACTTCATAGGTTTCCCGGGAAGAAAGCCCCCGGGTCAGCCGCCGCGCTTGCGCAGGGTGCGGCGGCCTACCTGCAGCAGCGGCCCGGCGCCCTCGCGCAGCGCCTTGGTCCGGGTCGCGCCCTTGCCGTAGAGGATCTTGGCCGAGGCTCGCACCGCTTCGCCCAGAGTCTGGTCGTAGGGGTGCCACCAGAAGTCGCGGGTCATGCCCGGCTCCCAGGCGTTCATCTTGATGTTGACGCACTCGTAGAAGCCGAACTTGGAGTGCGAGCGGCCGATGCCGGAGTCCTTGATCCCGCCCCAGGAACACTGGCAGGCGCCATGGCTGAAGGAGTGGTCGTTGATCCAGACCATGCCGGACTCGATCCGCCGCGCGATCCGCTCACCCTTCTGGCGGTCCTTGGTCCAGACTGAGGCGCCGAGGCCGAACTCCGAGTCGTTGGCGAGGTCGATCGCCTCCTGCTCGGTTTTGACCACGACGATCGGCAGCACCGGACCGAAGATCTCCTCCTTCATGATCCGCATCTCGTGCGTGACCCCAGTGAGGACGGTGGGGGCGACGAACTTGCCGGAGAGGCCGGGGACGTCGACGGGGCCGCCGCAGAGCTTGGTCGCGCCGGAGGCGACAGCGTCCTCGATCAGGTCGACGACGATCTCGTACTGGCCGTCGGAGGTCATCGGGCCGATCTCGGTCTGCCACTGCAGCGGGTCGCCGAGGCGCAGCTTCTCGGCCTCGGCGGCGACGCCCTCGACGAAGCGGTCGGCGACCTCCTCCAGCACGTAGACGCGCTCGATCCCCGAGCAGGTCTGGCCGGCGTTGGCGAAGCCGCCCCAGACGACGCCGGAGATCGCGTTGGGCAGGTCGGCGTCGGCGCAGACGATCGCCGGGTCCTTGCCGCCGAGCTCGAGCACCGAGCCCTTGAGACTCTCCGAGCAGACCGCCCCGACCTTGCGCCCGACCTCGACCGAGCCGGTGAAGAAGACCTTGCCGACGCTGGAGCGGGCCAGCGCGTCGCCGACCGCGCCGCCGCCGTGGACGACGCGGACCAAGCCCTCGGGCAGGCCGCCCTTCTCGAAGACGCGGCGGATCGCCTCGCCCAGCAGCGGCGTCAGGCTGGCCGGCTTGAGCACGACGCCGTTGCCGGCCATCAGCGCAATCGCGACCTCGCCGAAGGGGATCGACCAGGGGTAGTTCCAGGGCGCGATCACGCCGACGACTCCGATCGGCTCGTAGGAGAAGTGGCCTTTCTTGGAGAGCAGGAAGCCCTGGCTCATCCGCACCTTCTCGTCGGCGAGGATCTTCGGCCCGGCCTTGGCGCACCAGTGCAGCGCGTCGACCGTCGGCAGCAGCTCCATCGTGTAGGCCTCGGCCCGCGGCTTGCCCTGCTCCTGGACCAGCAGCTCGGCAATCTCGTCGATGTCGTCGAGCAGCGCGTCGGCGGCCCGCTTCAGGTAGCGGCCGCGATCGGCGAGCGAGAGCTCGGCCCAGGCCGGCTGGATGCGGGCGACGTCGTCGACCACGCCCTGGACCTGGTCCGGCGTGATCGTGGCGACGGAGCCGACGAGCTCGCCGGTCGCCGGGTTGAAGCTCTCGAGGGTGGACTGGGACGGGGGTGCCTGCGTTGCGATCTCCACGGCGAGGATGGTAGCGCCGGTTTGACCACCGCAGCTAAGATCACGCCGCATCTTTCCCAGTACTCCAAATCAAGAGAGTGCCGAGCTGCACTCGAGCTCCGAGGCGGCGGCGCGGGACGTCGATCGTGCCGTGGCCTCGATCGAGCGTGAGCTAGGCCGCCTCGAAGGCGAGCGCAGTCAGCTCGAGGAGTACCTCTCCGAGCAGACCACGAGGTTCGCGACCTATCGCGCCAAGCTCGACAACGACCCGAAGCTGCGCTTCTTCGCACGGGGCCTCGGCGGCCTCGATCCCGTCGACGAGCCGGTTACCGACAAAGGCGAGCTCGAAAAGACCCTCGATGCGCTCTGGGCCGAAGCGGGTCGGCACGCGCACAGGGCGAGGATCACCTTCTTCTTCTTCAGGAAGCGCATCATCTCGGAAGCGATTGGCTGCATCGAGCAGGCGCGGACGATCGTGAGGCAGGCCGAAGCCGCGGCCCCGCTGGCCTACGGGGAGCAGGAGAGGGAGCTGGCCCTGCGGCTTGCCGCCACCATCGACGCCGCCAGCCCGGCGATCGAGGCCTGGAGAGAGGGACTGAGCGAGGCGGCGCCCCCCTGGGACTCCGAGCTCTGGTCCGATTGGGAACCGGCGGAGGCCATTCCCTACGCCGTCCCCTTCGGGACGCACCGCCACCGGTCGACGGCGGTGGGCGATGTCAGCGCCGCCTCGGAGTGGGTGCTCAACGCCGGCAGCTCCCTCTTCCTCTGGAAGCACTATCCGGAGGTCGTCCAGCAGGTGCAATCGCTGGTCCTGCGCATCCTCGCCCAGTTTCCACCTGGCATGGCCCGCTTTGTCTTCGTCGATCCACTCGGCGCCGGCAAAAGCGTCGCCCCCTTCCTGCACCTGGCCGACTACGACGAGGGCCTGGTCGGGGGCAAGGTCTGGAGCGAGAGCACCCACATCGAGGAGCGCTTGCAAGAGCTCCAAGCGCACATCGAGATGGTCGTGCAGAAGTACCTGCGCGGCCAGTTCGACGACATCGAGGCCCACAACGCCGCGGCAGGCGAGATCGCCGAGGCGTACAGGTTCCTCGTCGTCTTCGACTTCCCCGCTGGCTTCACCGAGTCGGCGGCGCACCGCCTGGTCAGCATCACCCGCAACGGGCCGGCCTGCGGGGTCTACGCGATAGTCCTCGGCGCGCCCGGGCGCGAGATGCCCTACGGCTTCGACGGCTCCGAGCTGGACGGTCCGGCGACGATCTTCACGCGCAGTGGTGCCGGGAACTCCCTGGCGACGATCACCGGCAAGGAGGACGTCAGTCCATGGCAGCACGAGCTCGACCTGCCGCCGCCACTGATTCTGACCAATCCCGACGAGGAGAAGAACCTCTTCACCCGCGTCGTCTCCGGCATCGGCGCCAGGGCGAAGGCCGCCACCAACGTCGAGGTCTCCGAGGAGCGGCTGCTCGAGCTGCTGGAGACGACCCTTGCGGCCGGCCTCACCGAGCACCAGCCCGTCGTCGAGCGCAGCCCCCGGCTCGACGACGAGGACACCTGGTGGACCGGCGACGCCTCGCTGGGCATCGCGGTTCCGATCGGCCGCGTCGGAGCTCGCGCCGTGCAGTCCCTGGCCCTGGTCGGCACCGACACCTCGGTCCACGCCCTCGTCGCCGGCAAGACCGGCTCGGGCAAGTCGACCCTCCTGCACGCGGCGATCCTCAACCTCTGCCTGCTCTACTCGCCAGAGGAGCTCGAGCTCTACCTGATCGACTTCAAGCAGGGCGTCGAGTTCAAGCCCTACGCCCTGGCCTCGCTGCCGCATGCCCGCGTCGTCGCGATCGAAAGCGAGCGCGAGTTCGGCCTCAGCGTCCTGCGCGGCCTGGAGCGCGAGATCGCCGCCCGCGGCGAGCGCTTTCGCGCCGCCGGCGCCGACGACCTCAACGACTACCGCAAGGGGACCGGCGAGACGATGCCGCGCGTCCTGCTGGTTGCCGACGAGTTCCACGTCCTCTTCAGCGACGACGACGCGCTGGCCAACGAGGCAGCGCGGATTCTCGACGCGCTGGTCCGCCAGGGCCGCTCCTTCGGTATCCACGTGATCCTCGCCTCGCAGACGATCTCGGGGGTGCACCAGGTCGGCCGGGGCACGATGAACCAGATCGCGGTGCGGATCGCCCTGCAGTGCACCGAGAGCGACTCGCAGGTGATCTTCGGCGAGGACAATGCCGACGCGCGCATGCTGAGCCGCCCGGGCGAGGCGATCTACAACTCGATGAACGGCCTGCCCGAGGGCAACCGCCGCTTCCAGGTGGTGCTCCTGCGCGACGCGGAGCGCGAGCAGTTGCTGAAGCGGATCGGCGCTCTCGCCGAGAAGCGCGGGTTGGCGCGCAGCCCGATCGTCTTCGAGGGCAACGCACAGGCGCGCCTCGAGGAGAACGAGGAGCTGAATGCGCTGCTGCGCGGCGAGGCGGGCGGCGCCGGCTCGAGCTCGACGCCCCTGCGGGCTTGGCTCGGCGCACCGATCTCGCTCGACGGGCCGGTCCCCGTGCGCTTCGACCGGCGGGCCGGCGGCAACCTGCTCTTCATCGGCTCCGAGAGCGCGGTCGTCGACGGGGCCCTGGTCAGCACGATCGCCGGCGCCCTGCCTCAGGTCGCCGCGGCTGGGGGTTCGATCGAGGTGGTCGACTTCGGCGGTCTCGACGAGGCGTTCGCCGCGAGCGTCAACGAGCAGGCCGGCCTCGGCAGCAACGTGGTGCGCGTCGGTCGCCGCCGCCAGCTGAGCGAGGTGCTCGGCCAGCTGCGGAACGAGCTGGAGCAGCGGATCGAGTCGCCGGCGCTGCCGGGGCCGCCCCGCCTGCTCGTCCTCCACCGCCTGCAGTCCGCCCGCGACCTCGACGCCGGCGCGATCGGCCTCGAGGGGGACGGCGGCCCAGCCGAGGCGCTGGCGGCGATCCTGCGCGACGGGCCGGAATTCGGCATCCACGTACTCGCCAGCTGCGACACCGCAACCAACCTGGAGCGGCGGCTGGAGCCCTCAGCCCAGCGCGAGTTCGGCATGCGCCTGGTCACCCGGATGAGCGAAAACGATTCCCTGCAGCTGATTGACGTGCCCGACGCGGCGAAGCTGCTCGGAGCCCAGGGGATCTTCTCCGACGAGGATCGCTCGGAGCGCGTGAAGCTGCGCTGCTACGACTTCCCGCCCACGGGCTGGCTCGGCAGCTTCGCGGACAGTCCCGTCTGGAAAGCGGCGGGCGAGCAGGCGGATCCCGCCATAGCGACCGACTGAAAGGGGAGCGATGAGCGACGTACGCGCAAATGCCGATGAGATGGAGCGCTTCGCCGCGGCCTTGAAGCGGGCGACCGACGACATCCAGAAGCAGACCGATCGCCTCGCGGCCGAGTACCGCCGCCTCGGCTCGACCTGGAAAGACAAGAAGTTCGCCAGCTTCCAGCAGGACTTCGACCGCTCGATCGGCTCCCTGCGCTCGGCGACCCGGGCGCTCGAGCCATACCCGCCGAAACTGCGTCGCCACTCGCAGGCGCTTCGCCAGTTCCTCAACGCGCGCTGACGTGGGCGAGAGCGCCCACCTCGACGATCGCTCTCACCTTCGCGCGCACAGGGCCGCGCTCCACGCCTTCCAGGTGGCTGCCACCGGCGCCTGCCAGGAAAGCCTGGGGGCGCTCGAGCGGGCGACCGTCGACGTCCAGCGCTCGATCGATCGCTGGGCGGCCAAGCGCGCCGAGGCCCAGCGCGAACTGACCGCGGCCGAACGGGCCGTCCGCGCCTGCCGCCGGATCCCCAAGGCCGACTGCAGCGGCGAGGTCCGTGCCTGTCAGGAAGCACAGGCGTGGCTGGCGGAGACCGAAGACAACCTCGCGACCGCTAAGCGGTGCGGGGAGCAGTTGCGGGCCGCCGCCGATCGCTTCCGGCGCGAGCTGTCCGCTTACCGTCGTCACCTCGGACACGAGTTGGTCGCGGCGGCATCCTTCCTCGGCGGCCTGTCCGTTGCGGCCGACGCCTACGCGGGACTCTCGGTGGGAGGTGGAGGTGGCGGTGGCGGCGCGGCATCCGCGGTCGGGTTGGGATCGGCCGCGGGCCCGGGCCCGGGCAGCGTGGGCGGCTCCCTGCCGACGATCGGGCGGACCGATCTGTCCGAGGCCCCGCTCGACCAGATCGACACCAGCGACTCCGGGGTCAGCGGCCCCGAGAGCTTCCAGAAGACGAGCTACGCGACGATGCGCGAGGGGACACAGCGCCTCGACGAGGTCGTCCTCCCGGCGGTCAAGCGGGGCGCCGACGGCGACTATTTCGCTCGCCTCGATGCCGAGCGCGGTCTCGACTACGAGCACGGCTACCAGCGCGTTTACGACGCTTTCTTCGGCAGCGACAGCCTGCGGCTGGACGCCCGCGCCGACGGCCGTTATGGCGTCACCAACGGGTACCACCGCATCCACGTCGCCAGGAAGCTCGGCCTGCGCACCTTGCCGGCGCGGATCTTCGGACGGCGCTCATGACCAGGCTCGGCGCGATCAGCCAAACGCTGCGCCAGGCGCGCAGCCGCCTGACGGCGAGCTGGCGCAGCGCCGAGAGCGGTTGGAAGGACAAGCGGGCGCGCGAGTTCGAAGCCCGTTACCAAGCGCCACTCGATAGCGCCACGCTCGGCTTCGAACAGGCGCTTGCGCGCCTCGACGAGGAGCTGCGCCGCATCGAACGGGACCTGCCACTCGGCTAGTCGCATCGTCGCACGGTCCGGTCACACTCCCCTGGATGCCAGACAGCCTCTTCGACGACGCCGAACCGGTCCGCGAGAGGCTTGCGGATGATGCGCCGCTGGCGGTGCGGATGCGACCGCGCTCACTGGAGGAGCTGGTCGGGCAGGAGCACATCCTGGGGGAGGGGTCGGCGTTGCGGACGGCGATCGAATCGGGACATCCGCACAGCGCCATCCTCTACGGGCCGCCCGGGGCGGGGAAGACGACGCTGGCGCGGATCGCGGCGAGCGGGGCGGAAGGGGCTTTCGAGGAGGAGTCGGCGGTCAACGCGGGGCGGGCTGAGATCCGGGCGGTGATCGAGCGGGCGCGGGAGAGGAGGCAGGGGAGCGGCCGGCCGACGGTGCTCTTCCTCGACGAGATCCACCGCTTCAACAAGGCTCAGCAGGACGCGCTGCTGCCGGCGGTGGAGGAAGGGCTGCTGACCCTGATCGGGGCGACGACGGAGAACCCCTACTTCGAGGTCAACTCGGCGCTGATCTCGCGCAGCCAGGTCTACGAGCTGAAGCCGCTGGGGCCCGAGCAGGTGGAGGAGCTGCTGCGGCGCGCACTGTCCGACCCTGAGCGCGGCCTGGCCGATCCCCCGCCGGTCGAGGACGCCGCCCTGGCGATGCTGGCCGAGCGCAGCGGCGGCGACGCCCGGGTCGCCCTCTCTGCCCTGGAGCGTGCGGTTGAGCGCGCTTCCGAGCTTGCCCACGCTGGAGGTGGGTCAAGGTCGGATGCGATCGACGTCGCCGCGATCGAGGACGCGCTGCAGCGCAAGGCGGTCGACTACGACCGCCAGGGCGATCGCCACTACGACTTCACCTCGGCTTGGATCAAGGCGACGCGCGGCTCCGACGTCGATGCCTCGCTCTACTACCTGGCGGTGATGCTCGAGGGTGGGGAGGACCCGCGCTTCATCGCCCGCCGCATGGTCATCCTCGCCTCCGAGGACGTCGGCAACGCCGACCCGCAGGCGCTGCTGGTCGCCGACGCCGCCGCGCGAGCGGTCGACCGGGTCGGCCTGCCGGAGTGCGCGCTCAACCTCGCCCAGGCCGCCGTCTACCTGGCGCTGGCGCCGAAGTCCAACGCCTCCTACAAGGCGCTCGCCGCCGCCCGCGCCGAGGTGCGAGAGCACGGCGCCAAGACGCCGCCCGACTACCTGCGCGACGCCCACTACCCCGGCGCCAAGGCGCTCGGCCGCGGCGAGGGCTACCGCTACGCGCACGACGAGCCGGGCGGCGTCAGCGACCAGCCGCTGCTGCCGGCTGAGCTGCAGGGGCGTCGCTTCTACGCCCCGACCGACCGCGGTTTCGAGGCCGAGCTGGGGCGCCGCCTGCAGGCTTTGCAAGAACGCTTTCGCAACTCGTAGTTGCGAGCGCAACTTTCTCCGGAGGCCGTTGTTTCAATGGGCGGCTTTCCAAGCTAGAGCCAGGGAGAGCCGACACACCGGCCGGAGGCCTGGACTGGGGGCCTCCGGTCGGTAACTAAAAGGGACACACAGGGGGGACGGTGACTGCGCCTTGCTCGATGGGCGCCGTCACCGCGATAGGGGCCTGCGCATGGGGCGGTGGCGAAAGTCGCCGCCCCCGCTCCTATTCGGGGAGGTTCTCGATCGCCTATCGTGGACGCATGGCCGAGGAGGGGACCGAGAAGCTGCGCCTAGGCGGCATGGCCCTGCGCAACGGGCTGCTGATCCACGGGCCGACCCACTGGGCGGCGGCGGTCCGCCGCCCCGACGGCACGCTGGAAGTCGCCTCCGAGGCCAAGCCCGAACTGGCGCCCGAGTTCGCGGCGAAGTTCCCCGGCCTGCGCGGGCCGCTGCGGCTCCTCGACGCCCTCGCCGTGCTGCCGCTGGTGCGGCGGCGGATGCCCTCGGCCCGCATGCCCTTCGAGAACCCGAAGGTGGTGGGGACGATCGCCGCGACGCTGCTGCTCACCTCGGCTGTGCGCAAGCGGCTGCGCAGCTCGGCGCTGCGCGAGGGGATCGTCCAGGCGATCGGCGCGGCCCCGGCAATCGTCGCCCTGACCGACCGCGACCTCGCCGCCTACCACGGGGTCGAGCACAAGGCGATCGCCGCTTACGAGCAGGGGATCGACGATCCGGCCGGTGTGCCCAAGGAGCACGACCGCTGCGGCTCCAACCTGATCACCCCGATGATGCTGCTCTCGGTCGGCGGCACTCTGCTGCTCGAGCGCCTGGTCGAGAAACCGAGCCCCGCGGCTCGTGCCGTCGTCGGCCTGGCGGGTGCCTCGATCGCGGTCGAGATGTTCGCCTGGAGCGACCGCCATCACGGCGACCCGCTGGCCGAGGCCTTCCACACCCCCGGCCGCGAGATCCAGCGCCTGATCGCGACCAAGGAGCCGACCCCCGAGCAGCTCGAGGTCGGGGTCGCGGCGTTGGCCGAGATCCTGCGAGCCGAGAACGCCGCGTAGACTGCGCGCCGTGTTCGGAAGGATCGACCACATAGGCGTCGCCGTCGAGGACCTCGACGCGGCCATCGAGCTCTACGAAAAGAGCTTCGGCATGGAGCTGGGGCTGCGCGAAACCGTCGAGGAGCAGGGCGTCGAGGCGGCGCTGATGAACGTCGGCGACGGTCACGTCGAGCTGATGGCGGCGACCGGGCCCGACACCCCGGTCGGCAAGTTCATCGCCAAGCGCGGTGCCGGCATGCACCACGTCGCCTACGCGACCGACGACATCGACTCGGCGCTTGAGCAGCTGGCGGCGAGCGGGATCGAGCTGATCGATGCCAAGGCGCGGGTCGGCATCGGTGGCAGCCGCGTCGCCTTCCTGCAGCCGCGCTCGACCGGGCGGGTGCTGACCGAGATCGTCGAACCCCCCGAAGGAGGCCACTGATGGCGGATGCGCAGAAGGTCGAGATCGGCTTCGAGGGCGGTCAGGTGATCGCCGTCCGCCTGAGCGACGACGAGTTGAAGGACCTGCGCAAGCAGGTCGAGAAGGGCGGCTGGCACGATGTCAAGACCGAGGAGGGCGTGCTCGCCCTCTACGTCGGCAAGGTCGCCTTCCTGCGGATCGACTCCGGCGAGCACCGCGTCGGCTTCTCACTCAGCGAGTAGGCCGATGCGCGCTCGCAAGTTGCTCGGCGCCGCCGCCCTGGCGACGCTGGGCGCGGCGCTCTGGTGGCGCAAGAACCCTTCGGCCTGCCCTTACGGCCAGCGCTTCTGGGTCGAAGCGCCGCACCCGATCATCACCCGCGAGCGGCTGCGCTTGGTGCTGCGGCCGGAGCCCGGCGAGCGCATCCTCGAGCTCGGCGTCGGCACCGGCTACTACACGCTCGACCTGGCTGAGTGGGTTGGGCCCGAGGGGGTGGTCGAGCTCTTCGACCTGCAGCAGGAGTTCCTCGACCACGTGATGCGGAGGGCGGCCGAGCGCAGCCTTGTCAACCTCGTCCCCACTCAGGGCGACGCCACCGCTCTTCCCTATGACGACGACTCGGTCGACGCCGTGGTCCTCACCGCCGTCCTCGGCGAGATCCCCGATCCCGTAGCCGCCCTCCGCCAGATCCAACGCGTGCTCAAGCCGGGCGGCCGCCTCATAGTCGGCGAGCTCTTCGGCGACCCCCACTTCACCACCCAGTCCACCCTCAAACGCCAGGGCGCCGAAGCCGGCCTCGCCTGGGAGACCCACTCCGGCCACTGGTTCGGCTACTTCGCCCGGCTCACGCCCTCGGGCGAGGCGCAGACATCAATTAGAAGCTAGTAGCGCGGCGGCAGGTCCCGGCGTTCCTGCGGGACTCGCTCCACCGGTTCTTCTGGAGCGACGGCGACGCCACGGCGGGCGCGCCTGGACCAGATCATCTCCTGGAAGAGACCGAGGATGAGGCCGAGTGCACCGGCAATCATCAGGATCACGCCGACTGTGTCGAGGCTGATGCCCTTGACGTGAACGTTGGTTGCGAACTTGAGGATCGCGCCGACGGCGATCAGGAAAATCCCTCCACCAATAGTCATGCAGGCTGATTACCCGCCCGACCTGGCGCCAAAACGGGACCGCTTTTGAGGTTTGTGGGGTTATGTGCCACAAAACTCAAGAGCGCCGGTTGGCGGCGACCTGGCAGCTGGGGCACCAGTAGGTGGTGCGGTTGGCGTCGCCCTGGCCGCGAGAGCGGAGCTCGGTGCCGCAGCGGGGGCAGGGACGGCCGGCGCGCTTGTAGACGCCGCGGTCGCCGCGGCCTTCGTCGACCGCCGCCTGCATCAGGTCGTGGGCGGCCTGGGCAACGTGGGTGAGTTGCTCCTCGGGAAGGTCGCCGACCCGCTGCCAGGGATCGAGGTGGGCGGCGAAGCAGGCCTCGCTCTTGAAGATGTTGCCGATGCCGGCCACCAGGTGCTGGTCGAGCAGGGCGTCGCCGAGGGCGCGGTCGGGGACCGTGGCGAGCGAGCGGGCGATCAGCGCCGCGTCGAAGTCCGGGGCGAGGACATCGGGGCCGAGCCGGGTGAGGACCGGGTCGCGGGCCACCGCCTCGGCACGCAGCAGGCGCAGCGTCGGGCCGCCGAACTGGACCGCCTCGGCGCGCTCGGTGGCGAGCACCGCCCATGCGAAGGTGGTCGGCTTGCGCCAGGGCTCGCCCTGGCGGTAGGTGTGCCAGGAGCCGCTCATGCCGAGATGGCTGTGCAGGACCAGCGCGCCGAAGTGGAGCAGCAGGTGCTTGCCGTGAGCGCCGGCGCGCTCGAGCGCCAGGCCGTCGAGGCGTTCGACCCGCGCCGCGCGCCCGCGTGGGTTCGGTGCACTCGCCTCCACCGGCCCACCGCTGATCGCGGCTTCGATCCGTCGCGCCGCCCGCAGGATCGTGTCGCCCTCGGCCATCGCTACCCGACTGCAGGGCGTCGTCGGTTGACCACTTAGGCCAGCGCCGTCCAGAGCCGCTGCTCGGCCTCGGCGACGCGGTGGGCGGCGGCGTCGATCTCCCGCCAGAGGCCCGGCTCGGGCTCGTCGTGCTCGCTGGCGGCCCGAAAGGCCTCGGCCATCTCGGTCCAGCGCGCCGCCGCCTCGGCCGCCAGCGGAGCCTCGGGCCGCGCCGCCTCCTCGAGGAAGCGCGAGTACATGAGGCGGAAAGCGCCGCCACCGGTGCCGCGGCGCTCGATCACCTGGTAGCCGAAGCGCGCGCACCACCGCCAGTCCTCGGCGACCTCGGGCCAGCTGCCCGCCTCGGCGGCGAGCCGCTCGACCGCGCCGAGGCCGGCGAACTCGCCGAAGGGGGAGTCGACCATTGCCTGCGCCGCCCGCTCGATCGCGGCGGGGATCGCCGCCCGCAGCTGCTCCTGGCTGACCGCGCCGGTGGCGGTGAACATGTGGCCGGAGAGTGGGTAGGCGGGGTGGCTGCTGTGACGAGCGCGGTCGAGGTCCTCCAGCCGCGTCGTCACCTGCAGCTCGGTGAAGCCGGTGTCGGAGAGGTGGGCGTGCTCCTCGTCGTAGCCGGCAAGGACCACCGCGTGACCCGGGAAGTGGGCCGAGTTGCCGTAGTGGTCCAGGTAAAAGAGGTCGGTGAGCAGCAGCACCGGGTTACCGGCGTCGACTTCGGCCCGCGCCGCCTCCCAGGCCGCATCGTCGCCCTCGTCGAAGGTGCGCAGCTCCAGCGCCGCGCCGGTCAGCTCGTCGAAGTTCTCCTCCAGGCGCGCGGTGCGGCCGTTGAACCAGCGGGTCGGCGAGGCGTCGTCGAGCACCACGTAGTAGAAGCAGGCGCCGGCCCCGAGCCCGAACGCCATCTCCTCGCTGATCTCGACCCCGTGGAAGGCGAGCAGGTTGCGCAGGGCCGTCGAGCCGCAGTGGTGGCCGGGCGTGTGGACGTAGCCGGGGACCGAGGGCATGACGGGATACTGACCTACCAGCTTATCCTGCGCGCCGATGCGCGACGCCGATCTCAAGTTGCTGCGCCTGATGCGGACCCGGGGGCACTCGCCCGGAATGGAGTCGGCGGCGAAGGCGCTGGGCAAGGCCGGCAACAACGGCGCGGTCTGGGTCGTGCTCGGCGTGGCGCTGGCGCTGCTCGACCCGGCGAACCGCGAATCGTGGCTGATCTGCGCGGTGCTCGGGCCGGTCGCGATCGCGCTCAACTACGGGATCAAGCTCCTGGTCAAACGGCCGCGCCCGGTGCTCGAGGGCCTGCCGCCGCTCGGCGGCGCGCCCAGCTCGCTCAGCTTCCCCTCGGCCCACGCCCTCTCCTCCTTCGCGGTGGCGACGGCGATGTTCCGGGTCGACTCGGCCACGGCGGGCGCGCTCGTCGTCGCCCTGGCGATCTCGCTCGGCCGTCCCTACCTCGGCATGCACTACCCCTCCGACGTGATCGCCGGCGCCCTGCTCGGCATCCTCCTCGGCCTTATCGTGCCGCTCTCGCTATGAGAGGCCACGTCAGATGAAGGTCGGGATCGTCGGGCTGCCCAACGCGGGCAAGTCGACCCTCTTCAACGCGCTGACCCAGGGCGGCGCCCAGACCGGCGACTACCCGTTCACGACGATCGAGCCCAACGTGGCGATCGCCGAGGTACCGGACGAGCGGCTCGAACAGGTGGCGGCGACGGTCAAGGCCTCCAAGCTCGAACCGGCGACGATCGCCTTCCACGACATCGCCGGCCTGGTCAAGGGCGCCAGCGAGGGGGAGGGGTTGGGCAACCAGTTCCTCGCCTCGATCCGCGAGACCGACGCGATCTGCCACGTCGTCCGCTGCCACGCCGACTCCGGCGTGCCCCACCCCGACGGCCGCGTCGACCCGCTCGCCGACATCGAGACGATCGAGACCGAGCTGATGCTCTCCGACTACGAGCAGGCCGAGCGCCGCCTGCACCGGGTCGGCAAGGGGGCCAAGTCGGGCGACGCCGAGGCGATCGCCGAGCGTGACTGGCTGGAGAAGGTCGTCGCCGCACTCGCCGAAGGCAAGCCCGCCCGCTCCGTCCCCGTGCCCGATGCCGCCGCGCACGGCCCGCGCAACCTGCAGGCGCTGACCTCGAAGCCGATCCTCTACGTCGCGAACGTCGACGAGGGCGACGCCGAGCCGCCCGCGGCGGTGGTCGAGCACGCCAAGGCGGTCGGCGCCGGCGTGGTCGCGGTCAGCGCTCGGATCGAGGGCGAGCTGGCCGAGCTCGACCCGAGTGAAGCCGAGGAAATGCGCGAGTCCTACGGGGTCGAGGGCTCGGGCCTCGACCGCCTCGTCCGCGCCGCCTACGAGCTGCTCGACCTGATCGTCTTCTTCACCGCCGGCGAGGGCAAGGAGGCGGTCGCCCGCCCGCTGAGCCGCGGCGCCACCGCCTGGGAAGCCGCCGGCACGATCCACACCGAGATCCAGGACGCCTTCGTCAAGGCCGAAGTGATCGGCTGGCACGAGCTGGTCGAGTGCGGCGGCTACGTCGCCGCCCGCGACAAGGGCCTGCT
>DASZQM010000272.1:0-15391 GCA_035549645.1 Solirubrobacterales bacterium | reverse complement strand
ACCGAAAAACGTTGCACCGCATGGGAGGGCTTGGGCATGACGAGACCGTCTCAAGGGAGGGCGCGCAGGTGGTGCGCGCGGTGTGACGATTTCGTGCCGGCCTGATGACGACGAGCGCGTAGCCAGCTATTGGCTCGGCGTGGCCTCTACTGACTGGGCTCTGTCTTCGCCGCCGCCCGCGCCTCCCGCTCGGCCTCGAACCGGCGGCGCAAGCCGAAGAAGTAGTCGGCGCCGCTGATCAGGGTGACGGCGACGGCGAGGTAGACGAGGGCGTTGACCCAGGCGGGGGCTGGGTTGGTGGCGATCAGGGCGATCACGGCGGCGATCTGCAGGACGGTCTTCAGCTTGCCCAGCCAGCTGGCGGCGATCACGACGCCGCGCTCGGCGGCGATCGCGCGCATCATCGTCACCGCGAACTCGCGGGCGATGATCACCATCGCCACCCAGGCTTCGAGCCGGTTGAGCGAGACGAGCGAGACCAGGGCGGCGACGATCAGCAGCTTGTCGGCGATCGGGTCCATCAGCTTGCCGAAGGTGGTGACGGCGCCGCGCGAGCGGGCGAAGTAGCCGTCGAGGCCGTCGGTGGCGGCGGCGAGGGCGAAGACCGCGGCCGCCAGCGCGTCCCCGTTCGGCGTCTCGTCAAGCAGGGCGACGACCACTACCGGCACCGCGAGGATGCGCAGCAGGGTGAGGGCGTTGGGGAGGTTGAGCGGGAACATCCCCGCTCAGTCTGACTCCTCCGCGCCGGCGGTGGCCGTGACCGCTCCCTCCGCCGCGCCCGCCAGCGCGGCATCGCGCCTGGCGAAGTAGTCCTCGCCCTCGATGCTGATGTGGGGGACGACGCGTTCCATCCAGCGCGGCATCCACCAGGCCCACTTGCCCATCAGGACCATGATCGCCGGCACCAGCAGGCAGCGGACCAGGGTCGAGTCGATCGCGATCGCGACGGCGAGGCCGACGCCGAACTCCTTGACGATCGGGTTGCCGTTGAGGACGAAGCTGGTGAAGACGCAGACCATGATCGCGGCGGCAGAGGTGATCACGCGGCCGGTGTTGGCGAGGCCTTCGATCACCGCCTCCTTCTCGTCACCGGTCGCTTTGTAGTGCTCGCGCATCTGCGTCAGCAGGAAGACCTCGTAATCCATCGAGAGGCCGAAGAGGATCGCGAACATCAGCAGCGGCACGAAGCTGACGATCGGGATCGAGTGGTCGAGGCCGATCAGCGAAGAGCCCCAGCCGAGCTGGAAGACGGCGGTGACGACCCCGTAGGCGGCCGCGACCGAGATCAGGTTCATCGCCGCCGCCTTGATCGGGATCAGCAGCGAGCGGAAGGCGAGCAGGAGGACGATGAAGCTGAGCAGGACGACGATGCCGATCATCAGCGGCAGCTTGTCGCCGATCTGGGTGGCGAGGTCGATGTAGCCGGCGGTCTGGCCGCCGACGTAGGAGTTCGCCTTGGTGCCCTGGAGCGCGCCCGGGATGACTTCGTCACGGAGGTTTTCGACCAGGGTGACGGTCTCGTCCGCCCAGGGCGCAGATTTGGAGATGACGGTGAAGACCGCGTAGGTGCCGGTCTTGTCGAAGGTCGGTTCTGAGACCTGGGCGACATCGGAGGCGCCCCCGATCGTCTTCACCAGTTTCGGCAGAACCGCTTTCGCTTCCTTCGCGCTTTCGAATTCGGAGGCGATCAGGAGCGGGCCGTTGACGCCCGGGCCGAAGCCCTGGGTGAGGCCGTCGTATGCCTGGCGGGCGGTGGTCGACTTGGGCAGGGCGCTGATGTCGTTCTGGCCGAGCTCGAGCTGGAGCAGCGGGATCGCGAGCACGATCAGGATCGCCAGCGAGGCGAGCGCCGAGCGCCAGGGGCGGTTGGCGACGCCGCGCGCCCAGCGCCGCCAGCCGTGCGGCTCCTTGTCGTCCGGGTGCGTCTTGCCGAACTGGACGCGCAGCGAGTTGATCCGGTAGTCGAGCGCCCCCAGCATGGCCGGCAGCAGGGTCGTCGCCGCCAGAACCGCGATCACGACCGCGATCGCGGCGGTGAAGCCGAGCGTGGTGACCAGCGGGATGCCGGCGAAGGCGAGCGAGCAGAGCGCGATCACGACGGTGAAGCCGGCGAAGACGACGGCGCCGCCCGCGGTCGCCGCTGCCCGCGCGGCCGACTCGCGGATTTCCATCCCGTCGGCGATCTGCAGCTTGTGGCGGGTGACTATGAAGAGGGCGTAGTCGATGCCGACGCCGAGGCCGATCATCGTCGCCAGGGTCGAGGCGACGCTCGGCACCTGGACCACGTGCTCGAGCAGGCGGATGATCGAGAGCGAGCAGGCGAGGCCGATGATCGCCGAGGAGATCGGCAGGACCATCGCGGTCGCGGTGCCGAAGGCGAAGAGCAGGATCACGATCGCCGCGGCGATGCCGATCGCGTCGCTCGCTCCCGTGTCGGGCTTGGAGAGCTGCGAGCCGACGTAGGACCCGACCGAGACCTTGATCCCGGCCGCTTCCGCCGGTTTGCCGGCGTCGAGCACGGACTGTGCCTCGGCTTCGGTGAGTTCGCCGGGGCCGGTGCCGAGGATGACCGGCGAGTAGCCGATCGAGTGGTCTTTGCTGAGGAAGGCGGCGCCCTGCGGGCTGAGCGGGCTGACCGCAGAGTTGACGTCGTGCAGCTCGTTGAGCCGCTTGACGCTTTCTTCGACCGCCGCCGCCTGCTTGGGCGCGGTCAGCGTCCCCCCCGCCTTGGCCACGAAGACCAGCGGGTTGCTGCCGTAGGCCTGTTCGGGAAGGTTGTCTTCGAGCAGTTCGGTGGCCTGCGTCGAGCCGGTGCCGGGGAGCGTCAGGTTGTCGTTGGTCTTGCTCTCGCCCGCCTGGCCAAGCAGGACGAGCCCGACGGCGAGCACGATCCAGGCGCCGATGACGGGCCAGTGGTGCCGGGCACAGAAGCGCCCGATCGCATAGAGGGGCCCGGTCACGCCAGCATCATCCCTGTTTGCCCGGCGGCGAAGGGGGCGGAATGTCGCCGGTCTCATAGGCGCCGGGCACAGAGGCGGCAAGACCCGTTCCCAGCAGCTGGCGCAGCGCGGCTATGTGCTGGGCGTGGCTGGCGGCCAGAGCGGGGGCGAGCATGCGCGGCGCCGTCGTCTCCAGGTGGGGATTGGCGTCGAGCGCCGCGCTGAGCGCCGCGTTCTCCATTCCGTAGACCAGCAACAGGGCTTCTTCCCGAGTCTTCGGCTCCGCTTCTTCGGGTTCCGCCGCTTCCGCTTCGGTTTCGCCGCCGATGCCGCGGATCGCCTTGGTCAGCGCGTCGACGTGGGCCTGGTCCTGCCCCCGGAACTCGCCCGCCACCGCGAGCGCTTGCCCGCGCAGCAGCGGCAGCGCCCGGGCATAGGCACCGATCGTCGTCAGTTCCTGCCCGAGCACCGAGTTGAGGATTTCCACGTCCCCGGCCTTTTCGCTGTCGGTAGCGGCCCCATGCCCGCTCTTTCCGCAGCCCGCCAGGGCCAGGGCAACGAGCCCCAACAAGACGACGACGCGACCGAGGCCGCGCCGTCGACTGCTGATGGCAAATGCTCGCTTCGAACCCATAAGTGGGCGCGAAGCATAAGAGGAGTTCTAGCCGCTTTTACTCAAAAAATCTAGAGCTACTTGACTGCCTTCTTGGCCCGGCCCTTCTTACTGCTCTTCGCCTCGGCCGAGAGACCTTCGAAGTTCATGAGCACTGCCGTCGCCGGAATGCCCTCCTCGCCAGACTTCGCGAGGCGCTTCGCGCTTGCCGCATGGATGTTGATCAGACGGTCGAGCGTTTCGTTGACGAGGTCGACCGATTCGGTCCACCCCTGCTCGTCGACGACGCCGGGAGTGCAGCTCATATGAACATCGTCCCGGGAGTTGAAGCTGCCGCCTTTGAGCGCCTCAACAACATCGTCGATGATCATCTTGAAAGCCGACCAGCTGACGCCAGGCTTGATCGAATCCGGCAAGCTTTTCCACGCGTTGTCTGGAATGAAGGATCTCTCCGTGGCGCGGTAGTAGTGCTCAACTGCTCCGCGTCGAGGCTCGGTCTTGACCATTTCGATGCACTCGAAGTCCTTCAGGACTTTGACGTGGTAGCTGACCTGGCTCAGGCCCTCTTCGAGCTCCTTGGAGAGTTCATTCGGGCTTGCCATCCGCTCGTTGAGAATGGTCAAGATTTCGACGCGGAGCGGATGCGCAAGCGCCTTCACAAGGCGTTGATCCACCCCGGTCTCCTTCTTTTGCTTGGTCCTAGTCTTTGCAGCCAAAGCGACTCCTCATTTCCGTTATTACAGCTTGAACCACTCCATGGTATTGGACGCAAAGCCTATTTTCCAAGCTGAAAGTGGGTATTTGCAGACTCAAGGCTTAATACTGGAACTTTTTCCAGCATTCGATCGGTCTAAAGCATCGAATCGGATGGGTCGCGACCCCCAACCGCAAGAGCTGACGATTGCGAAGGGGGTGAGGCAGGGTGAAGATCTCAAAGACGGAGCAGGTAGTTCCGCTGCTCTCGACCATCAAGACTCGCTAGGCGGGGGACGGGTCGGCCCTTGGGCGGTAAGGGCCGACCCTAAGCCCGGCCATCCAAAGCTGATTCAGTTGAGCTATGGCAACAGGCTCCCGGAACGACGCTTTCGATCTCGCGATACTGGCGAGCGAAATTCATTCCTGCCGTCGCTGTCCCCGCTTGGTCGAGTGGCGCGAGATGCGTGCAGCCGATCCTCCCCTTCGATATCGAGGAGAGGCGTATTGGGCCAAGCCAATCGACGGCTTTGGCGATCCCCTTGCGCAGGTCGCGATCGTAGGCCTCGCCCCCGCTGCCAACGGAGCAAATCGGACAGGTCGAATCTTCACCGGGGATCGATCGGGAGACTGGCTATACGCCGCCCTGCATCGAACAGGCTACGCAAATCAGCCCTATAGCAAGCATCGTGACGACGGGCTTCGTCTCACCGACGCCTACATCACAGCGGTGGTCCGGTGTGCTCCTCCGGCAAATCGGCCGAGTCCAAAAGAGCGCGACACCTGTCTTCCTTTCCTAGAGCGCGAGCTGGCGATACTCAAGCGCTGCCGCATCATCGTCTGCCTCGGCTCCTTCGCTTGGGATGGATCGCTGCGCGCCCTTTCTGCACTCGGGGAAGAGGTGCCCCGCCCCAAGCCAAAATTCGGCCACGGCCGGGAGGCTGAGGTGGGTGATTGGAAGTTGCTCGGTTGCTATCACCCGAGCCAACAGAACACCTTCACCGGCCGACTTACCGAGGAGATGCTTGACGCGATCCTCGCTCGGTCCCGCGAGCTCTCTCGTTGAGTTCCGGCTGATCCTCGTCGGGAGTCTCGAATGCAAGAAGCGCCACCGTCGTGTTGATCTGCGGTGCATTTCCTTGTGCCAACCGCACAGACGCAGCCTCGTGAATCGCCCCTAGCTGATCCAGGGCTTGGTCCACCACCTTCATAACCTCCTTCCATCCCTGATCATCAAGGGAAAGAGGCGTCCAGCTCACATGCCGATCATCACGAGCGTTGAGGGTACCTGCCTTGATCGCCCGAATCGCGTCATCAAATAGAGATCGCAACGAGCTGGCAGCGAAGTCAGCCTTAAATGACTCCGGCAGCTCCTCCCATTCCTCATCGTCGAAGAAAAGGGTCTGCTTCGCTCGGAAGAAATGCTCTGTCGCGCCGCGGCGCCGCCGGCTTTCGACTCGCTCGATGCAGCCAAGCTCCTCGAGCAGCTCGATGTGATGGTAGAAGGAGCTGACCTCCGCGCCGAGTTCCTCCCCGATTTCCCTGGCGCTGGCAATTCGTTCGTTGAAGACGGCGAAGATGTGCTCACGGACCGGGTGACCAAGAGCTTTGATCAAGCGCCGGTCGATGAACGTCTTCAGCTTGCCCCCATCCTTCAGCTCCTGCATCGACTTTCCTGCGCCCATGGGACCTCCCTTGCTCGATGACACGGCCACGATAGATCCTTCTTTGATTCTAAATTTGCCTAAGTGGCAGGGTGCGCGGTATTAATTGAAACTAATTTGAGCAATCTGGCGGTCTCACGCTTATCCCCCAAGGAGGTGGGCAGATGCAACGACCGCGACTGAAGCGCACCACGCAGCAAATGGAAGCGCCCAATGGCGACCTCTACCTGCTCCGGCCCAGCGCCGGTGCGGACATTCACATCGAGGATCCCGATTCGGAGGGCAGGCGGCTGCTGGCCGCCCTGGACGGGACCCGGACGGAAGCCGAGCTGATCGAGGAGTTCGGGGCCGAAGAGGTCGGCGACCTGCTTGCCCAGTTCGAGGAGCTGGGCGTGGTCGAGGACGCCGCGGACGATGATCGCATCTCCGCGCCTGTGATGGAGCGGCTCGACCGGCAGCTGCGCTACTTCAGCGACATCACCAACGGGCCGACCGCCTCCGAATGCCAGGAGCGGCTGGACAAGGCCCGGGTCGCCGTGCTGGGAGTCGGCGGGCTCGGTGGCTGGGCGGCGCTCAACCTCGCCTGCTGCGGCGTCGGCGAGATGCTGCTGCTCGACTTCGACAAGGTGGAGCTGAGCAACCTCAACCGCCAGGTCCTCTACTCGGAGGCGGACATCGGCCGCCCCAAGGCCGAGGCGGCGGCGGAGCGGCTGAGCGGCTTCAACTCGTCGATCCGGCTCGAGCCGCGGGTGCAGCGGCTCGATAGCCAGGCCGCGATCACCGAGACGATCGCCGGCTACGACCTGGTGATCGACGCCTGCGATTGGCCGGCGCACGACATCGAGCGCTGGATCAACGCCGCCTGCTTCGGGGCGCGCATCCCCTTCATCGCGATGAGCCACTTCCCGCCCGTCGCCAGGGTCGGCCCGCTCTACGTGCCCGGCGTGACCGGCTGCTTCATCTGCCAGGAGATCGGCTACCGGCGCAGCTTCCCGCTCTACGACATCGCGGTGAGCCAGCAACGGGGCAAAGGCTCCCCCGCCGCGACGCTCGGGCCGGCGTGCAGCCTGATCGGCGGGCAGATCGGGCTCGACGTCATGCACTACCTGACGGGCCTGGCCCGACCCTCGACGCTCGGCGTCGGCCACATCGTCGACCTGCGGACGATGGCCACCGAACGCGAGCCCGTGGTGCCGGAGGCCGACTGCCCGGTCTGCGGGCACATCCAGCCGTCGGCCGACAAAGAGCTACAGGGGCTGGCGCCTCAATAGGGGCGCCGCTCCGCTACCCGCGCGTTGCTTTCTGGGCCCGCAGGGCGACGGGGATGAAGAAGAGCGCCAGCCAGCAATAGGTGGCCGCTTCGGGGCTGATCAGGAAGGCGACGCCGATCGAGACCGCAAAGACGGCGGCGACCATCAGGGCGGACCGGCGCCCGGCGGCTTCGTCCTCGGCCGAGGAGGGGCGGGTCAGCCCGGCCCGGCGGGCATCGACGAAGAGCAGCGTGCCGGCGAGGATCACGCCGATCAGGTTGGCCGCGTAGAGGACGATCGACGCCTCCTGGCCGCCGTTGTCGCCGAGCACCTGGCTGCTGTAGGGGATCATCACGATCCAGGCGAGGTAGAAGAGATTGAGCGCGATCAGGCGCGAGTCGAAGCCGGTGACGTCGCCGAAGAAGCGGTGGTGGACCACCCAGAAGCGCCCAATCACGGCAAAGCTGATCGCGTAGGCGAAGAGGTCGTGCCGCTCGGTCCAGAGTTCCGTCCATATCGCGTCGCCCGTGACGCCCTTGGGGACGTCGAACTGCAGCACCAGTAGCGTGATCGCGATCGCGAAGACCCCGTCGCTGAAGGCGACGATCCGGGAGAACTCGATCTCGTTCTCCTGCCGCCGCTTGGCTTCCTCCATCCGTGACATACGCGCCATAATGGAGGCTCCCGCCGACGTAGCTCAGTTGGTAGAGCACTTCACTCGTAATGAAGGGGTCCCCGGTTCAAATCCGGGCGTCGGCTTCCGTTCCTCAGATGGACTTTGCGGCCGTGGCGAGGTTCGCAGCCGCGTGTCCGAAGCCCTCGGCAAGGGCCTCCTCGGCGCTGCCGTAGAGGAGACCGACGTGGTTGAGGCCGGTGATGGTGAGGATGCGGCTCACCTGGTGGGAAGCGCCACAGACGAGAAGCCGCCGGCCTCTGCTCGCCAGCTGTTTGTGGGCGGAGATGATCGCCGCAATCCCAGCAGAGTCGATGAAGTCGCATTGCTCGAGGCGGACGAGGACCTCGACGTCGTCGTTGGCGGCAGCGTCGAGCCGCTGTTGAAGCTGCTCGGCAACGGACAGGTCCAACTCGCCCTCGACTCTCACCTCGCGGCACCCGGCATCGAGGTCCGCCTCACTGATCCGAAACGCTCGCATCTGTCCCGTAGGGACGGTTGGCCTCGGACTTCCACGGCCGTTGGTGGAACGCTGATCTGCTGACAAGGAGAACCTCCCTGGGTCGACGTGTCTGAGAAGGAGGCCCGCTAACCGGCCGCTGGGGCCGAATCACTTGTCTCGATGTGCTTGAGGAGCGTCGGCGCGTGTCCGCTGCGTCCCTGCAGTCAGAGTAGCGCGTCCTTGCGAGCCCCTGTCCCTGTGGAAGACTTCCGCTTGTGGAGGCGGCCTCCGACGGCCACACAGGACACCGGGCAGCGATCTCGCGGGAGATCGTCGTTCTCCTCAAGGATCTGACGGGCCGCGGTCCGACCAAGGCCAAGACGTACATCCACGACGATTGCGTCGTCCTGCTCCTGCGCGAGGGACATACGCGCAGCGAGGAGACGATGTTCCAGGCCGGCGGCGCCCGAGGAGTGGCGCAGGGCCGCGTCGACATGTCCGAGACGATTCGCGCGCCCCTGATCGAGGTGATCGAGCGTCATACGAGTCGCACGGTCGTCGGCTTCATGTCCAGCAGCCAGCAGGGCCCGGACCTGCTCTCCTTCGTCTTCGTGCTCGATACCTCTCCGCTGGTCTAGCCGACAGAGAGCTGACTGCCTGCCCCGAAGGGGTCAAGGACCCGTCGCCCACGCTCTCTCGATCAAAAACTGAACTCCGGTCCTCGACTCAGTCCCCCGTCCCTCAGTCCGGCGAACTGTCATCCAAGCTACCCCATAGTCGGCGGACCATTCGCTTCTCAAGCGCCGGCTCTCTGGCCGCTGAGCGCGGGGACGAGGCGAAAGCGCAGCAGGGAGCTGGCAGCCTGCGTGAGCAGCGCGATCGCGATCGCCAAGCCGAAGGCCGGCGCTATCGCCAGCGACGGCAGTGCGATCGCGAGCACGAAGCAGAAGCTGGCGAAGCCATAGAAGCCGAAGAGGAAGTTACGCAGGAGCAGCTCGAGCTGAGCGGTGCCGCTGTGGGCGTGAGTGAAGACGGCGAGGACGCTCGTGACGATCGGGAAGGGAGCCAGCAGGCCGCTGAGCTTGGCCCCCAGCGCGCCGGACAGGGCGGTGATGAGCAAGACGAGGATGAGGGCGCCGATCGCCCGGGCCGGCAGGTCCCAGCGGGGTGGCGGCGCCGCGGGCGGCAGGGGCGAGCCCGGCGTCGGCAGGAGCGCGATGCCGGCGGCGAAGCAGGCACCGACGAACAGGAGCGAGATCCCGGGCGGGGGCGTGACGAGGCTCAACAGGCCCACCCCGACCAGGAACGCCGCCCAGCCGGAGAGCACGCTCACCAGTGGCCCCGCCGTCTGTGCGACTCTCCCGTAGGTCACCACGAAGGCGGTCAAGGCGGCGAGGGCGAGCAGCGTCCCAGCCGCCGAATCGGCACCGAAGGCGCGTCCGTGGATGAGGGTGAGAGCGAGCAGGATCGGCCCGGCGACGACCGGCAGGCCACCGAGAACGCCGGCGACCCCCATCCCCCAGCGGCGCCCGGCCAGCGAGACGCCGACCACGCAGAGCGGAGCGAGGAAGAGCTTTCCAATCAGGAGCGCCATCCGCAACGGTGACACTGCCAGGTCGAGCGAGGCGGCGCGGCGAGCGGCGTCTAGCCGCGCGGCGTCGGCGCTATGCGATCGAGCTCGGCCAGGTCGGCCTCGCTCGGCTGCCACTCGATCGCCTTGACGTTGGCGGCGATCTGCTCGGGCTTGGTCGCGCCGGCGATCACGGAGGCGACGGCGGGCTGGGCGGCGAGGCCGGCGATGGCGATGTCGAGGATGCCGATGCCGCACTCCACCGCGAAGCCTTCGAGTGCCTCGACGACTTCGAACTGGGCGTCGCTGCCGGCCGCCTCACGGCCGGAGAGGCGGGCGCCCTCGGGACCGGCCTCGCCGCGGCGGTACTTGCCGGTGAGCAGGCCGCTGGCGAGCGGGAAGAAGGGGAGGATCGAGACGCCGAGGCGCTCGCAGGCGGGCGCCACCTCGGCCTCGATCCCGCGTTCGAGCAGGCTGTACTCGTTCTGCAGGGTGACGAAGCGGGCGAGGCCGTTCTCGCGAGAGATGCGGTCGGCCTGTTCGAGCTGCGCGGCGCTGAAGTTGGAGCAGCCGATCGCGGTGACCGTGCCTTCGCGCACGAGCTCGTCGAGCGCGGCGAGCGTCTCCTCCAGCGGCGTCACGCCGTCGGGCTGGTGGTACTGGTAGAGGTCGATCCGCTCGACCCGCAGCCGCTGCAGCGATTGCTCGACCGCCCAGCGGATGTACTCGCGCGAGCCGCGCGCTGCGTCGGGTGCTCCTGGTGGCGGGCCCATGCCGAACTTGGTAGCCAGCACGTACTCCTCGCGGCGGCCGGCCAGCGCCTCGCCCATCAGCCGCTCGCTCTCGGTGCCACCGTAGATGTCGGCGGTGTCGAAGAAGTCGATCCCGGCGTCGAGCGCCGCCTCGAGGACCGCGGCGGTGCCGTCGAGGTCGAGGCGTTTGCCGAAGTTGTTGCAGCCGAGGCCGACGACCGAGACCTCGAGCTCGGAGTCCCCGAGACGACGGTGCGGCAGCTCAGCCATCGTCGCCCGGCCAACGATCGGCGACGAGCTCGCCGTCGCCCTCCTCGGGCCTCGTGCCGCCGACGGCGATGAGCTCGAGCCCGTCGGGGCCGGACTCGAAGCCGCGCACCACCTGCGGCGCCACCCGCACGACGTCCCACTGGCGCAGCTCGACCACGTCGTCGTCGAGCTTGATCCGGCCCGAGCCCGCGACCACGACGTAGGCCTCCTCCTGCGCCTCGTGCCGATGGCCGTGGACGGCCTCACGACCCGGCGCGTAGCGGAAGTGGCTGATCCCGAGCTGCTCGGAGTCGAGGAACTTGCGGGCGAAGCGCCCTTCGATCCCCTCGACGCCGGTCGAGTCCTCGATCTCCATCAGGTTCTTGACGGCGTAGTCGCTCATGGGGCCCCAGCCTAGAGAGTGGCGATGCCCGGCTACCCGGCTTGGGTGTCTGCAATCGCCACTCCGAGCAGGACCAGGCTCGCCGCGATCACGGCGAAGAGCAGCGTGAAGGAGGCGGTGACGAGAGCGAGGAGGGCAAGCGCGATGCAGGCGACGATCCGCGACTGGGATATCTCCCCGGTTGCCTGGTGGAAGAAGGCAAGCTGGGCGAGCAGGAAGACTGCGGGGCCGCCGAAGATCAGCGCCGCCATCGCGGTCGTGATCAGGTCGTAGCTGGGTTCGGCAATCGCCAGCTCGTCGCCGACCGCGATGCCGATGATGCCGACGACCATCGCGATCAGCGTGTAGTTGCCGACAGCGACGAGGCGCGAGCCGTCGCCGCTGCTTCGCACCGCGTCGATCCCCACGCGCTCGGAGCGGTGGAAATAGCACCACCAGAGGGAGATCGTGCCGAGGAAGGAGGCGGCGAGCGCGACCAGGCGCCCGGCATCGACCGGGACCTCGACGAAGGCCTTGCCGATCGTCAGCACCGTCTCGCCCAGCGCGATCAGGAAGAAGAGGCGAAAGCGCTCGAGCAGGTGCTCGGCGTAGATCTGGCTGTCGCTGCTGAATGGGCTGCGGTGTCCCGGCAGCGGGTGGCCGGCGATGACTCCACCGTAGGTGACGAGGACCGCGACCGACCAGATCGCCAGGCGCGTGTCGCCGTCGGCGAAGACGCCGGCGATCCAGATCAGGCCGGTCCCGATCTCCCAGACCAGCGCGTTGACGAAGTGCCGGTGCAGGCGGTGGCCGCGGAAGGCCGAGACGGCGAAGAGCGTGCGCCCGACCTGGATCGCCAGGTAGCCGATGACGAAGAGACCAGCACGGTCGTCGCCGAGCGTCTCGAACGTGGGGCCGAAGGCCGCGGCGACCGAGGTCGCCATCAGCAGCGTGGCGAACATCAGCCCGAGCAGCATCAGCTGCACCGGCCGCCGCTCGACGTCGAGCCAGTTCGAGGTCCACACGGTCATGAACCAGGCGTACATCACCGCCAGAGCGAGAACCAGCGTCTCGACGATGCCCTGCAAGCTGACGTCGTGGATCAGGTTGCTGGAGAGCTGGCTGACCGTGAAGACGTAGACGAGGTCGAAGAAGAGCTCGATCGGCGCCACCGAGCGGGCAACTTCGCGGGGCCGGACTAGCGAGGCCATCCCGCCTCGATCGCCTCGGCGTAGGCGCCGTGGGTCGTGGCCCGCGATGCCGGGGCAACGATCCCGTAGCCCTCGACCATCGCCCGCGCCAGCGTCGCCTTGAAGGTCTTGCCGTGCCAGGCGTGGGCCTCAGCCGCGCGCCCGACGTGCAGGTGGACGAGCTCGTGGAGCAGCGTCTCGAGGATGTCGCCGGGGCGAATCCCCGGATAGGCGGTGACCGAGAGCCGGAACTGGGCGGGAACCGCGAAGCCGAGGCGGTTGGGGCGGCGGCGGGCGCGGCGCACCTTCAGCTCGGGCTCGCGCGCGGCCAACGGGCCGCCGGCAAAGACAGGCATCTCCCGCAGTCGCGTCATCTCTTGCCGAAGATCGATCCCCGCGACCTGGAAGTAGGAGGGATGGCGCCTCAGCTGCTCTGCCCGTCGAACTTGTAGCCGACGCCGCGCACGGTGACGACGAGTTCGGGGCGCTGGGGGTCGCGCTCGACCTTCTGGCGCAGGTTGGAGATGTGGACGTCGCAGGCGCGCTCGTCGCCGTCGAACTCGGTCTGCCAGAGCTCCTCCATGATCTGGCGGCGGGGGAAGACCTCGCCGGGGCGACCGACCAGGAGGCGCAGCAGCTGGAACTCGGAGCGAGTGAGGCTGACCACTTCGCCGCGCACGGTGGCGACGTGGCGGACGAGGTCGATCGCGACCGGGCCGGCTTCGATCTTTACCGCCTGGTTGAGCGGGCCGCGGTCGAGCTCACGACGGCGCAGCTGGGCGCGCACCCGGCCGAGCAGCTCGCGGACCGAGAAGGGCTTGGTGACGTAGTCGTCGGCGCCGACCTCGAGCCCGACCACCTTGTCGACCTCGGCGTCCTTGGCGGTGAGGACGATGATCGGCACGGCGCTGCGCGAGCGCACGTCGCGGCAGATGTCGAGGCCGCTCGGCCCCGGCATCATGATGTCGAGGATCAGCAGGTCGTAGTAGATGCCGTCGCCACCGAGCTTCTCGGTCGCCTCGTCCCCGTCGGCGGCGACGTCGACGTCGAAGCCGTCCTGGGCCAGCGCGTAGCCGACCGACTCGCGGACCGAGGGCTCGTCGTCGACGACGAGGATGCGTCCGCTGCTCATCGTCCCGTCCTCATCAGGCCACCGGGGTCGGGCTCGGTTGCGCGATCGGCACGCGGACCCAGAAGGTGCTCCCCTCACCCTCGACCGAGTTGGCGCCGATCTCGCCGCCCATCACGTCGACCATGCGGCGGGCGATCGCCAGGCCGAGGCCGAAGCCCTCCTGCTTGCGGGTCTCGCTGCGGCGGTAGAAGCGTTCGAAGACGCGCTCGACCTCCGCCGCCGGGATTCCTGTGCCTGTGTCGGTTACCTCCAAGATCACGTCGCTCTCGCCGTCACGGCGGCCGCGTACGGTAACGGCGCCGGGGGGTGGCGTGTTCTTGAAGGCGTTGGTGAGCAAGCCGATCATCACCTGGCGCAGCAGCGTCGGGTCGGCCTTGGCGGCGAGATCGGGCTCGACCTCGACGTAGAGATCGACGTGTTTGCGCGGCTCGACCGCGGCGACGACGTCGCGGATCGCGATCGGCACGTCGACCACCTCGGTCTCCCCCGCCCCCAGCGACTCGACCCGAGCCAGGGTGAGCAGCGCCTGGGTGAGGCGGCTCATCCGGTCAGCGTCCTCGGCGAGGCGATTGAGGAAGTGATCGCGCGCCTGCGGATCGTCCTTGGCGCCGTGCTGGAGGACCTCGATCGCACCGGAGATGCCGGCCAGCGGGTTGCGCAGCTCGTGGGCGGCGTTGGAGACGAAGTCCGCTTCGGCGAACTCGCGGCGCATCTCTTCGGTGCGGTCGCGGACGACGGCGAGCACCGCGCGCTCGCCGGGCAGGGCGCGGGCCTGCATCGCGTAGGCGCGGTCGCCCATGCGCAGTGCCGGGTGGGCGGCGAAGCCGACCTCGGCGGCGCGTTTTATCGTCGCCCGCGTCGGCTCCGGCGGACCCTCGTCCTCGAGCAGGTCGGCGGCGGCGCTGTTGGAGAAGCGCACCGTGCCCTCGTCGTCGACCACCATCACCGCGTCGGTGAGGCCGTCGAAGATCGCCTCGAGCTTGTTGCGGTCGGCGGTGAGCACGCCGAAGCTCTCCTTCAGCGAGGCGCGCATCGAGTCGAGCGCGCGGGCGAGTTCGCCGATCTCGTCGCGGGCGCCGACGCGGAGCGGCACGTCGAAGGAGCCGGCCGCCATTTCGTTTGCCGCCTGGGCGAGGCGGGAGACGCGGTGGGTGATCGCGACCGCGATCAGGAAGCCGGCGAGCACGCCGATCAGCACCGCGACCAGCAGCGCCTGGCGATTGTCGCCGAAGAGGTAGACGGCGAAGGCCGTGATCAGCGAGACCGCGGCGAAAGCGGCGGCCAGCCAAAGTCGCATGCCGATGCGTCTCATGAGCACTTACTAACACAAACGCATTAACCGCCTGTCGCGGGTGGGGCCGGGCAGCGTGGGAGAATCGGTTTCCCGTGAGGACGCTTGTGTTCATTCCCGCCTGGAACGAGGAGGACTCGGTCGCGGCCGTGATCGGCGACGTGCGCCAGTCGATGCCCACGGCCGACCTGCTCGTGATCGACGACGGCTCGACCGACGCGACCGCGGTGCGGGCCCGGGAGGCCGGCGCCCTGGTCGCCTCGCTCCCCTTCAACCAGGGCCTCGGCGCCGCCCTGCAGACGGGCTACCTCTACGCGCTGCGCGAGGGCTACGAGGCCTGCGCCCACCTCGATGCCGACGGCCAGCACCCGCCGCGCGAGGTGGCGCGGCTGCTGGCGGAGATCTACGGCGACCGCGCCGACCTGGTGATCGGCTCGCGCTACCGCGATCCCGGCAAAGCCGAGAGCGACGACTACAAGCCGACGCTCTCGCGCCGCATCGGCACCGGCGTCTTCCGCTTCTTCCTCACCCTGGCGACGCGCCAGCGCTTC
>DASZQM010000271.1:0-4834 GCA_035549645.1 Solirubrobacterales bacterium | reverse complement strand
CCGGAGAGCCTGCGCGACCGGCGCGTGATCGCGCTCGACATCGGCTCGCTGCTGGCGGGCTCCAAATACCGCGGCGAGTTCGAGGAGCGGCTGAAAGCGGTGCTGACCGAGGTCCAGGACGCCGAGGGCCAGATCGTCCTCTTCCTCGACGAGCTGCACACGATCGTCGGCGCCGGGGCCGCCGAGGGCGCGGTCGACGCTGCCAACCTGCTGAAGCCGATGCTGGCGCGCGGGCAGCTGCGCGCGGTCGGGGCGACGACGCTCGACGAGTACCGCAAGCACATCGAGAAAGACGCGGCGCTGGAGCGGCGCTTCCAGCCGGTGCTGGTCGGCGAGCCCGACATCAACGACACGATCGCGATCCTGCGCGGGCTGAAGCCGCGCTACGAAGAGCACCACGGGGTCAAGATCAGCGACTCCGCCGTGGTCGCCGCGGCGACGCTCTCGGAGCGCTACATCGCCGACCGCTTCCTGCCCGACAAGGCGATCGACCTGATCGACGAGGCGGCCTCGCGGCTGAAGATCGAGATCGACTCGGTGCCGACCGAGATCGACGAGGTCAACCGCCGTGAGCAGCAGCTCGAGATCGAGCGCGAGGCGCTGAAGAAGGAGAGCGACGAGGCTTCGAAGGCCCGCCTGGCGGCGCTCGAGGCGGACCTGGCCGAGCTGCGCGAGCGCTCGGGCGAGATGAAGGCGCGCTGGCAGAACGAGAAGGACGCGATCGAGGCGATCAACGAGGCGCGGGCGCGGCTCGAGGAGGCGAACCGCGAGGCCGAGCGGGCCGAGCGGGCGGCGGACCTGGAGCAGGCGGCGAAGCTGCGCTACGGCGAGATCCCCGAGCTGGAGAAAGCGGTCGAGGAGCAGGAGTCGCGCCTGGCCGAGCTGCACGGGGCCGGCGGCTCGATGCTGGCCGACGAAGTGACCGAGGAGGACGTCGCCGAGGTCGTCGCCAAATGGACCGGCATCCCGGTCAGCCGCCTGATGGAGGGCGAGGTCGAGAAGCTGATCCACATGGAGGAGCGCCTGCACGAACGGGTGATCGGCCAGGAGGAGGCGATCGAGGCGGTCTCCAACGCACTGCGGCGCTCGCGGGCCGGCCTCTCCGACCCGAACCGGCCGATCGGCAGCTTCCTCTTCCTCGGCCCGACCGGCGTCGGCAAGACCGAGCTGGCCAAGGCGCTGGCCGAGTTCATGTTCGACTCCGAGCAGGCGATCGTCCGCCTCGACATGTCCGAGTACATGGAGAAACACACGGTGGCGCGGCTGATCGGGGCGCCGCCCGGCTACGTCGGCTACGAGGAGGGTGGCCAGCTGACCGAGGCTGTGCGGCGGCGGCCCTACGCGGTGGTGCTGCTCGACGAGATCGAGAAGGCCCACCCCGACGTCTTCAACACGCTGCTGCAGATCATGGACGACGGCCGCCTCACCGACGGCCAGGGGCGCACGGTCAGCTTCACCAACACGGTGCTGATCATGACCTCCAACGTCGGCAGCGACCGCATCGTCGGCGAGCAGGTCGACGAGCAGATTCGCGAGCAGATCGAAGAGGTGCTGGCGGAAACGTTCAAGCCGGAGTTCCTCAACCGGATCGACGACACGGTGATCTTCCACCGCCTCTCGAAGAAGGACATCGGCCGCATCGTCGAGCTCCAGGTCGACCAGCTGATCGGCCGGGTGCGCGAGCGCGGCATCGAGGTCGAGCTCGACGACGATGCCAAGACGCTGCTCGGCAACCTCGGCTACGACCCGACCTACGGGGCGCGGCCGCTGAAGCGGGTGATCCAGAAGCAGCTCGTCGACAAGCTGGCGTTGAAGCTGCTCGAGGGCGAGTTCCGCGAAGGCGACACGGTGCGGGTGAGCGCGGCGGAGGGCGAGCTGATTTTCAAATCTGGGAGCTAAAACCCATTATTTGGTGTTAAGGGACGGGCGGGAGAATCCGAAATAAGCTCACAATCCCGTTACACCGAATGCTTGGACGACGTCGCATCGATACCCCGGCTCCAATCCGCTCTTCGCTTGCCGATGCCGCTTTCGCGGTAGAGGAGCGCGTGGTCTGGGGCGGCGCCGACGCCCTGCGGCGTCTCGCCGAGATCGTCAAGTGGCCATTCGAGCGAGTCGCCTGGGCGATCGAGCGCGGGCTCGTCTGGCCGCTCGAGAAGCGCACCGACGGCCTGAGCCCTTCGGTGCGGATCGCGGGCGTCGCGGTCCTGGCACTCCTGGCCGCGGGCGCGGGCGTTGCCGGCCTGGTCCTGGCCTCCGGCGGCGGGAGCGGAAGCGCTGACGGGGGAGCCGTCGTGCGGGCGACTCCAGCGCCCACGCCGGCACCGGCTGCCGCCGCGACGACCAAGGCTGCTGCGACGAACGCGGCCCCGGTCCTGCAGGGGGCAAAGCCCGACTTCGCGGCCGAGGCCGGCGGCGGTGTCGCGAAGGGCTCGGCCGAATCCCCTGCCCCGGGAGGCTCGGGGGGATCGACCTCAACCGCCGGCTCGACCTCCGAAGTGGCGCGCTCGGCGCCGTCCGGAGATCCAGCGGCAGCCGCCGCGAGCGAGAAGACCGCCGGGCCGGCGGCGATCAAGGTTGCCCACCAGTTCGCCGGCGCCTTCGTCCTCTACGAGATCGGCCGCAAAAGCGACAACGTCCGCAGCGTCTTCAACGAAACCGCATCGCCACAGCTGACCCACGCACTGCTGCGACGCCCGCCGCGCCAGCCCGCAGGCACCCCGGTGCCAAAGGCGAAAGTGCTCAACATCGTGCCCGGCCCCCACCACGGCGACACCTACACACTCAGCGTCTCGCTGCTGCGGGTCGGCGTCACCAGCGAGCTGCGCCTCGACATGCAGCGCGACGAAAAGACCGGCAAGTGGGAAGTGACGGACGCGCTCGGCTGATGGGACGCCTGCGCAACACCATCGCCGCCGCGGCGGTTGGCGCGGCGCTGACCGCCGCCAACGCGCACGCCGCTGAAGCGCCGCCGCTCGACACGATCGCGCCGGCGCTCGAACAGAACGAAACCCTGGAAGCGCCGGAAGGGCCCGCGACGACGCCGGCGCCGAGCGGCGGCACCGACGCCGAAGCGGCGCCGGTCGAAAATCCTGAAGCTTCGGAACCGTCGCCCGAAGCAGGGTCCGACGGTGGCTCCGCTCTGGCGCCGACCCCCAGCGAAATCTTCGAAATTCCCTCGATCCCGAGCTCGAGCTGCGCCGCCCAGGGGGTGCCGCCGGTACTTATCCCGATCTACAGCCGCGCCGCCAATGCCTACGGCCTCGGTCCCCAGGGCCCTTCGATCCTCGCCTCGATCAACGGCATCGAGAGCGCCTTCGGCAGCAACATGGGGCCGTCCTCCGCCGGGGCGGTGGGCTGGATGCAGTTCATGCCCTCGACCTGGGAAACGTACGGAGTAGACGCCAACGGCGACGGCGTCCGCGATCCCTACGACCCCGAAGACGCGATCTTCGCCGCCGCTCGCTACCTCAACGCCGCCGGCATGCCGGGAGACACCTATGGCGCGATCTTCGCCTACAACCACGCCGACTGGTACGTCGCCGAGGTGCTCGCCAACGCCTCCTGCTACGGCATGCTGGGCGTCGGGGTAAACGGCCTGACCCAGACGCCGCAGTTGCAGGCCTTTGCCTGCAAACCGACCCCGGCCTGGCGCAAACAGATCCCGGCCGAATACATGGAAGCGTTCGAGGACGCGGCCGGCCGTTATGAACTCGGCGAGCGCGGAGTCTGGGCGCTCGCCTCCGTGGCGCACCTGGAGTCGAACTTCGGCCGTGGCATGAGCAACACCCAGATGCGCGAGCGCGGTCCGCTTGGCCTCGAACCGAGCGAGTGGAAGACCTACGCGGTCGACGGCGACGAAGACGGCCACATCCACCGCGGCGATCCGTTCGACTCGGCCGCGACGCTCGCCCGCCTGATCTGGTCGCGGGGCAGCCTGCGCGCCGGCATCTTCACCCACAACCAGGCCCAGTGGTACGTGCAGGCCGTCCTCACTGACGCCGAACAGCTCGAAGGCAAGTGCCAGACGAGCTACGTCGACTGGCGCGTCGCGCCCCTGCCTTCGGGACTCGAAACTGCGGGACCCGAATCGGTGCTCAACCCCAACGGCCTCGCCAGCGCACCGCAATCGGCCCCGGCCGCCGTGAAGGCCGCGGTCTCTGCCGCCAACTCGATCTCGACCCTGCCCTACGTCTGGGGTGGCGGCCATGGCTCCTGGTACGCCTCCGGCTATGACTGCTCGGGTGCCGTCAGCTTCGCTCTCTACGGCGCGGGCCTGCTTGACACACCGCTCACTTCCGGCCAACTGGAGAGCTACGGCGAACCCGGCCCCGGGCGTTGGATCACGATCTACGCCAGCCCGACCCACACCTACGCCGAGATTGCCGGGCTGCGCTGGGACACGGTCGGCGACGCGCAGGGCACCGGCCCGCGCTGGCATGTGGAGCCTCCCTACCCGGAAGGCTTCGTCGTTCGTCACCCGCCTGGGTACTGAGCAACTCTAGGAGCGTCGGGCCGGGTAGCGTAGGCTCGATGCCCCCGTCGAGAAGGAGACTGCGATGCCCACCTACGTGATGCTTACGAACCTCACTGCCGAGGGAGTCAGGACCCTGAAGAACAATCCGGGGCGGGTTGCCGAGGTGAACAAGGAGGTCGAGCAGATCGGGGCAAAGGTCGTGGCCCAGTACGCGACGCTCGGCCAGTACGACTTCGTCACCGTGATCGAGGCGCCCGACGAGAAGACGATGGCCAAGGTCTCGGTCGAGCTCGGCTCGCGCGGGACGATGACCAGCCAGACCCTCGCCGCGATGCCGGCGGACGAGCTCTCCTCCTC
>DASZQM010000270.1:0-3978 GCA_035549645.1 Solirubrobacterales bacterium | reverse complement strand
CTCGAGCACCTGATGCGGCAGATGGTGAAGAACCTGCGTGGCATGGTCTCGCAGATCACCACCTCGTCGCGGACCGTCGCCGCGAGCGCCGAGGAGATCTCGGCCTCCTCGACCCAGATGGCCAAGGGGGCCGAGGCGCAGTCCAGCTCGAGCGAGGAGACCTCGAGCACCATGGTGGAGATGGCGGCGCAGATGCAGGCGCTCACCCGGAGCGCCGAGTCCCTCGCGGCCAACGTCGACCAGACCTCGGCCGCGATCCAGCAGATGAGCAGCGTCCTGGCGCAGACCGCGTCCAACGGCGAGCAGCTGCTGACCTCGGTGGAGGGAGTGACCGCGACGCTCACCGAGATGATCGAGACGGTCGGGTCGATCGCGAGCCGGGTGCATGCCGTGGACGAGGTCTCGAAGAAATCCGTCACCGAGGCCCGCAGCGGCGGGGAACGGCTCCACAGCTCGATCGCCGCGATCGGCGAGCGGTCCCAGGAGATCGGCAAGATCGTGAAGGTGATCGAGGACATCGCCGACCAGACCAACCTCCTCGCGCTCAATGCCACGATCGAGGCGGCCCGGGCGGGAGACGCCGGCAAGGGCTTCGCGGTGGTGGCCGACGAGGTGCGCCGGCTGGCCGAGCGTTCGGTCCAGGCGACGCAGGAGATCGCGGACGTGATCGAGAACGTGCAGAAGGAGACCCGCGGGGCGGTGGGCCTGATGGAGCAGGTGCTCTCCGGGATCGTGGGCTCGGTCGACCAGACCTCGCGCCTCGTCACCGAGGCGGCCCATGCCACCGAGGAGCAGGCCGCCGGTGCGCGGCAGGTGCTCCAGATGGCGGCCAGCATGTCGAACCTGACCCGGCTCATCGCCAACTCGGTCCGCGAGAACGCGACCGGGGCGCGCGAGATCACGGAGGCGGCGGAGAAGATGAACCGCCTCACCCACCAGATGTCGGAGGCGGTGGGCGAGCAGAAGCGCGGCGGCGACATGATCGTCAAGGCGATCGAGTCGATCGCCCTGGTCTCCCGCCAGAACCTGGTGGCGGTGGAGCAGATGAGCGGCGCGGCGAAGGGCCTTGCGGGAGAGTCGGAAGCGCTGCGCGAGCGGATCGAGATCTTCCGGACCTGAGATGCCCGCGGACCCACTCCCGTTCGCGGCCCGGCTCGCCGGGCTCACGGGTCCCGCGCACCGCGAGGCACGGGAGCGGCTCCTGCTCGAGGCGCTGGGCGACGCCGCGCCGCCGGTGCGCGAGGCGGCGATCGCGCTGGCCGCCCGCGAGCTGGAGCCCGGGCGCCTCCTCCCCCTCGTGGCCGAGGGGGCCGACGCGCTCCGGCGAAACGCCGCCCTCGCCGCGCTCGAACGCCAGGGGCCCTACGCCCGGGCGGCGGTGGCGGAGGCGGTGTACGCCGCGGACGCCGATGTCGCGATGTTCGCCTGCCAGGTGCTCGGCACGATCGGCGGGCCGTCGAGCGTGCCGGCGCTCCTCCATGCCCTCGGGCGGAGCGAGGTCAACGTGGTGCAGGCCGCGGCCGAGGCCCTGGGCCGGCTGCGGCGGCCCGAGGCGGTCGCACCGCTCGTGGCGCTCCTCCCGCGCGAGCCCTGGCTGCAGCTCGCCGCCACCGATGCGCTCGGCGCCATTGGCGAGCCCGCCGCGGCGCTTCCGCTCCTGGCCCTGGTCCCGGACAGTTTCGTCGCCGAACCGGCCCTCGACGCGCTGGCGCGGATCGCCGCGCCCGAGGCCCTCTCCGGCGTCCTCGGGCTGCTGCTCGCGCCCCGGACGCGCGAGCTTCGAGCGTCGCTGCTCCGCGTGGCGGGAGCGATCCTGCAGCACGAGTCCCGCGAGCCGGCCCCGAGCGAGCCCGTCGCCCTTGCCGCGTTCGGCCGGGACGTCGAGGCCGACCATCGCTCCGATTCCCTCTGGCAGCTGCTCGTCGAGCGTCTGGGCGCCGCCGCCGACGACCCGCCTCTGCGGGGCGATGACCGGAGCCAGGGACGGGGCCCCGGCGCGGTGCTGCAGGCGACCTCCGCCCTGGTGCTCGCCGCCGGTATCAGCAGTCTCTATCCCCTGGTCGTGCGCTGGGGAGAAGGCGATGCCGCCCGCCAGTGGCTCACGCCGCTCGTCCGTCGCCACGCCGACGGGCTGCGGCCATTCCTCGGCTCGCTGCTCGCCCATCCCGACCCCGGGGTCCGCGCCGGGACCATCGCCCTGGTACCCCCCGGCGCCGTGGGGCCGCCCGCACTCTGCCGGGCGCTGGAGGACCCCGCAAGCGCGGTGCGCATCGCGGCGGCCCGGGCGCTCACCGAGCTGCCGGAGGTGGCGGCGTCACTCGCGCTTACCCAGTTGCTGGACGCGGGCGCGCCCGCCGAGCGGAGCGCCGCCGCGGAGGCGCTCATTCGCCTTCCCGAATCGGTCTACGTCCCCATTCTCGCGCCCCGGCTGGCGCAGCCGAGCGATGACGCGACGCAGGGCGCGGTCCTCGCGGCGCTGGCCGAGGTGAATGCCCCGGCGCTGGAGGAGCGGGTGCTGCGGCTGGCGGGCGCCGCCGACGCTCCGCACCGGCGGGCGCTGCTCCGCGCGGTCGTGCGCATCCCCGGCCCGCGGGCCGAGGTGATCCTCCTCCGGGCCCTCGCCGATCGCGACCCCGGCCTCCAGGTCGAGGCGCTCGACCTGCTCGTGGCGCGGGGCGGCGACAAGGTGCGGACGACGCTGCTCGCGCTCCTCCGGGCGGGCGATTCCCTCCGCTACCACGTGATCCGCGCCCTGGGACGGCTGGGACATTCCGAGGCGGCCCAGCCGCTCATCGCCCTCTACCCCGACGCCCTGCTCCATGAGCGCATCGAGATCCTGAACGCCCTCGGTCGCCTGAGCGGCGACGGGGCCATGCCGTTCCTGCTCGTGGCACTGGCGGAGCGGCAACCGGAAGTTCGCCGGGTCGCGGCCCAGGGCCTGGCCGCGCACGCGGGCCCGCAGGACCTGCCGCTGCTGACGGATCTTGCCCGGGACGAGGACTGGGTGGTCCGCGCGGAGGCGGCGCGCGCGCTCGGCCGGCTGGGCGGCGCGGCCGAGCCGCTGCTGCTCGACCTCGGCCGCGACCTCGAGCCCACCGTCGCGCGGACCGCGCGGGCCTCGCTCGCCGGGCGATGAGGGAGGCCTCCGACACCGACTGGAAGCTGGTGACCGACCTCCTGGCCGAGCGGTTCGGCCTCAACTTCGCCGGCGGCCGGGAGGAGATCCTCGGCGCCCGCCTCCGTCCCCGCCTCGAGGCACTCCGGCTCGAGACCCTCCGCGAGTACTACCACTATCTCTGCCTGCATCCGGGCCGGGACGAGGAGTTCGCCGAGCTGACCCGCCGCGTCACCAACAACGAGACCTACTTCTTCCGGGAAGAGGCGCAGTTCGAGGTCATCGTCCAGCGGCTGCTGCCGGCGTATGCCGCCGTGATGCGGGAGCGGCCGCTCCGGATCCTGAGCGCCGGCTGTTCGTCGGGGGAGGAGCCGTACTCGCTCTCGATCCGCCTGGTCGACAGCGGCAGCGAACTGCTCGGTGCCCGGTGGGAGATCGACGGGTGCGACCTCAATCCGGCCCGGCTCGAGCACGCGCGCCAGGCGGTGTTCGAGGGCTTCGCGTTCCGCAACTGCGACGACGAGACCCGCCGCCGCTGCTTCCAGGAGGTCGGCCCGGGCCGCTACCAGCTGCGCGACCGGTACCGCCGGGGCATCCGCTTCCTGCAGGTGAACCTCGCCGCGCCGGTGATCGCGCTCCCCTGGGCCAGCTACGATATCGTCCTCTGCCGGAACCTCCTGATCTACTTCACGCCGGACGGTCTCGACCGGGTGATCACCCGCTTCGCGCAGCTGCTCCGCCCCGGCGGCTATCTCTTCCTCGGACATTCGGAATCGATGGCGCCGCGGAGCGAGTTCGACCCGGTCTACTTCCCGCACACGATGGGCTACCGGCGGACCGGCGCGGCATGATCCGGGTCTTCG
>DASZQM010000269.1:0-10181 GCA_035549645.1 Solirubrobacterales bacterium | reverse complement strand
CGGTGGCGACGGGGCTGCAGCCCTCCGCCTGGGCGCCGTTGAAGACCGGCTGGGAGCCCTCGACCAGCCCGATGTCCAGCCACTCCTGGAAGCCGCGGCCGACCTTGGTGACGAGCGAGCCGGAGGCGATCGGGCAGACGACCCGGTCAGGCAGCTGCCAGCCGAGCTGCTCGGCGGTCTCGTAGGCGAGCGTCTTCGAGCCCTCGGCGTAGTAGGGGCGCAGGTTGACGTTGACGAAGGCCCAGGGCCGCGTTTCGGCGAGCTGGGTGCAGAGCCGGTTGACGTCGTCGTAGTTGCCACGCACGCCGACCAGGTTGGTGCCGTAGACGCCGGTGGCGAGCAGCTTCTGCTCCTCGAGGTTGGCCGGGACGAAGACGTAGGACTCGAGGCCGGCGGCGGCGGCGTGGGCGGCGACGGCGTTGGCGAGGTTGCCGGTCGAGGCGCAGGCGACGGTGGAGAAGCCCAGCTCCTGGGCCTTGGCCACCGCGACGGCGACGACGCGGTCCTTGAACGAGTGGGTCGGGTTGGCGGCGTCGTTCTTGATCCAGATCTCCGTGCCCTCGACGCCGAGCCGCTCGCCCAGGCGATCGGCCTTGACCAGCGGCGTCAGGCCGGGCTCGAGCGGATCGCCTGGGCGCCCCTCGAAGGGCAGGAAGTCGGCGTAGCGCCAGATTCCCTGCGAGCCCGCCTGGATCTTGCGCTTCGTCTCCGCCGGGTCGAAGCCGCTGTAGTCATAGGCCACTTCCAGCGGCCCGAAGCAGTGCTCGCAGGCAAAGTGCGCGCCGAGGTCGTAGGTCGCCCCGCACTCCTTGCATTTCAAGTTCTCGATTGCCATCCGATCTTTCCCTCTCGTTGCGTTACCGCCAACAAAAAAACCTCCGCCTTTTTGTGGGGCAGAGGTCCGATCGGACTTTCCCCACATCTTCCAGGCCTCTGACTCGACCTGCTGGAGTTGGCACCTCCCCTGAACCTCGCGATTCAGGGCGGTTGCCGGGGTTTCATCGGGCCAGTCCCTCCACCCCTCTAGATGTGGCGTTATGTGGCACGAACAATACCAGGGGAAATTCCGTGCGGCCCCAGTTTGGAGTGACGGCTAACCTTGTGCGCCCATGCCCGACGAGACGATGAGCGTGAAAGATGCCGAACCTTCCGAAGCCCAGGCTACGGCGGGCCGGTCGGCGCGAGCTCGTCTCGCCGGCGCCGCAGGCTGAGCCCCAGGCCCCCCGGGTCGAGCAGATCGACGGCGCGGGGCTGCGCTGGGTCAACATCGAGCGCACCGGCTCGCCGGAGCGCGACTGGCTCGAAGAGAACTTCGAATTCCACGCCCTCGACCTCGAGGACGTGCTCTCGCGCAACCAGCGGCCGAAGATCGACGTCTACGACGACTACCTCTTCATCGTCCTCCACTTCCCCGTCTTCGACCCCGCGGCAGGACGGCTCGGCACCGGCGAGCTCGACCTCTTCGTCGGCCCCGGCTACGTGGTGACGATCCCCAACCAGCCGCTGCAGCCGGTCGAGTACCTCTTCGAGCGCTGCCGCGCCAAGGAGGAGCTGCGCGAGCAGCTCTTCTCGCGCGGCTCGGGCTACCTGCTCTACCGCCTCGTCGACGACAGCTTCGACTACTGCTTCCCGATGCTGCGCAAGATCGGCAACAAGCTCGACGCGCTCGAGGACGACATCTTCGAGGGGCGCTCGGAGGAGGTCGTGCGCGACATCTCCAACGTCAAGCAGGAGATCATCAACTTCCGCAAGGTGATCCGCCCGCAGCGACCGGTCCTGCGCGACCTGGAGAAGGTCAAGCAGCGCTACCTCGCCACCGACCTCGACCTCGAGATCTACTTCGACGACATCGTCGACGCGCACGAGCGGATCTGGGACATGCTCGAGAACTACAAGGAGGTCGTCGAGGCACTCGAGGAGACCAACGAGTCGGTGATCTCGCACCGGGTCAACGACATCCTGCGCGTGCTCACCTCGATCAGCGTCATCGTCCTGCCGCTGACCCTGATCGCCAGCATCTGGGGCATGAACTCCGGCGTGCCCGGAGAGCAGGACCTGACCGCCTTCTGGGTGATCGTCGGCGTCATGTTCGCGCTGCTGGTCGGCATGGTCGGCTACTTCCGCAAGCGTGGCTGGCTCTAGGGCCGCCGCCATATAGCCTCCGTCGCCCGTGGCAAATTTCCGCATCTGGGCGCCGTGGCGCCTTGCCTACGTGAAGGACGCATCCAAGGACAGCGAGGAGGAGTGCATCTTCTGCGCCAAGCCGGCGGCGGATGCCGATGAGGAGAACCTGATCGTCCACCGCGGCGAGCACAGCTTCGTGATCCTCAACCTCTACCCGTACACCAACGGGCACCTGATGGTGGCCCCCTACGAGCACATCGGTCGCATCCAGGAGCTCTCCGCGGACACGACCGCCGAGATGGTCTCCCTGGCGCAGCTGGCGATGACGCGGCTGGAAGACGTCTACTCGCCGCACGGCTACAACGTCGGCTTCAACCAGGGCCGGGTCGCCGGCGCCGGGGTCGAGCACCACATCCACATGCACGTCGTCCCGCGCTGGGGCGGCGACACCAACTTCATGCCGGTCATCGCCGACACCAAGGTGATGCCGCAGACACTCGAGCAGAGCTACGAAGCGTTGAAGGGAGCGTTTTGAGCGAAGAGCAGGTTCTGGCGCCGCCGGGCATCTTCAAGGCGTATGACATCCGCGGCCTCTACGGCTCCGAAATGGACGAGACGACCGCGCACGCGATCGGCCGTGCCTTTGCCCGGGTGCTTGGCCGGCTGCGCGGCAAGGAGCCGAGCGAGCTGCGGGTCGGGCTCGGGCGCGACATGCGCCTCACCGCACCGGCGATGGCGGCGGAGCTGCGTGACGGGCTGATCTTCGAGGGCGCCACGGTGATCGACGCCGGCATGGTCGCGACAGAGATGCTCTACCACCTGGTCGGCTCGCGCGAGCTCGACGGCGGCGCGATGGTCACCGCCTCGCACAACCCCAAGGCCTACACCGGAGTGAAGCTCGTCCGCGAGGGCGCCCTGCCGCTCTCCGGCGACGCCGGCATCGGCGACGTCAGGGCCGAGATCGAAGCCGGGCTCGGGCACGCGCCCGGCGGCGGCTCGCTGGAGGAGGTCGACATCTGGGACGAGTTCCGCGCCCACGCGCTCTCCTTCATCGACCCGGCCAAGGTGAAGCCGATGAAGGTCGTGGTCGACGGGGGCAACGGCATGGGCGGGCCGATGGTCGGTCCCACCCTGCGCAAGCTCGGGCTCGACCTCGAGGAGATGTACTTCGAGCCCAACGGCGAGTTCCCCGACCACGAGCCCAACCCGCTGCTTCCCGAGAACCGCGAGATGATCATCGAGCGGGTGCGCAGCAGCGGCGCCGACCTCGGCATCGCCTGGGACGGCGACGCCGACCGCTGCTTCTTCATCGACGGCACGGGCGAGTTCTGCGATGGCGACTTCATCTGCGCCCTGCTGGCCCGCGCCGCCCTGGCCAAGAACCCTGGCGGGACGATCCTCTACGACCCCCGCTCGAGCCGCGCCGTGCCCGACCTGGTCGCCGCCGAGGGCGGTCGCTCGGACCTCTCGCGCGTCGGCCACGCCTTCTTCAAGGCGCGGATGCGCGAGGAGAACGCCGTCTTCGGCGGCGAGGTCTCCGGCCACTACTACTTCCGCGACTTCTGGAACGCCGACTCGGGGACGATCCCGGCGCTGCTGGTGCTGGAGCTGCTCTCGGTCGACGGCCGCTCGCTGGCCGAGATGATGGCCGAGTTCCGCTCGCGCTACTTCATCTCCGGCGAGATCAACTCCGAGGTCGCCGACCCGGCGGCGAAGATCGAGGAGATCGCCGAGCGCTACTCCGACGGCGCCCAGAATCGCCTCGACGGCATCTCGGTCGACTACGACGAGTGGCACTTCAACGTGCGCCCCTCCAACACCGAGCCGCTGCTTCGCCTCAACCTCGAGTCGCTGGTCTCGCGCGAGGACATGGAAGCCAAGCGCGACGAGGTGCTGGGGCTGATCCGGGCGTGACGCTGACCCCGGAGCAGGCGCTGGAGCAAGCGGCGCTGGCGGGGATCCACTGCCTGCGCATTCCAACCCCGTTCGCCGTCGGGCGGGTCAACTGCTACCTGATCGAGGACGAGCCGCTGACGCTCGTCGACACCGGCCCCAACTCGGGCAAGGCGCTGGATGAGCTCGAGTCGCAACTGGCCGAGCGCGGCCACTCGATCGACGAGCTCGAGCTGCTGGTCATCACCCACCAGCACATCGACCACCTCGGCCTGGCTGAGATCGTCGTGCAGCGCTCGGGGGCAAAAGTTGCGGCTTTGGGGGCGGCGCGCGAGCGCCTCGCCAACTTCGACGAGGACGCCGAGGCCGAGGACCGCTTCGCGGTCGAGCTGATGCTGCACAACGGCATCCCCGAGGAGGTGACGGTGGCGCTGCGCAGCGTCTCGCGCAGCTTCCGCGGCTGGGGCTCGCACGTCGAGGTGACCCACCCGCTCGAGGACGGCCAGGTCCTGCCCTTCCGCGACCGCACCCTGCAGGCGATCCACCGCCCCGGCCACAGCCCCTCGGACACGGTCTTCTGGGACGAGCAGCGCAAAATCCTGATCGCCGCCGACCACCTGATCGCCCACATCTCCTCCAACCCCCTGATCAGCCGCCCGCTCGACGGCTCCACAGAGCGGCCCCAGGCCCTCGTCACCTACATCGAGTCGATGCGCAGGACGCGCGAGATGCCGGCCGAGATCGTCCTCTCCGGCCACGGCGACCCGATCACCGACCACGTCACCCTGATCGACGATCGCATCGCCAAGCACGAGCGCCGCAAGGAGAAGATCTACAAGCTGATCGCCGAGCAACCCCGCAGCGGCTTCGAGATCGCCCAGTCGATCTGGGGCAACGTCGCCGTCACCCAGGCCTACCTCACCCTCTCCGAGGTGATCGGCCACGCGGATCTGCTGGTCAACGAGGGGCGGGCTCGGGAAGCATTCGACGGGGAGGTGATTCGCTATGAGGCGACGGGATAGGTGGGCCACCGCGGCCTGCTGCGCCTTCGCGCTCGTCGCCATGACGGCTCCGGGACTCGCCCAGGCGTCGCCGGCCTCCATGGCCAGGAACTTCTTCCACGATTTGAACCACCGTGCCTGGGACAGGGCCTGCGCCTTGATGCTGCCCGGGACGCGTGACTTCGTCGGCGGGCGAAAGGGGTGCCCGCACGCGCTCCTCACCCATTTTCGATTCTCTTTCGACGAATTCTCCTTCAGCACCCGCCACTGGAGCTCGGCCCGGATCGTGTCGAAAGTCTCCCCGACCGAAACCCGCACCGGCGTCTCGCTCTCCTTCCGACTGGCCGAGGCATATCGCTGTCTGGAAGTGCCTCGCAAGAAGCCCTGCCCGTGGCAGCGCCATCGCTTCACTCGCCCCGAACGGATGTCGTTTGCCCTCGATGCCCGACACCGGTGGGGCATCGCAAAGGTAGGTGGAGTCCTCGGCGACATGCAGCTCTGGGGCCCCGACCTGACCGAAGGCGCGCTGTTCATCCCCACGGACAAAGCAGGCCTGAGCCTCGCAGCGCAGATGCCCGCGCCGTCGTTCAGCTGCGAAGGCGCTCTGGTCGGGCAATTCGAGGATGAGCTCGAAGACGTCCGTGGCCCCGACTACGAAACGATCCGCGACACGCCGTGGCTCGACGGCCTGGGACTGAAGCTGATCCGGACCTCTCCCGACTCCATCTGCGTCGCCATCCCCCTCCTGCAGCCCCCCCACCCGGACAGCGAGTACTCGCTCGCCTGGCACAGGCCCGAAGGCAGCCATGGAGTCACCTGGCATGGCCAGAACGGCCAGACGATCGCCGATCAGGGAGCGCCAGCCGGCTACGCGGAACCGAACGTCGAGATCGCGGTCGACGGCGACGGCATCCCTCACGCCCTGATCAACGAGGTGGGCGCGACGACGCGGCCCGCGCTTGCCCCTTACCTGCCGCGCTTCGGCTACTCGGGCAATGCGCTGCAGATCGAGCTGACCCCAAAGCAGGGCTTCACGATGGATCGGAGCTGGGAGCTGGAGACGATCCTGGACGCCGCCCCAAGCTGGTCCGACTCGCTATTGAGGAAACCGCTGTTCGCAGAAGACCGGATCCCCGGTGACCAGTGCCTCGAATACCCCACCGGCCAGATCCACGAAGAATTCTTCTGCCAGGGGCCGTCCGGATGACCAGCCTCATTCGTCCCAGGAAACCGCGCAAGAAGTCCGCCAAGAAGCGGATGCTGATCATCGTCAACCCGTACGCGACGACGGTGTCGGATCGGTTGAAGAACCTGGTGGTCTATGCGCTGCAGGGGCGGTTCGAGGTCGAAACGATCGAGACCGAGGCGCAGAACCATGCGACGGAGATCGGGCGGGAGGTGCGGGACCACGGGTACGACGTGGTGGTGGCGTTTGGCGGAGACGGGACGCTGAACGAGGTGGCGAACGGGCTGGCGGGGACGGACGTGCCGGTCTCGGTGCTGCCGGGGGGCTCGACCAACGTGGTCGCGCGGACGCTGGGGATTCCCAACGACGTGGTCGATGCGACCGAGCACCTGCTGGCGATGGTCGACGATTGGCAGCCGCGCAAGATCGACCTGGGCAAGGCCGATCACCGGTATTTCGTCTTCTCCTGCGGGGCGGGGATCGATGCGACCGTGGTCAGGCGGGTCGACGCGCACCCGCGGCTGAAGTCGGCCGCGGGGCCGTATTACTTCACCTGGGCCGCGGTCTCGGCCTTCTATCGCTCCTACCTGGTCAACCCGGTGCGGCTGCGGGCCCAGGTCGACGGCGAGAGCGTCGAAGGCGTGACCGCGCTGGCACAGAACTCCGACCCCTTCACCTACTTCGCCAGCAAACCGGTGCGCGTCTGCGAGGACGTCAGCTTCGACGACGGCACGCTGGCGCTGGGCGTGCTCAAGCGCGCCACCCAGCGCGACATGCCGACGCTGATCTCACGCATCTTCAGCGAGAAGAAGCCGGCCGCGCGTCACCGCCAGATCGAGCACTTCGCCCACATCCACGAAGCGACGATCGCCTCGATCTCGGAGACCAAGGAGGGTGTCACCCGCCCCTTCCCGGTCCAGGTCGACGGCGATTACATCGGCGAGCGGACCGAGCTCAGGCTCGAGGTCGATCCGGGTGCGCTGACTATCGTCGCTTGAGCCGGGAACGCAGCCGCAGGCGGGTCCGCAGCCGGGCCAGTGGCTGCCAGGAGCGCTGCGCGGCCTGGCGCTCGAGCAGGTCGGGGTGCACCAAGGGCAGGACGACGTCGGTCGGCTCGTGGGGGAACGCCGCCGCGCGCTCCGCTGACATGTAGACGACGAGGTTCTGTCGGTACCAGAACTCGACCTCTGGCTTCAGCCAGATCTGTGGCCGAACCAGGTCGAAGGCGAGGAAGCCGCGGGCCTCGAACAAATCGCTCCAGTAGCTCTGCCACCGCTCGTTGAGGTGGCTGGTGCCTCCCTGGAACGGGATCGCGGCCGAGAAGGCGACGGTGTCGCCGAGCTCGGTCAGGTAGCGGACGAAGGGCTCGGCAGCCTGTGGGGGCAGGTGCTCGGCCACCTCGAAGGAGGTGACGAGGTCGTAGCGGCGGCCGAGCTCGGGTGGGTTCTCGAGGTCGGCTGCCTGAAAGCGGGCGGGTTCGATGCTCAGCCGCGCCGGGTCGACCCAGGGGCCGTCGAGGCCGTGCACGTCCTCGACCCCGGAGCGGACGAACTCCGCCAGCCACTCGCCGGTGCCGCAGCCGACGTCGATCACCGAGGCCGGCTCGAACATCTCGCAGAGCAGGGGCACGACCACCGCGGCAGAGCTTCCCGACTGCCCGGCCATGTCCTTGAAGAAGGTGTCGGTGTAGGCCGCCTGGGCGGCCGCGGATTCGCGTCCGTCAGCCAACGGAGCCCCCGATGGTCTCCCGGGATGCTTCGCCCGGCTCGGCGACCTCGCCCGCCAGAGCCCGGAGCAGGCGGCCGGCCACCGCCTCCCAGGTGAAGAGCTGCGAACGCCTCCGCGCCTCGGCCCCCATCCGCTCGGCGGTCGTGGGGTCGGCGAGGCGACGCATCGCCTCGAGCAGGGCATCGTCATCGCCGGGATCGACGATCAAGCCGCCCTCGCCGATCAGGTACCCCGAGCCGCCGGCACTGGTGCCGATGCTCGGCAGGCCGGCGATCCCGGCCTCGACGTAGGCGATCGCCGAGGCCTCCGAGTGGGACGGCATGGCGAAGCAGGTCGCCTCGGCGAAGAGCTGCCCGAGCCGCTCGTGCTGCTCGGGCAGGTCGAGGCGCAGCACGCCGTGGCCGGTCACACCCTCCTGCGAGATCGGCGGGTGACCGCCGACCAGGTCGAGCCGGGCACTCGGCAGCTGCTCGCGCAGGCGGGCGAAGGCGCGCAGCAGGCCGCTCCCGTTCTTCCGCTCCCAGTCGAGGCCGACGAAGAGGAAGCGGGGCTCGCTCCAGTCGCGCTGCACCTCCGGCGCCATGTGGTTGCAGCCAATCCCGACCACGTGGACCTTCTGCGCCGGAATGCCGTAGTCGTCGATCACCGACGCGGCGGCCCAGGGGCTGGTCAGGCAGCAGGCACGGGCGCGTTCATACGCATCGCGCTGGCGCTCCATGCGGACAGCGAAGGAACGGCGGGTGAGCAGGCCCCAGCCGCTGTAGGGGTGCGTCTGGGTCTGGGGAATCGTCATGTCCTCGTAGGTGACGACCGGGACCTCGCTGCTCAGCGTGTAGCCGGTGCCGAGCTGGACGATGCCGTCGAGCCGGCCGGCCGCACGCAAGGCGCCTGCCGCAGCCCAGGTGTTGAGACGGGCCATGCCGGCCGAGGCCCGGGCCGCCGAGCGAGCCTGCTGGATCGCGGACCGGAGGTCGCTCCCCGGGCGCAGGTAGGTGGCGGCGATCGCGTTCGTTGCGGCGGCGAGCAGCGGTGCCGGCGGCTCGATGCCGATCGGCACCGCCTCGGCGCCGTTTGCGGCGAGACCTTCGCTGAGGCCGTGCGGAATCCCCGACCAGGTCCCTTTCTGGCTCGGATCCCCGGGGAAGGCGACACCGATTCGCATCATCAGACCAACGCCCCACCCGCGCTTCAGCTTCCGAACGGCGCCTCGCCGCGGATCACCGTGCTCAGCGCAGCGCTGGCGCCGAGTCGCCGCGGATTGACGCGCCCCCCGCGCCGCAGTGAGTAAAGCGCGACCCGCAGCGCGTAGCGCAGCCCCATCGCCCAGCGGTAGTCGGCCGCGGCTTCGGGGAAGTGCTTGCGGGCGAACTGCATGCGCGCGTAGGCGGCCTGGGCCTCGAGCGCGGCGCTGCCGCGACGGTCGTCCTCGAAGTGGCAGATCGTCATCTGGGGCAGGTGGACCACTTCCCAGTCCGCCCGCTTGAGGCGCCAGCAGAGATCGGTCTCCTCGGCGTAGAGGAAGAAGCGCTCGTCGAAGCTGCCGACCGCGGCCAGCGCCGCCCCGCGGGCGAGCATGAAGGAGCCCGAAGTCCAGTCGCAGGGCCGCACCCGCTCGTACTCGCGCGGATCGAGCTCGCGCTCGCCGAGCACGCGGCGCACACCGGGAACGCGCTCGACGCCGAGCGCTTCGGCCAGCATGTGAAGGGCAGAGGGGAAGCGCCTGATGCTCGGTGCCAGCGAGCCGTCGGCGCGCAGCTGGCGGGCGCCGGCGAGGCCGACGCGGGGCCAGCGCTCGAGCTCGGCGACGAGCGCCGCGAGGGTGCCCTCGCGGACCTCGGTGTCGGGGTTGATGAAGAGCACGTAGCGGGCGTCGGCGAGCTCCAGCGCCCGGTTGTTGGCGTGGCCGAAGCCCCGGTTCTCGCAGCTGACCGTGCGCGCCGCGGGAAAGCGCTCCTCGACGTAGGCGGCTGAGCCGTCGCTGCCGTTGTCGACCACGATCACGTCGAGGTCGACGCCGCCGGCGTGCGCGTAGAGGCTGCTCAGGCAGGTGTCGAGCCAGCGCGTGCCGTTGTGCGAGACGACTATCGCGCAGACGTCATGCACGGCTTTCTCCGTTCCCGGACACATCAGGACAACGGTCGCCGGCGGCTGCGGCTTGCATCCGGCCGGCCCCGCTAGCATGCCGCCGATGGCCGGCTCGGCGCTGCAACCCTCCGATCGATCGCCCGGCCTATTGCTCGGCGAGAACG
>DASZQM010000268.1:0-6715 GCA_035549645.1 Solirubrobacterales bacterium | reverse complement strand
AGGCGGTTGCGCTGCTGGCGACCTACGGCCAGGAGCGCCGCGAGGGCCCGCTGTACCTGGGCTCGCTCAAGTCGAACATCGGCCACACGATCGCCGCCGCGGGCGTCGGCGGCGTGATCAAGACGGTGCTGGCGCTGCGGGAGGAGACGCTGCCGCGCACCCTCCACGTCGATCGGCCCACGCCGCAGGTGGACTGGTCCGGCGGCGAGGTGGAGCTGCTGAGCGAGCCACGGCCCTGGCCGGCCGGCTCGCGCCCGCGTCGCGCCGGCGTCTCCTCGTTCGGGATCAGCGGCACCAACGCCCACCTGATCCTCGAGGAGGCACCGCCAACCCCGCCCGCCGCGGTGGAGCCCGAAGCCGGGCCCGCCGCGGCGCCGCCCGCGCCGCTGCCGTTCCTCGTCTCGGCGCGAAGTGAGGAGGCGCTGCAGGCCCAGGCGCAGCGCCTGCATGCCCACCTGCTCGAGCGGGGCGAGCTGGACCCGGCCGACGTCGCCCTCTCGCTGGCGACGACGCGAAGCGACTTCGAGCAGCGCGCCGCGATCCTCGCCGGCGGCCGGGACGAGCTGCTGGCCGGGCTCGACCTGCTCCGCGCCGGCTCCTCGGGCGCCGGCATCCTCCGCGGCGAAGCTGCGGAAGGCGGCACCGCGTTCCTCTTCAGCGGCCAGGGCGCCCAGCGGGCCGGCATGGGGCGCGAGCTCTACGACGCCTTTCCCGCCTTCGCCACCGCCTTCGACGCAGCCTGCGCCGAGCTCGACCCGCACCTGGGGCGATCGCTGAAGCAGCTCGTCTTCGCCGCCGACGGGACGCCCGAGGCGGCCCTGCTGGACTCGACCGAGTTCGCCCAGCCCGCCCTGTTCGCGCTCGAGGTCGCCCTCTACCGGCTGGTCAGCTCCTTCGGGGTCGAAGCCGACATGCTGATCGGCCACTCGATCGGGGAGATCGTCGCCGCGCACGCGGCCGGCGTTCTCTCGCTCGCCGGCGCGGCGGCCCTGGTGGCGGCGCGGGGGCGGCTGATGGGCGCGTTGCCCGCGGGGGGAGCGATGCTCGCGGTGGAGGCCTCCGAGGAGGAGCTCGGGGCGGCGCTGGGCGATTTCGAAGGAGAGGTCGAGATCGCTGCCGTCAACGGCACGCGGGCGACCGTGGCCTCGGGCGAGGCGGAGGCGATCGGCCGCCTCGAGCAGGCCTGGGGTGAGCTGGGACGGCGGACGTCGCGCCTGCGCGTCAGCCACGCCTTCCACTCGCCGCTGATGGAGCCGATGCTGGCGGAGTTCGGCGAGGTCGCGGCGGGCCTCGAGTTCGAGGCCCCACAGATCCCGGTCGTCTCCAACCTCTCGGGCGCGGAGGCAAACGGGGAGCTGGGCGATCCCGCCTACTGGGTCAGGCACGTGCGCGAGGCGGTCCGCTTCGCCGACGGGGTGGAGGCCCTGCGGCGGGCGGGGACGACCCGCTTCCTCGAGCTCGGGCCCGACGGCACCCTGGCGGCGCTGGCGCGATTGCGCCTGGCCGAAGAGGGGGACGGCGCGGCGATGGCTGCGCCGGCGCTGCGCGCCGGGCGCCCCGAAGCGGAGGAGCTGGTCGGCTTCCTCGCCGCGGCGCACTGTCACGGCGCCCAGGTCGACTGGACCGCTTTCTTCGCCGGCAGCGGCGCTCGCCCGGTGGCGCTGCCCACCTACGCCTTCCAGCGCCAGCGCTACTGGTTGAAGAACCGCGAAGGCATCGGCGACGTCGCCCTGCTCGGCCAGGAACCGACCGGGCACCGGCTGCTCGGGGCGGCGCTGCGGATGGCGGGCGGGCGGGGCTGGACCTTCACCGGCAGCGTCTCGCTGGAGGAGCAGCCCTGGCTTGCCGACCACGCGGTGCTGGGCGCGACGCTCCTGCCTGGCACCGCGTTCGTCGAGCTGGCGCTTTGCGCCGCGCAGCGTGTCGGTGCGGAGGAGATAGACCAGCTCGCCTTCGAGGCGCCGCTGCTGCTCGCCGAGGACGCTCCGGTTCAACTTCAGGTGACGGTCGAGGAGCCCGACGAGGAAGGCCGCCGGGCGATCGCGATCTACTCGCGCCCCGGGCACGGCACCGAAGGGGGCGACGCGCCCTGGACCCGCCACGCCGCCGGCACGCTCGCCGCCCCCGCGGAGACGGGGAAGGGGACGCTCGAGCCGCTTGCCGCCGGCGCCTGGCCACCGGAGGGAGCGGAACCGCTCGACGTCGAGTTCCTCTACGACCGCCTGGCCGAGGCCGGCTATGACTACGGCCCGGCCTTCCAGGGGCTGCACGAGGCCTGGCAGCGGGGCGAGGAGCTCTACGGCGAGGTCGCCCTCGACGACGACCAGGCTCGCACCGCCGAGGAGTTCGCCGTCCACCCGGCGCTGCTCGACTCCGCCCTGCACCTCGCCCTGCGCGCGGCGCTGGCCAGCGAGGAGGACAAGCTGATCGTTCCCTTCGCGGTCCACGGGGTGCGGCTGCGCCGCAGCGGCGCGGCCTCCCTGCGCGTCCGGCTCACCCAGGCCGGCGACGGGGCGCTGCAGCTGGTCGCCACCGAGCCAGGCGGGGAGGCGACGATCGAGATCGACGGGCTGGTGGCGCGCCCGATCGACGCCCGCGCCCTGCAGGGGGCCGGCGGCGCCCTGCATGACTCGCTCTACGAGGTGCGGTGGGCGTCGCAGCCGCGCCCTGAGGCGGGCGATCCCTCAGCGGACCCGGTCCTGCTCGAGATCGAGGGCGTTAGCGAAGCGACGGGGGAGGCGCAGGCCGCCCACGCGGCGGCTGGCGAGGCGCTGGCGGCGCTGCAGTCCTGGTTGACCGAGGAGCGGCCGGCCGATGCGCGCCTCGTCCTCGTCACCCGCGGCGCGGTCGCGGCGCTGCCCGGTGAGGTCCCCGACCCCGCCGCCGCTTCCGTCCTCGGCCTGGTCCGCAGCGCCCAGTCCGAGCACCCGGGCCGCTTCGTCCTCGCCGATCTCGAGCCGGCCGCGGCGAGCGAGGCGGTCGACTGGGGGGCGCTGCTCTCCCTCGGCGAGCCCCAGCTCGCCGTGCGGGGAGACTCGATCCTCGCCCCGCGGCTGGTGGCGATGGTGCGCGGCTCGCGACTGGAGCCCCCGGCTGGAGAGGGGTCTTGGTCGCTGGCTTCGGCGGGCGGCGGCACGCTCGAGGACCTCGCCCTGCTGCCGGCGCCCCAGCACGAGGCGGCGCTGGAAAGCGGCCAGGTGCGGGTCGCCGTGCGCGCCGCCGGGCTCAACTTCCGCGACGTCCTGCTCGCCCTCAACAACTACGCCGGCCACGCACCGATCGGCAGCGAGGCCGCCGGGGTCGTGGTCGAGGTCGGCCCGGGGGTGGACGACCTCGCTCCCGGCGACCGGGTGATGGGCTCCTTCCCCAACGCGATCGGCACGCTCGCGATCGGCGACCACCGGGCGCTGGCCCGCATCCCCGACGAGTGGTCCTTCGTCGAGGGCGCCTCGGTGCCGCTCGTCTTCCTCACCGCCTTCCGCGGCCTGGTCGACCTCGCCGCGCTGCAGCCAGGCGAGCGGGTGCTGATCCACGCCGGCGCGGGCGGCGTCGGGATGGCTGCGGTGCAGCTGGCCCGGCACCTCGGCGCCGAGGTCTTCGCAACCGCGAGCCCGCCGAAGTGGGCCGCCCTGCGCGAGCTGGGCATCGACGACGAGCACCTCGCCTCCTCGCGCGATCTCGGCTTCCGCGAGAAGTTCCTCGCCGCGACCGCGGGCGAGGGGGTGGACGTCGTGCTCAACGCGCTCACCGGCGAGTTCATCGACGCCTCCCTCGACCTGCTGCCCCGCGGCGGTCGCTTCATCGAGATGGGCAAGGCCGACATCCGCGATGCCGGGGAGATCGCCGCCGGCCATCCGGGCGTCGCCTACCAGGCGTTCGACGCGGGTGAAGCCGGCATCGAGCGCATCGGCGAGATCTTCGCCGAGCTGTCGGCCCTCTTCGCCGCCGGCTCCCTGCGGCTGCTGCCGATCGTCACCTGGGATGTCCGGCGCTCGGTCGAGGCCTTCCGCTACCTCCGTGACGGGCGCAACGTCGGCAAGGTCGTGCTGACGCTGCCCCGGGCGCTCGATCCCGAGGGCACGGTCCTGATCACCGGCGGGACCGGCGCGCTGGGCGCGGCGGTGGCCCAGCACCTCGCCGGCGCGGGCGGCGTGCGACGGCTCCTCCTGGCCAGCCGGGCGGGCCCCGAGGCGACCGGGGCCGAGGAGCTGCGGGCCGAGCTCGCCGATCTCGGCTGCGAGGCGCGGCTCGTCGCCTGCGACGTGGCCGAGCGGGACGAGCTCGAGCGGCTGCTCGGCTTGATCCCGCCCGAGCACCCGCTGACCGGCGTCGTCCACGCGGCGGGGACGCTCGACGACGGCGTGATCGAAGCGCTCGACCGCGAGCGGCTGGATCGGGTGATGCGGCCGAAGGTCGACGGCGCCGCCGCCCTGGACGAGCTGACCGAGCGCCTCGACTTGGCCCAGTTCGTGCTCTTCTCCTCGGGGGCGGCGACGCTGGGCAACCCGGGCCAGGGCAACTACACGGCGGCGAACTCATATCTCGACGCGCTCGCCCAGCGCCGCCGTGCCCGCGGTCTCGCCGGGCAGGCGCTGGCCTGGGGGCTCTGGGCTCAGGGCGAGGGGCAGGGAATGGGCGGCGGGCTCGCCGAGGCTGACCTGACCCGGCTCGCCCGCCTCGGCATCGTGCCGCTCTCAGCCGAGGAGGGGCTGCGGCTGTTCGATTTCGCCCGCGGCGTCGACGAGCCGCTGCTGGTGCCGGCCCACCTCGACGTCGCCAGGCTGCGCGCCTTTGCCGGCACGGGTTTGCTGCCGCCGCTGCTGCGCAACCTCGTGCGCGCGCCGGCGCGCCGCGAGCGTGCGGGTGGGCGCTCCCTGGCCCGGCGGCTGACCGGCGTGGCGGAGTCGGAGTGGTCCGCGGTCGTGCTGGAGACCGTGCGCGGCGAAGTCGCCGCCGTGCTCGGCTACGACTCGGCCGAGGAGATCGACCCGGCCTCCGAATTCAAGAACCTCGGCTTCGACTCGCTGGCGGCGGTCGAGCTCTACAACCGGCTCTGCCAGACCACCGGGCTGCGCCTACCGACCACGCTCGGCTTCGACTACCCGACCCCGGAGGCGGTTGCCGGCTTCCTCTGCGCGGAGATGGCGGCGGCCTCAGCCCCGCCCGGCGAGGTCGCCGCCGAGCCCGCGCTCGACTAGGGCCGCCAGATCGAGGTCGTCGATCTCGCGCAGCGCCGCCGTCTCGCTTGGTTCCGGCGTTGCTGCGGCGGCGCCTTCGGCCCTGGCCCCGTCCCCTGGCCCCGCGCCTTCGAGCTCGAGCCGGATCCTGCCGGCGACGGCGCGCGGGGTGGGGTAGTCGAAGACCAGCGTGGAGCTGAGAATGAGGCCGGTGGCGTGGTTGAGGCCGTTGCGCAGCTCGACCGCGAGCCGCGAGTCGAAGCCGAGCTCCTTGAAGGAGCGGCCGGGGTCGATCGCGCCGGGCGAGTCGTGGCCGAGCACGGCGGCGGCCTTCTCCCGCACGAGAGCCAGCAGCAGCCGCTCGCGCTTGCGCTCCGGCAGCTCGCCGAGGCGCTGCGCGAGCGAGGGGCCGGGGACGGCAAGTGGCTCGCCGACGGTCGGAGGGTCGCGCAGGAGCGGGCTCCAGTCGACGTCGATGCCGCGCACGTGTGCTGCGGCCAGAGCCAGGTGGAACTGACCCAGCTCCCCCTGCTCCCAGTCGCCGGCCACGATCGCGCGGCCGCCGTCGCCGAGGGTTTCCGCGATCGCCTCGGTGAGGACCGGTCGCGGGCCGATCTCGAGGAAGGCGGTGGTGCCCGCCTCGCGCAGGGAGCGGATCGCCGCCTCGAACAGCACCGGCTGGCGCAGGTTGCGGCTCCAGTAGCCGACGTCGAGGCGGCGAGTGTCGACGCGCCCGCCCTCGACACCGGAGTGGAAGGGGACGGTGGACGGTCGCGGTGAGAGCGCCACCAGCTCTGCCTGGAACCAGGCGTCGATCGGGGCCATCCTGGCCGAGTGCCCTGGGGTGTTGATGCCCATCGGGCGCGCCCTGATCCCCTCGCTTCCCAGTTGCGCGACGAGCTCCTCGATCGCCGCGGTCTCGCCCGAGACGGCGGTCAGGCGCGGGGCGTTGCGCCCGGCGATCGCCAGCCGCTCGCGCCAGGGCCCGAGGCGCCGTTCGGTCTCCTCTGTCGAGAGCGGCACGGAGGCCATCGCCCCGGCCTCTTCCAGCCGCATCGTCGAGCGTCCCCAGGTGACCGCGAGGCGGGCCGCGTCCTCGCTGCCGAGGGCACCGCAGGCCGCCGCCGCGGCGATCTCGCCGACGCTGTGGCCGAGCACCGCGTCGGGCCGCACCCCGAACTCGGCCCAGAGCTCCGCCAGCGCGGTGGCGACGGCAAGCAGCAGCAGCTGGCTGACGTCGAGGCGGCCGAAGGGCGGCGGGCCCTCACGGCCGTGCAGGGCGTCGGCGAGCGACCACTCGAGCAGCGGCGCGAGCGCCTCTTCGCAGCCGCGCAGGCCCCTGGCGAAGGCGGGGTAGCGCTCGGGCAGGCCCAGGGCCATGCCGCGGTACTCGGAGCGAAACGGCGAGAAGACGAAGGCGAGGTGCGTCTCTCCCCGGGCTTCGCCCAGCACCGTTCCTGGTCCAGGGGTGCCGCTTGCCAGGTCGCCGAGCTCGCGCAGCACCTGCTCGCCGCTGGCGCCGAAGAGGACCGCCCGCT
>DASZQM010000267.1:0-4210 GCA_035549645.1 Solirubrobacterales bacterium | reverse complement strand
CCCGAGCAGGCGATCCAGGAGGCAAAGTTGACCAAGGAAACGCTCGAATCCGGCGCCAAGGCGGGTGGCGAATGAGCACCCAGCCCGAGCCCGCCCGTCCCTCGACCGCCGGCATGCCGGGCCGTTCTGCGGCGCAGATCCGCCGTGACATCGACCTGCAGCGCCGTGACCTCGGCAGCTCGGTCGAGATCCTTCGCGGTCGTGTCTCCGAGCTCACCGATTGGCGCCGGCAGGTGCAGGCGCACAAAGACCAGCTGATCGTCGGCGCCGCCGTCGCCGGCTTTGCCGTCGGCACCCTGATGATGCTGCGCCGGCGTCGCCGCCGCTAGTCGTGGCAGCGGACCTGGCTGAGATCAAGTCGATGATCGAGTCGGCACTGCCCGGCTCGAGCGTCGAGGTGATCGACGAAACCGGAACCGGGGACCACCTGCGAGCGACGGTTGTGGCCACTCAATTCGAGGGCCTCACTCGCATCGCCCAGCACCGCCTGGTCAAGGCCGCGGTCAAGGAGCGCTTCGACGACGGCACCATCCACGCGCTCTCATTGAAGACCGAGCTGCCCGGGTAGCTAGTCTGTGGCCATGGCCGACGCCGAACTGAAACAGAAGGTCGAAGAGCTGATCGCCGCCAACCCGGTGCTGCTCTTCATGAAGGGCACGCCGGAAATGCCGCGCTGCGGCTTCTCGATGCGGGTCGTCCAGGTGCTCGACTCGATGGACGTCGAGTACGGCGCGATCGACGTGCTGCCGGCCCTGCAGCCACTGCGCGAAGTCACCACCGAGATCTCGGACTGGCAGACCTTCCCGCAGCTCTACGTCAACGGCGAGCTCGTCGGTGGCGCCGACATCGTCGAGGAGATGTTCGACTCCGGCGAGCTGGCCGAGGCCCTCGGCGTCGCCCAGCCCGAAGCCGCACCAGCGGCCGCGCCTCCGGCGCAGTCGCCGCCGCTGCAGATCGAATAAGCCGCGCTAGACGGCCGCGTGCTCGGTCGGCGCGTCGTCCTTCACCTGGAAAGACGAACCGCACCCGCAAGCCGCGACGACGTTCGGGTTGTTGACCTGGAAGCCCGCGCCCTGCAGGCCTTCCACGTAGTCGACCTCGGAGCCGAAGACGAACTGCATGCTGACCTTGTCGACGATCACCGAGACGCCGTCGACCTCGAAGACATGGTCGTCGTCCTTGGCCTTGTCGAAGGCAAGCGCGTACTGGAAACCCGAGCAACCGCCACCCCGCACAGCGACCCGAAGGGCCTGCCCCGCAGAGTCCTCTTGCCCGCCAAGCAGCTCAGCGATCTTGCCCGCTGCCTTGTCGGTCAGGGAGATCGCTGCTTGCGGCGTATCGCTGGTCGCCTCAGTCACTTCACAAAGTGTAGCGGGACCTGCCACCCCCGAACCGCATGCCGACGATCTAGCGCTGCTTCGGGTTTGCGTACCCCTTGAGCAGCGCGCTCTCATAGGGAATCTGGAGATGGGCTTGGAAGAAGCCCGGTTCTCGCATTCTGATCAGCAATGGGTAGGTGGGGGCCTTTCCTTCCTCCTCCAAGGCCGCGAGGCGTTTGCCGTAGCGTCTTGCTGAACCGCGCTTCAAGTAGCCAATGCGGATCCCATCGACGATGACCTGCACAGCGTTGGGGTCGTCTGCATTGTCAGGCTCTCGGACCAACGTCGCCTCTCGTTCGCAGCGGTCGGTGTGCTGTTGAATGAGCCCCTTGCTTGCAGTCAGCAGGGCAGGCTGGTGGTATTGCGCACCAACGACTTGGACCCGTCGTGAGTCGTCAAAGCGAGACCAGTCCATCTCTTGCTCTGAAATTCGGCGAGCAATGCTCAATGACCGTCGACCTTTAGATGCAGGAAGACTCCAAGGTTCGGCGTGTCACCATCCTTGCGTCCGGCGATAACCGCTCGGCACATCCCATTGCCTTGCCGTTGGATGCCCTCCGAGATTGCCTGACCCAACTCAGCGGCATCCTCGCGTGATAGGTAGCCGACGCAGCGTCCCTGGATATCTACTCGCACGGCATTTGAGTCGTAAGGGTTGGAAGGCTCCGGGATCAACTCTGCCATGCACTCGTAGAGGACGTCCTCGTTGAACCCTGCACCACATGCTTCTCGGATCGCGTCTTGGTAGTTGGACTCCCCGACGACATCGATTCTCTCTTCGTGCGTGATGCGGGCAGAGCCCTCGAAGGTCTCGGTTTGCGGGAGTCGGCGAGGTTCGGTGTTGAAGAGGCGGGAGAGCAAGCCCATTTCAACCGATTAACGGCTTTCGAGGCAAAAGGCTTCCAAGCGGGCGTCAATCGCTCAGGTCTAACTGACCAGAGGGGTCTGCGAGAATCGCTCGTGCTTGAATTCTCCAGCCGAAACTGCGGTCGTCTGTGACACGACGGCCTATCTGCCGAGCGAGATGGTTGCGGAGCGGGACATCAAGAGGATCAGCCTCTACGTCTCGGTCGACGGCCATCAGGAGTCGGAGCTGGAGATCGACGATTACGCCGGCTTCTACGAGCGGCTGCGCGCCTCCGAAGGCGGGGCGACGACGTCGCAGCCGTCGATCGGGGATTTCCTCTCGGTCTACGAGCCGATTCTCGACGAAGGCCGGGAGATCATCTCGATCCACATCTCGGCTGGGATCTCCGGAACCTTCGAGGCGGCCAACCAGGCCCGTCAGCGGCTGATCGACGAAGGCAAGGGCGGCGAGCAGATAACCCTCTTCGACTCGCGCTCGGCCTGCGGTGGCATGGGCCTGCCGGTTCTCGCCGCCTCGGCTGCTGCCCGCGCCGGGGGTGACGCGGCGGCCTGCCTGGCCCGTGCCAAGCAGGCCCGCGAGGAGCTGAAGATGTGGTTTGCGATCGACACTCTCGAGTACCTGCGCCGCGGCGGCCGCATCGGCGGCGCCCGCGCCTGGATCGGCTCGGCGCTGAAGATCAAGCCGATCCTCACCCTGGAGGAGGAGATCACCCCGGTCGAGCGCGTCCGCACCCGCGCCCGCTCGATCGAGCGCCTGCGCGGCTACGCCCGCCAGCGCCACGAGTCCGGGCTCGATGGCTGGGTGATCCAGCACATCCAGGATCCCGAGACCGCTTCCGCCCTGGCCGACGACTGCCGCGAGATCTTCGGCTGCGAGGCAGTCTTCATCGACGAGATCGGTCCGGTGATCGGCGCCCACGTCGGTCCCGGCCTGCTCGGCGTCGGCAGCGTCTCCAAAGAAGTGCTGAGCTGAAGGCGCCCGCTTAGGCGCGGACGCCTTCGCGCGGCGTGTTCTCGCGCGGAACCGGCTGCGGCTTGAGGCGAACCGGGGCGGTGGAGAGGGCCTGCACGCGCAGGTCGCTCCAGGTGAGCCCTTCGCGGACCAGGGCGGGCAGGCCCAGGACCACGGCGGTGGCGATCTCGACTGCCTGCAGGATCACGCCGTAGGCGAGGGCGTCGGCGGTGCTGACGCCGAAGCCACTGTGCAGGACGCTGATCACGGCGAGCTGGAAGACGCCGATGTTGGAGGGGGTGGCTGGCACGACAGCGGTGACGTTGACCGCGAAGAGCACTGCGGCGGCGGCGCCGATCCCCGCCTGGTGGTTGAGTCCGAGCGCTGCCAGCAGGGCCCAGCAGGCAGAGAGCTGAATTGCCCAGGCGCCCAGCTGCGCGGCGGCGGCAGCCGCGCCGCTGCGCGGGTTGCGGAAGATCTCCAGGCCCGCTCGCACCTGCACCAAAGCCGAGTGCAGGCTCGCGCCGATCCGGGCAAGGCGCCCGTTGCCACCTCGCCGCATCAATGGCGGGGCAAGCAGAACTACGAGCAGCAGCAGCAGCGGCACGAAGCTGAAGGCGAAGAGCTTTTGGGTGCTGGAGTGGAAGAGGTCGGTGGTGGAGACGATGATCACGCCCAGCAGCGCCAGGGCGATCAGGTTGAGCACGGTCTGGGAGACCAGGGTGCCGAGCAGCACCGGGAAGGTCTCACGCATGCGACCGATTCGCCGCGCCAGCGACATCGCCCGGGCCGGCTCGCCGAGACGAGCCGGCAGCGTCGCCGACATCAGCACGCCGATCATCGTCGCCGAGGTGACGTCGCGGCGACGCACGGGTCGGTTCGGCAGCGCCGCTCGCACGATCCAGTACCAGGAGGCGGCGCGGAAGAAGAGCGAGAGCGCCATCAGCGCGCAGGCGATCAGGACCCAGGTGAAATCGGAGCGAACGATGCTTTCGACCACGTTGTCGACGCC
>DASZQM010000266.1:0-5561 GCA_035549645.1 Solirubrobacterales bacterium | reverse complement strand
GGTCGAGCACTTCCTGCTGGCGCTGAGCTCGGTCTTCGTCGCCTACGTCATCTCCGGCTTCCTCGCCCACCCCGACTGGGGCGCCGCGGCGAAGGGGGCCGTCGTCCCCGACCTGCCGCTGACCCGCGACGCGCTGCTGGTCGCGGTGGCGACGGTGGGGACGACCCTGGCGCCGTGGGGGCTCGCCTTCATCCAGTCCTACGCGGTCGACAAGCGCCTGCGGGTCGAGGACCTCAAGTTCGAGCGCGTCGACGTCGTCACCGGCGCGGTCCTCACCGGCGTCATCGGCTTCTTCGTCATCGTCGCCTGCGCGGCCACCCTGCACGTGCGCGGGATCGACGTCAACGACGCCCGCGACGCCGCCACCGCGCTCGAACCGCTGGCCGGCGATGCCGCCGCCACCCTCTTCGGCCTCGGCTTCCTCGGCGCCGCCCTGCTGGCGACGGCGATCGTGCCGCTCTCCACCGCCTACTCGGTCTCCGAGACCTTCGGCCGCAAGGCCGACCTCGACGACAGCTTCGCCGAGGCGCGGGTCTTCTACCTCAGCTTCGCCGCCGTGGTCGTGCTCGCCGCCGCGATCGTCCTCATTCCCGGCGCGCCGCTGATCCAGATCCTCTTCCTCTCGCAGGCGCTGAACGCGGTGCTGCTGCTGGTCCTCTTGCCGTTCGTGCGCCGCCTCGGCCGCGACCGCGAGCTGATGGGCGAGCACGCGCTGGGCCGCTGGGGACGGCTGACGACCGGCATCGCTCTGGCGCTGATCGTCGTCTCGGTCCTGGCGCTCGGCGCGCTGGCGATCGCCTGAGGCGCCTGGTCGCTCAAACCCCGAGGACGGCGCCGAGCGCCAGCATCAGCGCCGCGCCGAGCGCGATGCCAAGGCTCGGGCCGAGGCGCGCCGCCCCGGAGTAAGCCCGCGGCAGGATCTCGACCAGGACCAACGCCAGCATCGCCCCCGCCGCGAAGGCGAAGGAGAAGGGCAGCAGGCCGCTCACCTCTTCGACCGCGAAGAAGGCGATCAGCGCGCCGACCGGCTGCGGCGCGCTGGTCCCGACCGCCGCCCAGAACTGGCGGGCCGGCCCGAAGCCGGCCTCCTGCATCGGGATCGCGACGCTGGTCCCCTCGGGCACGTTCTGGATCGCGATCGCGACGATCACGAAGAGGCTGAGGCCGGCGCGTTCGGAGGCGTAGGCAGTCCCCACCGCGAGCCCCTCCGGCAGGCTGTGGACGAAGAGGACGAGGAAGACCAGCGCCGAGGCCCGGGCACCGGGGCCGCTACGCCCCATGAAGGTGGCGTCGGCGCTGAGGTAGCGCTTGGCGACGAGGAGGAAGGCGACGCCGACCAGGAGCCCGGCCAGGGCCAGGCCGGCGCCGTCTTCTTCGAAGGCGGGTATGAGCAGGCCGGAGAGCGCCGCCACCGCCATCACGCCCGCCGCGAAGCCGAGCAGCAGCGGCGTGAAGCGCGCCGTGCGCTCGCCGAAGAGGAAGACCGGGATCGCGCCGATGCCGGTGGCGAGAGCCGTGCCCGAAGCGGCCAGGAAGAGGATCAGTGCGTCGGGCATGACTGGATCTTCGCCGCTCGTCGCGGCGCGGCATCAGGGGTATGCCACCGCATCTGTGCGGGGTTTATCGGATCACCCGGGGCCGCCGCGCCCCTAAGTTCGGTCGCATGAGCAAGACCAGAGAGGCAAGCCAGGAGGGAACGTACTCATCGCCGACCGCCGCGGCGCCGGTCCTGATCGGATTCGACGGTGCCGAGGGTGGCCGCGACGCGCTGGAGCTGGGCCGGATCATCGCCACGGCCAGGGACAGCCACTGCGTGGTGGCGATTCCCCACGAGGACGCCGCCGCCGAAGCGCGCGCGGCGCTCGCCGACCCGGCGGTCGAGATCCGCGAGATCGGCCTGCTCTCCCCCGCCCTGCAGCTGGTCGAGTGCGCCAGGCGCGAGCAGGCCGGGACGCTGGTGGTCGGCTCGACCCGCCGCGGCCCGGTCGGCCGGGCGATGCTCGGCAGCACCGCCAAGCAGGTCCTGCACAAGGCGCCGTGCGAGGTCGTCGTCGCTCCCCGCGACTACGCCGCCACCAAGCATGAGGGCCTGGCCAGGATCGCGGTCGCGGTCGACGGCACGCCCCAGTCGAAGGTCGCCCTGAAACGGGGCGAAGACCTCGCCCGCCAGGCCGGTGCGACGATCGAGGTCCTGGTCGCCTCCGATCCGATCGTCGCCGGCATCGAAGCCGAATTCCCCCCTGGCACGCCCAGCTCGATGGCCGACGTGCTCGAGGCGGCGGTCGCCTCCGTCGATCCCGCCCTGGCGCCGGTCGGCAAGAAAGTCGACTCCGGCTGGCGACAGGTGGCGAGCACGATCGCCGCCGCCCTGGCGCGAGCCTGCGAGCCCGACGTCGACCTGCTCGTCGTCGGCTCGCGCCGGCCGGTCGACCGCTTCCTGCTCGGCTCGATGACCAACCACCTGATCGCCGAAGCTCCCTGCCCCGTCCTCGTCGTCCCCCACGCGGAGTAGGCGCGATGTTCTCCCGCATCCTCGTCGGCTACCTCGACAACGAGCAGGGCCACGACGCGCTCGAGCTGGGCCGCATCCTCGCCCAGGCCGGTGGCGCCGACCTGCTCGTCTTCACCGCCTCCACCGAGAACGGCGGGGGCCTCAGCGAGCTCGCTCGCAGCGAGGGCGCCGACCTCGTCGTGCTCGGCTCTACCCACCGTGGCTCGCTCGGCCGCGTCGTGCCGGGCGCGACCGTGGGCCACCTGCTCGGCGAGGCCCCCTGCGCCGTCGCCGTGGCGCCACCCGGGTTCGGGCGCCGCAACGACGGGGACCTCGGCTGGCGGCCCCTGAGCGGCGACACGGATGACGCCGGCATGCGCGTGATCGGCGTCGGCTTCGACGGCTCCACCGCCGCCCAGGGGGCGCTCGACCTCGCCACCGAGCTGGCGCTGAAAGCCGGCGCGGCGCTGCGCGTCTACGCGGTCGCCCGCAAGTACGCGACGCCTCCCGGCGCCGATGCGAGCGGGCACGTCCCCGGCATCCCCAGCGAAGCCGAGGTCCTGCGCGAGCAGTTGCACGAAGCCGTCGCCTGCCTCCCCACCGAGGTGCGGGCGCTGCCGGTCTTCATGCGCGGCGCCGCCGCCTTCGAGCTGACCCGGGCGATCGAGCTCGGCGTCGACCTGCTCGTCCTCGGCTCGCGCCCGGGCGGGCCGATGCGCCGGGCGCTGCACGCCAGCGTCTCCAGCGCCGTCCTGCTCGAGGCGAGGTGCCCGGTCCTGATCTCCCCCGGCCGCGTCAGCGCCCCCCAGGCCGTGGGCGTTTAGGCGCAGCACAGCGTTTCCCCCGTAGCATCGCTGTCGTGGAGATCCTGATCGTCGAGGACGAGGCGGCGATCGCCGACTTCCTCGAGCGCGGCCTGCGCCGGGACGGCTTTGACGTCCAGGCGGTCAGCGACGGGATCGAGGGCGAGCGACTGGCCCTCGACCACCCCTTTGACCTCGTCGTCCTCGACCGCATGCTGCCGGGCCGCGACGGGCTCGAGGTGCTGGCGGCGATCCGGCGCAGCAAGCCGGCCCTGCCGGTGATCATGCTGACCGCGAAGGCCGAGGTCTCCGACCGGGTCAAGGGCCTCGACGGCGGTGCCACCGACTACGTGACCAAGCCCTTCGCCTTCGCCGAGCTGGCGGCCCGGGTGAGGGCGCAGCTGCGCCAGGCCGGCGGCGAGGCGGCGACGACCCTGGAGGCCGGCGGCATCACCCTCGACCTGGTCGAGCGCCGCGCCGAGCGCGACGGCCTCGCGGTCGACCTGCCCAAGCGCGAGGCCGAGCTGCTCGCCTACCTGATGCGGCACGCGGGCCGCGTCTGCACCCACGAGGAGATCCTCGCCGCGGTCTGGAGCTACGACCACGATCCCGGCACCAACATCGTCCAGGTCTACGTCGGCTACCTGCGCCGCAAGCTCGGCCGCCCCGACTCGCCCGCCCCGATCGAGACCGTGCGCTCGGTCGGCTACAAGCTGAGCGAGCGCTAGTGCGGGCCGCCTGGCGAGAGCTCGGCCTGCGCGGGAGGCTCGCGCTCTCGATCGGCGCCCTGGTCCTGGTCGCCTTCGGCCTCGTCTTCACCTTCGTCCACAGCGAGATGGGCGACGAGTCGCACGTGATCGACCGCGAGGAGGCGCGCGAGCACGGCCAGCCGCTGCCCCCGGCGAGCGGCGACGAGGGCGAGAGCACGGCGATCTCGCCGATCTCCGACGCCCAGGAGGAGGTCGAGCGGACCTTCCTCCTGGTCGGCGGGATGGCCCTCGCCGCGGCGCTGCTCGGTGGATACCTGATCGCCGCGCGCACCGCCTCGCCCCTGCGGCGCATGGCCGCGACCGCCGAGGAAGTCCGCTCCGGCAACCTCACCCCGCGCCTCCCCGAGGAGCCGACCGCGGCGCCCGAGCTGCGCGCCCTGATCGCCGGCTTCAACCGCATGCTCGAGCGCCTCGACCTCGGCTTCTCGCGCCAGCGCCGCTTCGTCTCCGACGCCTCGCACGAGCTGCGCACGCCGCTGACCGCGATCCGCGGCCAGCTCGAAGTGCTCGCCGCCAACCCCGACGCGGGCGGCGAGGAAGTGCAGCGGGTGAAGACCGTGACGCTGGCCGAGGTGGAGCGGATGGAACGGCTGGTCGAGGAGCTGCTGGCGCTCGCCCGCCTCGACGAGGGCGCCGCGATGGACGTGGTCGAGGTCGACCTCACCGCCCTCCTGCGCGAGGTCGCGGCGACTGGCGGCAGCGCGGTCGAGCTGGGCGAGCTGGCGCCCGCCCACGTCGCCGGCAGCCCCGAGCTGCTCGCCCGCGTCGTCGCCAACCTGCTCGCCAACGCCCGCCGCCACGCGGGCGACTCGGGCGAGGTGAGGCTGAGCGCGAGCGAGGCGGGCGGGCGGGTGACGGTCAGCGTCGACGACGACGGACCGGGCATCCCGCCGGCCGAGCGCGAGCGCGTCTTCGAGCGCTTCCACCGGATCGACTCGGCGCGCAGCCGCGACGCCGGTGGCAGCGGCCTCGGGTTGGCGATCTCACGCGAGATCGTCGCCGCGCACGGCGGCCGGATATGGGTCGAGGACTCGCCGCTGGGGGGCGCCCGGGTCGCCTTCGAGCTGCCCGCGTTCACGCCTGGGAGCCCCTCCCGGTCCTGAGAAAACTCTCACGCGGCACTTAGGGAGCGCGAAGCGGCGGTGTCGAAGATCAGCGCGTGTTCAAGCCCGAGGAAAGCGCCATCCTCGCGCCGCGCAAGGACGGTGTCGCCGGCAACGGCCGCCTCACCGCGGCGCTCGGCGCACTGCTCCTGGTCCTGCTCGCGGCGGAGGGAGCGACCATCCCCTTCATCGGGCAGCTGCGCACCGAGCACATCCTGATCGGCATGCTGCTGCTCGGACCGGTGGCGGCGAAGCTGCTCAGCACCGGCTACCGCTTCGCCCGCTACTACCTCGGCGCCCCCGCCTACGTCGGCAAGGGCCCGCCCCAGATCGCCCTGCGCCTGCTCGCCCCCGGCGTGGTCTTCACCACCGTTGCCCTCTTCGGCACCGGGAT
>DASZQM010000265.1:0-14069 GCA_035549645.1 Solirubrobacterales bacterium | reverse complement strand
GGTCATGAGCGCCGGCTGGGCACTCGGGAGGCATCCCCGTCCCACGGGTACGATGGCCGCATCGAGGCGGCTACGCAAAAGATCACCGTAAAGCTCCCGGACGGGACGCCGCTGGAGCTGAGCGACGGCGCCTCCGGGGCTGACGCTGCAGCTGCTATCGGGCCGGGACTGGCCAAGGCGGCGCTGGCAATTCGCGTCGACGGTGAGCTGCGCGACCTCTCGGCGCCCCTGCCTGACGGTGCGGAGATCGGCATCCTCACCGACCGCGACCCCGAGGCGCTTGACCTGATCCGCCACGACGCCGCCCACGTCATGGCCGAGGCGGTGCAGGAGCTCTATCCCGGTACCAAGGTGACGATCGGCCCGGCGATCGAGAACGGCTTCTACTACGACTTCGACTTCCCCGCGGACGTCAAGGTCACCGACGCCGACCTGGAGAAGATCGAGGCGGCGATGCGGGCTCACATCGAGGCCGACGAGAGCTTCGAGCGCCGTGACATCCCGGTCGCCGAGGCGATCGAGATCTTCGAAGGCCAGGGCGAGGACTACAAGGTCGAGCTGATCCGCGACCTGATCGCGAACGAAGGCGTGGAGACGGTCTCGCTCTACCGCAACGGCCCTTTCGAGGACCTCTGCCGGGGCCCGCACGGCCCCTCGACCGGGCGGATCAAGGCGATCAAGCTGAGCTCGCTCGCCGGCGCCTACTGGCGTGGCGACGAGAAGCGCCAGATGCTGACACGGATCTACGGCACCGCCTTCTTCTCGAAGAAGGATCTGGCCCAGCACCTGGAGCGGATCGAGGAGGCGAAGAAGCGCGACCACCGCCGCCTCGGGCCCCAGCTCGGCATCTTCATGCTGCGCGAGGAGGCGCCGGGGATGCCCTTCTGGCTGCCCAACGGGACGACGCTGCTGCACCTGATCGAGGGCGAGGTGCAGGCCCAGCTGCGCAAGCGGGGCTACAAGGAGATCGCGACGCCGCAGGTGCTCGACGAGGAGCTCTGGCACCGCTCCGGGCACTGGGACAACTACCGCGACGACATGTACTTCATGCAGTCGGATGAGAGGCGGCTGGCGCTGCGGCCGATGAACTGTCCCGGCGCCTGCCTCGTTTTCGACTCCGAGCGCCACTCCTACCGCGAGCTGCCGCTGCGCCTGGCCGAGTTCGGCCGCGTCTCCCGCAACGAGCGCGAGGGCGTCCTGCACGGCCTGCTGCGGGTGCGCGCCTTCACCCAGGACGACGCCCACGTCTACTGCACCGAGGACCAGATCACCGCCGAGGTCGCCTCGATCTGCGAGGCGATCGACGAGCTCTACGGCCGCTTCGGCTTCGAGGACGTGCGGGTCGAGCTCTCGACCAGGCCGGAGAAGTCGATGGGCTCCGAGGAGCAGTGGGAGAAGGCCGAGGCGGCGCTGAAGGAGGCGCTCGACCGCCAGGGGCGCGAGTACGAGATCAACCCGGGCGACGGCGCCTTCTACGGGCCGAAGATCGACTTCCACATCACCGATGCCCTCGGCCGCTCCTGGCAGTGCGGCACCTGCCAGCTCGACTTCCAAATGCCGGAGCGCTTCGACCTGCACTACGTCGGCGCCGATGACGAGCCGCACCGGCCGGTGATGATCCACCGCGCCCTGCTCGGCTCGCTGGAGCGTTTCGCCGGCATCCTGATCGAGCACTACGCCGGTCGCTTCCCGGTCTGGTTGGCGCCGGTGCAGGCGATCGTGCTGCCGGTCGCCGACCGTCACAACGCCTACGCCGAGCGCGCTCTCACCGAGCTGCGCGAAGCCGGCGTGCGGGTCGAGATCGACGCCCGCTCGGAGTCGGTCGGCAAGAAGATCCGTGACGCCGAACTCGGTCGTTACCCCTACATGCTGGTCGTCGGCGACCGCGAGCAGGAGGCGGGTTCGGTCTCCGTGCGCTCCCACGAGGAGGGCGAGCTCGACGCGATGCCACTCGCCGCCTTCGCCGAGCGCGTGCGCTCTGTCTATACTCCGACGACTTGATCGCAGGCACGCAAAACACCCCGCGCCGCTGAGCGTCCCGTGCCAGCTTCCCGATCCCTCGTCCACTTGATGTCCCCCTCACTTCACTAGTGCCGGTTCCGCGTAGGTTCGATCGGCGCCCGCCAGAGCGCGACACGACCCGGATCAACGAGCGGATCCGCGTGCCCAAAGTCCGCCTGATCGGGGCGGACGGCGAGCAGCTCGGGGTGGTCGAGATCAACGAGGCGCTGAAACGAGCCCAGGACGCCGACCTCGATCTGGTCGAGGTCGCACCCAACTCGAAGCCGCCCGTCACCCGCCTGCTCGACTACTCCAAGTACAAGTACGAGCAGGAGCAGAAGCAGAAGCAGGCGCGCAAGCACCAGCAGCAGGTCAACATCCGCGAGATCAAGCTGCGGCCGAAGATCGCCGACCACGACTACGAAACCAAGAAGGGCCACGTCGAGCGCTTCCTGCGCCATCAGGACAAGGTCAAGATCACGATCATGTTCCGCGGCCGCGAGCAGGCCCACCCCGAGCGGGGGCGGGCGCTGCTGCAGCGCCTCTACGAGGACCTCGACGGGCTCGCCGTGATCGAGTCGCAGCCGCTGCAGGAAGGGCGCAACATGAGCATGCTGCTGGCGCCCGGCAAAGAGGCGGCCAAGGCCGAGTCCGAGGCCGAGCCCGCCGAGGCCAAGGCCGAGTCCAGCGAGTCCGAGGCCGAGTCCAGCGAGTCCGAGAAGCCGGCCGCCGAGACGGCGGAGGCGGAGTCGCCCGCCGAGGGCGAGACGCCCGGCGACGACGCTGCGGCCGCTTAGCCAGTAACGACGTCTGCGATTCGCTCGGCTGCGTGACCGTCCCAGAGGGGCGGTGGCTGCGGTGGCGTTGCCTCGCGTCGGCCGAGCTTCGCCGGGATCGTGCTGATCGCCGAAGGGTCCAGGCCCAGGAGCTCATTGGTGCCGGCTGTGATGGTGATCGGCCGCTCGGTGTTGGCGCGGAGGGTGAAGCAGGGGATGCCCAGGTAGGTGGTCTCCTCCTGGATGCCGCCGGAGTCGGTGAGGACGGCCCGCGCGTCGGCGAGGAGCGAGAGGAAGTCGAGGTAGCCGAGCGGGTCGCAAAGGAGGAGTCCCGGGTGGTCGGCGGAGACCGACTCCATGCGGGACCGGGTCCGCGGGTGGACGGGGAAGACGACGGGCATCTCCCGTGCCAGCGCGCCAAGCTGCTCGATCGTCTCGGACAGCAACGAGCCGTCGACGAGGGCGGGGCGGTGCAGGGTGACGAGGACGAAGGAGCCGGGATCGACGCCGAGCTTCGCCGCTGCGCCGGCGGTGCGGAAGCGCTCCTCCAGGGCGACCAGGGTGTCGATCATCGTGTTGCCGACCAGGTGGATGCGCTCGGCAGGGATGCCCTCGGCGTGCAGGTTGTCGCTTGCCTCGGGGCTGTGGATGAAGAGCTGCTCGGCGAGCTGGTCGGTGACGATCCGGTTCAGCTCCTCGGGCATCGTGCGGTCGAAGCTGCGCAGGCCGGCCTCGATGTGGCCGATCGGGATCTGCAGCTTCGCTGCCGTCAGCGCCGCGGCTACGGTCGAGTTGACGTCGCCGGGGACGAGGACCAGGTCGGGACTCTCGTCGATCAGGACCGGCTCCAGCCGCTCCATCACCCGTGCGGTCTGCTGTGCGTGGCTGCCCGAGCCGACCTCGAGCATGTGGTTGGGTGCTGGGACCCCGAGCTCCTCGAGGAAGACCTCTGACATCAGCCGGTCGTAGTGCTGGCCGGTGTGGACGATCGTGTGCCGGCCCGCGGGCAGGCGCTCGCGCAGGGCGCCGATCACCGGGGCGGTCTTGACGAAGTTTGGTCGCGTTCCGACCACGTAGACGATGCGCATGCGGCGCCACAGTACCCTGCGCTACGCCTGTCAACGGGGGTAGGGCCAGCGCCCGCACCGCCTCGTCTGCTTCAATAGCGACCCCGTGCCGAAGATGAAGACACATTCGGGCGCCAAGAAGCGCTTCCGCAAGACCGCCACAGGCAAGCTCCGTGGCCGTCGCGCGTACTCGAGTCACATCCTCGAGAAGAAGTCGCCGAAGCGCAAGCGGCGGATGGCGCGGCCGGTCGAGATCGCACCGTCTGACGTGAAGACCGTGCGCAATCTGCTCGGTGGTGGCAAGTGAGTCGCGTCAAGCGCTCAGTCCACGCGCGTAAGAAGCGCCGCAAAGTCCTGAAAGAAGCCAAAGGCTATTTCGGGCGTAAGCATTCTTCCTACCGCTTCGCCAAAGAGCAGGTGCAGCGCTCGGGGATGTACGCCTACCGCGACCGGCGCAACCGCAAGCGTGAGTTCCGCCGCCTCTGGATCACCCGAATCAACGCTGCCGCGCGGCTGGAGGGCATGAGCTACTCCGAACTGATCAACGGCCTCAACAAGGCCGAGGTCGAGGTGAACCGCAAGATGCTCGCCGACATCGCCGTCAACGACCGCGATGCATTCCGCCGATTTGTGGAGCTAGCCCGGGAGGGTGCGGCCGCCTAGTCGCAGCCAACACTCCACTTTCCCGGGCGGGCCGTTTTCACGGCCCGTTTTTTTGTTCCAGGAGAAAAAAGTCGAGACCAGAAGAACCCAGCCGAGACCGAAGCAGATGATCGAAAGCCCCCAGAACGAGAAGCTGAAGCTCGTGCGCAAGCTGCGCGAGCGCAAGCACCGCGAGCGCGAGCAGCTCTTCCTCAGCGAGGGAGAGGACCTGATCGAGGCCGGGTTGGCCGCCGGGGTCGAGCCGCGGGCGCTGCTCGTCGCTCCCGGCAGCGGGATCGACGGCGAGGAGGTCGCCCCCGAGCTGCTCGCTTCGGTCTCGGCTCTGGGCTCTGGGACTCGGGCGATCGGGATCTGGCCGCAGCGGTGGAGCGAGCCCGGCGACTCACCCTGCTTCTACCTGCACGGCGTCGGCGATCCCGGCAACGTCGGCACGATCGTCCGCACCGCGCACGCGCTGCTCGCCGGCCCCGTCGTGCTTGGCCCCGGCTGCGCCGATCCCTACTCGCCCAAGGCGGTGCGGGCGAGCATGGGCTCGATCTTCGCCCAGCCGCTGGCCCGGGCGGGCGTCGAGCAGACGCCGGGGCCGCGGGCCGCCCTGGTCGCCCACGGCGGCGAGGGGCCGGCCGCACTTGCCGGTGCGGCGACTGTCTGTCTCGGTGCCGAGCGCGAGGGACTGCCGCCGGAGGTGCTCTCCGCCTGCGATTCCGAGCTGACGATCCCGCTGCGCCCGGGCGGCGCCGAGTCGCTCAACGTCGCCGCCGTTGCCGCAATTTGCGCCGAGCGGATATCTTCGCTCGCCATGCCGGAGGTCGCGCCAGATGCTTGATCGGATCGAGGAGATCAGGGCCGAGGCGTCGGCGGCGATCGAAGCCGCCCCCGGCACCGCCGAGCTGGAGGAGCTGCGGGTCCGCTACCTCGGCCGCAAGGCGGAGCTGACGACGATCCTGCGTGGCATCGCCGAGCTGCCCGCCGAGGAAAGGGGCAAGGTCGGCTCGGGTGCCAACCAGGCGCGCAAGCAGCTCGAGTCGCTGATCGCGACCCGGGGCGAGGCGCTCGACGCCGGCGAGCTGGACGCCAAGCTTGCCGCCGACCGGATCGACGTGACCCTGCCGGGAGCGCCGCCGCGGCCGGTCGGCCACACCCACCTGATAACCCGCACCACGCGCCAGATCGAGGACGTCATGGTCGGTCTCGGCTACCGCGTGATGGAGGGCCCCGAGGTCGAGCACGACTACTACAACTTCACCGCGCTCAACCACCCGCCCGGGCACCCGGCGCGGATGCTCCAGGACACCTTCTACGTGCAGTCGGACCCCGAGGTGCTGCTGCGCACGCACACCTCGCCGGTGCAGGTGCGCAGCATGGAGGCGCAGCCGCCGCCGATCTTCATGATCGCCCCGGGCAAGGTCTACCGGCGCGACTCCGACGCCACCCACAGCCCGATGTTCCACCAGGTCGAGGGGCTGGCGATCGGCGAGGGGGTCACGCTCGCCGACCTGCAGGGCACCCTGACCGAGATGCTCAGCGCGATCTTCGGCGGCGCCCGCGAGGCGCGCATGCGGCCGCACTTCTTCCCCTTCACCGAGCCCAGCGTCGAGTTCGACGTCTCCTGCTTCCAGTGCCAGGGGACCGGGACGCTGGCCGACGGCGAGCGCTGCAACCTCTGCAAGGGGATCGGCTGGATCGAGGTCGGCGGCGCCGGCATGGTCGATCCCAACGTGCTCGGCTTCGTCGAGGCCAACGGCTACGACCCGGAGCGGGTGCAGGGCTTTGCCTTCGGCATGGGGGTCGAGCGGATCGCGATGCTGCGCCACGCCGTGCCCGACCTGCGGCGCTTCTTCGACAACGACGTGCGGGTGCTGGAGCAATTCTCATGAGGGTTCCGTACTCGTGGTTGCGGGAGTACTGCGATCCCGGCGTCGAGCCCGGGGCGCTGGCGGAGCGGTTGGCGATGACGGGCACCGAGGTCGAGCGGGTCGGCGCCGTCGGCCCGCCCTCGGCGCATAACTTCGTCGTCGGCAAGGTGCTGAGCGCCGAGCCGCACCCCAACGCCGACCGCTTGCGCGTCTGCAAGCTCGACACCGGCGACGGCGGGGAGCGGATCGTCGTCTGCGGCGCCCCCAACGTGGCGGCCGGCCAGACGGTGCCGGTGGCGCTGCCCGGGGCGACGATGCCCGGCGGCATGGAGATCGGCGAAGCGAAGCTGCGCGGCGTGCGCTCGGCCGGGATGATCTGCTCCGCCTCGGAGCTCGGCGTCGGCGAGAGCCCCGAGGGCATCCTCGTGCTCGAGGACGACGGCCTCGTGCCGGGTACGCCGTTGGCCGAGGTGCTGCCGGTGGCCGAGCCCGTGCTGGAGCTGGAGGTGACGCCGAACCGGCTCGACTGCTTCGGCGTCTACGGGGTCGCGCGCGAGGTGCACGCGATCAGCGCCGCGCCGCTGGCGCAGGAGCCGTGGCTGGAGGACGCCGAGGCTGAGGGAGAGGGCGAGGTGGGCGACTACGCCTCGGTCACGGTCGAGGTCCCGGAGCTCTGCCCGCGCTTCACCGCTCGCGTCTTCACCGACGTCACGATCGGACCCTCGCCGGCCTGGCTGCAGGCGCGACTGGTGGCGGCGGGGCAGCGGCCGATCAACAACGTCGTCGACGTCACCAACTACGTGATGCTGCTGACCGCGCAGCCGCTGCACGCCTTCGACCTCGACGAGGTGCCGGAGGGGGCGCTGACCGTGCGCACCGCCAAAGACGGCGAGAAGATGAGGACGCTCGACGACGTCGAGCGGACCCTCGACGCGGAGACGGTGCTCGTCTGCGACCGCAACGGTCCCTCGGGGATCGCCGGGATCATGGGCGGTCAGGTCTCCGAGGTCTCCGAAGAGACGACGCGGGTGCTGCTCGAGGTGGCCAACTGGAACGGCACCAACATCCTGCGCAGCTCACGCCAGCTCTCGCTGCGCTCTGAGGCCTCCTCGCGCTTCGAGAAGCAGCTGCACCCCGAGCTCTGCATGCGGGCGCAGCGGATCGCCTCGCGGCTGCTGGTCGAGCTCTGTGGCGCCAAGCTGGTGCCGGGGACGATCGACGTCGCTGCTCAGATCCCGGCGATGCCGACGATCCGGATGCGCGGCGCGCGGGTCGAGGGCCTGCTCGGAATGGCGATATCGCAGGAGGACCAGAAGACCTACCTGGAGCGGCTCGGCTTCGGCGTGGCCGAGATCGGCGAGGACCTCGAGGTGACCGTGCCGCCCGACCGCCACTACGACGTCACCCGCGAGGTCGACCTGATCGAGGAGGTGGGCCGCGTCCACGGACTCGACGAGCACCTGCCGAGCACCTTGCCGGCGGTGGCCGGTCGGGTCGGTGGGCTGAGCCGGGCGCAGCGCCTCAAGCGCCGCGGCGAGGACGTCCTGCGGGACCTCGGCTTCGACGAGATCGTCGGCTGGAGCTTCACCGATCCCGGCGAGCCGGGGCGCCTGCGCCTGCCCGCCGAGGACCCGCGCAGCAACGGCGTCGTCCTCTCCAACCCTCTTTCCGAGGACCAGTCGGTGATGCGGACGACCCTGCTTGGCTCGCTGCTCGACGTCGCCCAGCGCAACCTCGCCCGCGGCGCCGAGCGCGTCTCGCTCTTCGAGTCCGGGCGTGTCTACCTGCCCGCGTCGAGCTCCGACGAGAGCGTGGAGGGCGACTTTGCGGCTCTTGCCGGCGATTTCCCTGGCGAGCGGCCCGCGCCCGACCACGAGCCGCACCGCTTCGGCTGTGTCGCGATCGGACCGCCGCTGCGGTCGTGGCGGGGAGATGACGTGCCCAACGACTTCTTCGCCCTCAAGGGCGCACTTGAAGCGCTCGCCGGCCAGCTCGGCACGGCGCTCTCCTTTGCGTCGACGGAGGAGTCGTTCCTCCATCCCGGACAGGCGGCGAGCGTCGCCGTCGCCGGCGTCCCGGCCGGCTGGATCGGCGAGGTCCACCCGCTCGTCTGTCGCGAGTGGGACGTCGAGGCTGCCACCGCCTTCGAAATCGACCTGGCACCGTTGCTCGCCGTCGCCAGTGCCGGTGAAGAGACCTACGAGGACGTCACCACCTTTCCCGCCGTCAACCAGGACCTGGCGGTGGTCGTGCCGACCGAGGTGGCCGCTGCGGACCTGCGCGATGCCGTGCTCGTGGCCGGTGGCGAGCTGCTGCGCGCCGCCGACGTCTTCGATCTCTATGAGGGGGAGCAGGTCGGTGAGGGCAAGAAGAGCGTCGCCCTTCGGCTCGAGTTCCGCGCCGCCGATCGCACGCTCACCGACGAGGAGGTCGGCGCCAAGCGGGCCGCGATCGAGGCCGAGCTGGAGAAGCTGGGAGGGAGCCTGCGTGGCTAACGCGCTCGAACAGCGGCTCGACGGCGATCCCGTGGCGCGGGTGCTGGTTGCCGGCGCCTCGGGCTTCACCGGCGCCCTGGCGGCGCAGATCGTCTGGAACCACCCGCGGCTGGAGCTGGTTGGGGCCACCTCGCGCAGCGATGCCGGCAAGCGGCTCGACGAGCTCTACCCGCGCTACCGGGTGCCGCTCGAGCTGACCGAGCTCGACCTCGACGAGATCGAGGAGATCGACGCCGCGATCGTCGCCTACCCCCACGGGGCCTCGGCTCCCGCGGTGGCGGCGCTGCGTGGGCTCGGCGCTCTGGTCGTCGATCTCTCCGCCGACTTCCGCCTGCGCGACCTGCCCACCTACGAGCGCTGGTACGGCCCGCACGGCGCGCCGGAGCTGCTCGAGGGAGCGGTCTACGGCCTCAGCGAGCTCTACCGCGAGCAGCTTCGCGACGCCGAACTGGTCGCCACTCCCGGTTGCTACCCGACCGCGAGCCTGTTGGCGCTGGCGCCGCTGGCCGAGCGGGGCTCGATCGGCGAGGTCTACATCTCGGCGATGCAGGGCACCTCCGGTTACGGCCGCAGCAGCGACGACACGGTCCACTTCAGCGCGATGACCGAAAACGCCTTCCCCTACAAGACCGAGGGACACCGGCACCGGCCCGAGATCGAGCAGGAGCTGGCGGCGCTTGGCAGCCCGGCGCCCGTCACCTTCGTACCGCACCTCTTGCCGCTCGACCAGGGCGAGCTGGCGACCTGCTTCGCCCAGCTCTCCGAGCCGATGGCCAAGGAGGAGGTGCAGGCCCTCTACCGCGAGCGCTACGAGGGCGAGCCGTTCGTCAAGGTGCTCGATCGCCCACCCGACCTGCGCTCGGTGCGCGACACGAACGAGTGCCACGTCTACGTCACGGTCGAGGAGCGGGGGCGCGTGATCGCCTTCTCGGCGATCGACAACATCTGGAAGGGCGCCTCCGGCCAGGGCGTGCAGAACCTCAACCTGATGCTGGGGATCGAGGAGACGGAGGGGCTGCTGTGAGCGCTCCCGCGACAGGCGATTCCTTCTTCAGGTCGCGCTGGGTAGAGCCGCCCGCCGGCGTTGAGGAGCTCGACCCGGCCCAGCTTGCCCCTGGTTTCCGTGCGGGCGCTGCCCACTGCGGGCTCAAGGGCGGCGGCAAGACCGACGTCGGCCTGCTCGTCTGCGACGCGGAGAGCGTCTCCTCGTCGATCCTGCTCACGCGCAACGCCTCGGCGGCGGCGCCGGTGCGGGTATGCCGCGAGCGCTGCGAGCGGGGCGCGATTCGGGCTGCGGTGGTCAACGCCGGCAACGCCAATGCCGAGACCGGCGAGCAGGGCTTCGCCGACGCGGTGGCGATGTGCGACGCGGCGGCGGGGCAGCTCGGCTTGCGGCCGGAGAGCGTCGCCGTCGCCGAGACCGGCGTGATCGGGGTGCCGCTGCCGGTCGAGCAGGTGCTCGGCGGCATCGGCGACGCCGCCGCACAGCTCTCGCCGGATGGCGCCGCCGCCTTCTCCGACGCGATCCTCACCACCGACCGCTGGCCCAAGCGCTGCACCGTGCGCGCCGGTGGCGTCACGCTCTCGGCCCAGGCCAAGGGCGGCGGCATGATCCAGCCCAACATGGCGACGATGCTCTGCTTCGTCCAGACCGACGCCGTGGTCGAGGACCCCGACGCTGCGCTGCGGTCTGCCTGTGATGCCTCCTTCGAGCGGATCACGGTCGACGGGCAGATGAGCACCAACGACACGCTGCTCCTGCAGGCGACCGGGGCGGCGGGGGAGCCGCTGCCCGACGGCCTGCTCGAGGCCGTCCTGCTGCAGCTCGCGATCGAGGTGGTCGCCGACGGCGAGGGCTCGAGCCGGGTCGGCCGGGTCCAGGTCGACGGCGCCGCCAGCGAGGCCGAGGCCGAGCGGGTCGCCCGGGCGATCGCCAACTCGCCCCTGGTCAAGACGGCGCTGTTCGGCCGCGACCCCAACTGGGGCCGGATCGCCCAGGCCGCCGGCATGGCCCTGGCCGGCGAGGACCTGGAGGAGATCGGCGCCGAGAACATCGAGAACGCCGAGCTGGCGGGCGAGCAGAGCGAGGCCGAGATCGGCCTGCGGCTCGACCGCGGCGAGCACAGCGCCCATGTCTGGTTCTCGGACCTCGGCTACGAGTACGTGCGGATCAACGCGGAGTACACGACATGAGCGAAGGAGGAGGCAGGTGAGCGAGCAGGCACCCCAATCGCGGGCGGCCGCGGTCAACGTCGAGACGCTGCTCGAGGCGCTGCCCTACATCAAGCAGTTCCACGGCCAGACCGTGGTGATCAAGTACGGCGGCGCGGCGATGCGCGAGGACTCCCTGCGCGACGCCTTCGCCACCGATGTCGTCCTGCTCAAGTACGTCGGCATGAACCCGATCGTCGTCCACGGCGGCGGGCCCGAAATCAGCCAGTACATGGACCGGCTCGGTCTCGAGGTCCGCTTCCACGAGGGCCTGCGGGTGTCCGACGCGGAGACGGTCGAGATCGCCCGCATGGTCCTGGTCGGCAAGCTCAACTCGGAAATCGTCCAGCGGCTCAACGCCCACGGCCAGCCGGCGGTCGGACTATCAGGCGAGGACGGGAGCCTCTTCCGCGTCTCGCCGGTCGCCAACGCCGACGAGGTCGGCTTCGTCGGCTCGATCGACCACGTCGACGTCGACGTGCTCAACCACATTGCCGCCGACTACATCCCGGTGATCGCCTCATCGGCCTCGGACCGGGAGGGCCAGTCCTACAACGTCAACGCCGACGAGGCCGCCGGCAAGGTCGCCGGCAAGCTCGGCGCCCACAAGGCGATCTTCCTCACCGACGTCGAGGGCTGGCTCGGGGATCCCGCCGACGCCGACTCGCTGATCGCCCGGGCGACGGTCGGCGAGGTCGAGGCCAAGCTGCCGGAGATCGACGGTGGCATGCGTCCGAAGCTCGCCGCCTGCGCCGACGCGATCCGGGGGGGAGCAGGAGCCGCCCACATCATCGACGGCCGCCGCCCGCACTCGCTGCTGGTCGAGCTCTTCACCGACGCCGGCATCGGCACGATGGTGACGCCGTGAACCTGACCGACCTGCAGGCGCTCGAGCAGCGCTACCTGATGCGGACCTACAAGCGGGCGCCGGTCGAGTTCGTCCGTGGCGAGGGCTCGCTGCTCTGGGATGCCGAGGGCAAGGAGTACCTCGACTTCCTCACCGGCATCTCGGTCTGCTCGGTCGGCCACTGCAACCCCGCGGTGGTCGAGGCGGTGCGCGAGCAGGCCGGTCGCCTCATGCACACCTCCAACCTCTTCTACACCGAGCCGATGGTGCGGCTCGCCGAGCGGCTCTCGGAGTCGAGCCTGGGCGGGCGCGTCTTCTTCTCCAACTCCGGCACCGAGGCCAACGAGTGCGCGATCAAGATCGCCCGCAAGCACGCCCACCGGCGCGGCATCGAGCTGCCCGAGATCGTCAGCTTCGAGCGCGACTTCCACGGCCGCACCTACGGCGCCCTCTCGGCAACCCCGGCGCTGGCGACAAATCCCGACATGGGGCCGATGCTGCCCGGCTTCAGCTCCGTCCCCTTCGACGATCCCGACGCCCTGCGCGCGGCGGTCGGCGAGAGCACGGCCGCGGTCCTGATCGAGCCGATCCAGGGCGAGGCCGGTGTCAACCCGCTCTCCGACGAGGCGCTGCTGGCCGCTCGCCGGGCCTGCGACGAGGTCGGCGCGCTGCTGATCCTCGACGAGATCCAGACCGGGATCGGCCGCACCGGCTCGCTCTGGGTCTACGAGCAGACGCCGGTCCGCCCCGACGTGCTGACCAGCGCCAAGGCGCTGGGGGGAGGGATGCCGATCGGCGCCTGCATCACCTCGCCGGAAGCGGGGGAGGTGCTCGAGCCCGGTGATCACGGCTCCACCTTCGCCGCCGGGCCCGTCGCCTCGACCGCCGCCCTGGCGGTGCTCGACATCGTCGATCAGCCGGCGCTGCTGAGGCGGGTGCGCGAGCTCGGCTCGAAGCTGCGCGAGGACCTGCTGGCGCTGGAGGGCGTCAGCGAGGTGCGCGGCCGCGGCCTGATGCTCGGCGTCGGGCTGGCCGAGGGAATCGACGCCCCCGCGATCGGCGCCGACCTGCTCGGGCGTGGTCTCGTCGTCAACGTGCCGGGGGCGAGCACGCTGCGGCTGCTGCCGCCGCTGACGGTCGATCCCGACCAGATCTCCCAGGCCGTGACCACGATCGAGGCCGCGCTCCTAAGCTACGCACCCGAATGAGCTCCAAGCGCCCATCCGAGCCGCGCGCGCTGACCTCCAGCACGGCGGAGCGACTTGCCGCGATCGTCGAGGCCGCCGAGCAGGCGGCGGCGAAGGTGATCGACGACGCCGAGGAGCAGGCCCGCCGCCAGCTCTCCGAGGCGAACGCCCGTGCCGACCGGATCGTCGCCGAGCGACTGCGCGCCCTCGCCGATGAGCTCGACCCGCCGTCGCAGGCGGCGCGACCGCGGGAGCCGCACCTGCGACCGGTCACCGACCCTGGCACCGAGCCCGCCCCCGGACCGCGCTCAGGTGCCGCCGGCGCCCGCCTGCTGGCGACCCAGATGGCCGTCTCGGGCAGCAGCCGCGAGGAGATCGCGGCGCGCCTGCGCAGCAGCTTCGAGATCGAGGACACCAGCGAGATTCTCGACGCGATACTCGGACCGGAGGACTGAGCCATGCACGAGGACCCGACCCGGATGATGCGCGCGCCCGACGACAACGGCGACGACCACAAGCCGCACGGCAACATGCGCCTGCTCGTCGCCTGTCTGATCGCGGTGATCGTCGGCCTGGTCATCGCTGTCCTCGTGATTGCCGGCAGCGGGGGCTCCAGCGATACCTCGACCGTCACCACGACGCCGAGCGAAACAACCACCACCGAAGCCTCAACCGAGACAACCACGGGCTCGACTACCGAGAGCACGGAACCGGAAACGACCGAAACGACGGAAACCACCACCGAAACCACGACGCCGCCCGAATCCACCACCACTACTCCGCCCGAAGAAGAAAACGGCAGTGGCGGCATCGGCGCTCCCTAGGGCCGCCTGCGAGACTTCCCGCCCCTTCCCGTGACCCCCGACTCTCCCGCAGACGTACGCACCGCCTCCTACGAGGCGGACCCCGCCGAGGTGCGGCGCGTCCTGCTGCTCTACTCGGGCGGGCTCGACACCAGCGTGATGC